>CAYOTY010000115.1:0-8282 GCA_964406995.1 uncultured Microbacterium sp.
GCGCTCGTGATAGCGGCTGGCGAGGGTCGCGTCGACCGTGGCGATCGCCTCGCCCTTCCAGTTGTCGCTGAGCACCTTCTCGAAGACCTTGGCGTGCAGCTCGTCGATGTCGTCGTCGGCGTTGCGGATCTTGTCCGCCAGAAGCAGGTCCTGGGTGCGCAGCAGCTCGGTCAGCAGGCGCGAGACCTCGACATCCAGCTCGCCCATCTTCAGGAAGGTGCTCTTCAGGCCCTTCGGGATCGCCCGCTCCGGGAACCGCAGACGTGCCAGCTGAGCGATGTGCTCGGCCATGTCGCCCATCCGCTCGAGCGAGGCGCTCACGCGCAGGGCCGTGACGACGATGCGCAGATCGCGGGCGACCGGCTGCTGACGGGCGAGGATCTCGATCGCCTGCTCGTCGAGCACCACGGCGAGCTCGTCGATCTTCGAGTCGTCGGTGATGACCTCCTCGGCGAGGGACACGTCGCTCTCCGCGAACGCGCGGGTGGCCTTGTCGATCGCGACGGTGACGAGCTCGGCGATCTCGACGAGCTGACTCTGGAGTTCTTCGAGGGACTGGTGGAAGACTTCGCGCATGTGCGAGCGCAACCTTTCTGCAAGTCAGGCGGAGGCCGCGCGCAGGGACACGGATCTTTCGCGCCGGCGGTCTGGGGCGATTCTCATCGCCGAAGGTTAACGGCTGGTGCCCGATATGTGAATAGTAGCCCTCGAAGCCCCTGATTTCCCGGGAACAACGGGTGTCGCCACGGATCGCGCCCTACTCTGTACTCATGGACACGACGCAGATCGCGCTGCTTTCGCTCGCGCTGGGAGTCGTCGTCGGTGTCGGGACCTCCCTCATCGTGTTCTGGTCGTATCGGATGCGGGCAGAGGTCCAGCAGGAGCACTCCACCACTCTGCCTGCAGGGGTCGCCGCTGTCCTGACGGGCATGGAGGATGCCGCATGCGTGGTCGATGCCTCGGGGCTGGTGCTGGCCACCTCGGCGGCCGCCGAGCGGTACGGGATCGCTGTGGACGCGCTCCTGGACAATCCGGAGCTTCGCTCCCTCGTGCGCTCGGCACGCCTCTCCCGCACCCCGCAGGCCGACACGATGCGCCTGACCCGCGGCGGCCTGAGTCTGGATCCGAGGATCGTCTCCGCCCGCGCCAGCACGCTCGGCCCGAAGCTCACGCTCCTGGTGATCCGCGACGTCACCGAGCAGGAGCGCCTGGAGCAGATGCGCACCGATTTCGTGGCGAACACCAGTCATGAGCTGAAGACTCCGGTGGGTGCGGTCAGCCTCCTGGCGGAGGCGATCGAGCTGGCCGCCGACGACCCCGCGCAGGTGCGCACCTTCGCCGTGCGGCTGTCCGCCGAGGCGGGGCGGCTGGGGAACCTCACGGGTCGCATCCTGAGCCTCTCCCGGCTGCAGGCCTCCGACGGCGTCGCCGAGCGGGAGGCCGTGGCGATCGACGAGGTCGTGGCCGCATCCGTCGAAGCGCATCAGGTCGAAGCCGACTCCGCGGGGGTCGAGCTCGTGCGCGGCGGCGATCGCGGAGCCTGGGTCACCGGAGACACGCAGATCCTCGTCGAGGCGGTCAGCAACCTCATCGCCAACGCGATCGCCTACTCTCCGCGGGGCGCGAGGGTCGCCGTCGCCGTCAAGACCGTGGGCGCGGTCGTCGAGATCTCGGTGTCCGACCAGGGCATCGGCATCTCCGAGGCCGACCGCGACCGCATCTTCGAGCGCTTCTACCGCGCCGACGAAGCGCGCTCGCGCCGGACGGGCGGGACGGGTCTGGGGCTCTCCATCGTCAAGCACGCCACACAGCGGCACGGCGGCGAGGTGAAGGTATGGTCGAGGCCGGGCCGCGGATCGACCTTCACCATCCGTCTTCCCCTGATCGAGGCGCCCGTGCGAGAGCAGCGGGGGAAGAAGAAGAAAAAGAAGAAGCGCGAGGGCGGCAAGGCCGCGCGTGCCCGCACAGCACAGGGAGCACAGAGATGACCCGCATCCTTCTCGTCGAGGATGAGCCCGACCTGGCCGAACCGCTCGCCTATCTGCTGCGGCGGGAGAGCTACGAGGTGGAGATCGCCGAGGACGGACCCGGCGCTCTCGAGGCGTTCCGGGAGCGCAGTGCCGACGTCGTGCTGCTGGATCTCATGCTTCCCGGGATGTCGGGGACGGAGGTGTGCCGCCAAATCCGGGGCGCATCGACCGTGCCGATCATCATGCTCACCGCGAAGGACTCGGAGGTCGACATCGTCGTGGGGCTCGAGCTCGGCGCGGACGACTACATCACCAAGCCCTACTCCTCGCGAGAGCTGCTCGCGCGCATGCGCGCGGTCCTGCGTCGTGCGGCCGCCGAGGAGGCCGATCACCTTGACGAGCGCGTGCTGGCCGGCGGGCGCGTCGTGCTCGACATCGACCGGCACACGGTCACCGTCGACGGCGATCCGATCAACATGCCGCTGAAGGAGTTCGAGCTGCTGGAGATGCTCATGCGCAACGCGGGCCGCGTGCTCACCCGCGGTCAGCTCATCGACCGAGTGTGGGGAAGTGACTACTTCGGCGACACGAAGACGCTGGACGTGCACATCAAGCGCATCCGCTCGCGCATCGAGGTCACCCCGAGCGAGCCGAAGATGCTCGTCACCGTGCGCGGTCTCGGCTACCGCTTCGACGACGCCTGAGCGCAGAAGAAGGGCGCCCCCGCGATGCGGAGGCGCCCTTCTCGTGCATCCGATGTCAGGGAGCGAGGTCGCTGTAGGAGTCGAGGGTGGCGTCGAGCACCGGAACCTCGGTGGGCGAGCCGGTCTGGCCGCCGGAGCTGAAGACCACCGAGACGGTGCTGCCCGGCATCGCGGTGAAGCCGTCGATCGGCAGCGGGTCGGTGGTGCCGCCGAAGCTGATGCTCTCGCCGGCCGGGACGTTCACGTTCAGCGGGGCCACACCGGCGATGTCGAAGGAGATGTCCAGGCTCTGCGCGGAGTCGGTGTTGTTGATGAGCGCGCCGACGAAGTTGCCCGCCGTGCCGTCTTCGTTGGTGATGATCATCGCGTTGCGCACGAGCACCGTTCCCGAGTCGGCGATGTTCACGCCGTCGGATGCCGAGTACGGAAGGAGCGTCGACTGGGGGGTGATGAAGGTGCAGCCGGTCGCTCCGGCGAGAACGAGAGCGCTGAGGGCGACGGACGCAACAAGGCGCGATTTCACTGGTCCTCCTGGGTGGCAGCGGGATGTCCACCTCTCATTCTATGCGTATGCGGCGACATCCGTTGCCCGGGCCGTGCATTGCGGGCGCGAACCTTAGCGCATGTGCGCCTGTGGTATCCTTAAGGTTGCCGAAAGGACACGATTTTATGCTTTTTGAGGTTGGCGAGACGGTCGTTTACCCCCACCACGGAGCCGCGACGATCATCGAGGTCAAGGATCGAGTCATCAAGGGCGAGACCAAGAAATACCTGAAGCTCAACGTCACCCAGGGCGACCTGGTCATCGAGGTGCCGGCGGAGAACGTCGATCTCGTGGGCGTGCGCGACGTCATCGGGAAAGAGGGTCTCGACCAGGTGTTCGAGGTGCTGCGTGCGCCCTTTACCGAAGAGCCCACCAACTGGTCCCGTCGGTACAAGGCGAACCTGGAGAAGCTCGCCTCGGGCGATGTGATCAAGGTCAGCGAGGTCGTCCGCGACCTGTGGCGCCGCGACCAGGATCGCGGGCTGTCGGCCGGGGAGAAGCGCATGTTGGCCAAGGCCCGCCAGATCCTCACGAGCGAGCTGGCTCTGGCCGAGAAGGTCGACGAGGAGAAGGCCGCCGCCCTCCTCGACGAGGTCCTCGCCTCCTGAATCGCGGATCATCCGTCGCTTCCCGTCGGAATCGCATCGGTCGTTCCGGCAGAACGCGGCAGCTGCTCCTCCATCGCGGAGATGCGCGCGGGTAACGTGAGGGTGTGACTCTCCTTCCCGTGCCCCAGACGGCGGTCATCGTCGTCGCCGCCGGTTCCGGCACGCGTCTGGCCGCCGGTGCGCCCAAGGCCTTCGTCGGCATCGACGAGCGCTCGATCCTGCGCCATGCGCTGGACGGCGTGTTCGCCGCGGCGCCTGCGCAGGTCGTCGTCGTCGCGCCCGCCGGGCACGAGGGCGAGGCCGAGACCGAGCTGCGCGAAGCCGCGGGGGACCGGGCGGCACTGGGCCGCGTCGTCACCGGGGGCGCCACCCGCCAGCAGTCGGTCGCCGCCGGGCTCGCCGCGCTCTGGGCGGAGGTGACGACCGTGCTCGTGCACGATGCGGCGCGGGCTCTCACGCCGGCCGCGCAGATCGATGCGGTGGCGGACGCCGTGACCGCCACCGACGGCGTCATCCCCGCGGTCCCGGTGGTGAACACCCTCAAGAGGGTCGCCGGAGCGGAGGTCACGGAGGCCGTCGACCGCTCGGAGCTCGTGGCCGCGCAGACCCCGCAGGGCTTCCCCCGGGGACTGCTCGAGAGCGCCTACGCGCAGGCTGCGGCATCCGGCGCGGACTACACGGACGATGCCGCGCTGTTCGCCGCCGCGGGATTCCGGGTGCGGCACATCCCGGGGTCGGCCAATGCCTTCAAGATCACCACCTCCGCCGACCTGGAGCGGGCGAGACGCCTGCTGCATCCGGGTCCCTCCGCCCCGCGGGTCGGGGTGGGGACCGATGTGCACGCCTTCGGAGGCGAGGGGCACCTGTGGCTCGCGGGGCTCGAGTGGCCGGGGGAGCCGGCGCTGTCGGGGCACTCCGACGGGGACGCGGTCGCCCACGCGATCGTCGACGCCCTGCTGTCGGCGGCGGGCCTCGGCGACATCGGCGAGCACTTCGGCGTGGACCGTCCCGAGTTCTCCGGAGCCCACGCCGACGTCTTCCTCGCGCATACGCGCCGTCTGGTCGAAGCGGCCGGGTTCGCGATCGGCAGCGTCTCGGTGCAGTTCCAGGGCAACAGGCCGCGCTTCGCTTCGCGTCGCGCTGAAGCCCAGGAGGTGCTGTCCCAGGCGCTCGGGGCTCCGGTCTCGGTCTCGGCGACGACCACCGACGGGCTGGGCTTCACCGGTCGGGGCGAGGGGATCTCGGCGACCGCGGTCGCGGTGCTCCTTGCTCGTTTCCCCAGATGAGGAAAGTGGTTCCAGGCAAGGACGAGAAGCGTGAAGATCTCCTTGCCTCGGGCTACGTTCCTTTTCTCAGATAAGCGCGAGCGTCATGAAGACGGATGCCGGATCGGGCCGGTACGGCGCGAATGCCGGGCACTCCGTGAAGCCCTCGCTCGCGTAGAGGCGCCGAGCGGGCAGGAAGTGGCCCTGCGCTCCCGTCTCCAGCCAGAGCGTGACGACACCGCGCGCCTGGGCCTGAGCGATCAGGTGGCGGAGCAGTGCGCGTCCGACGCCGGTGCCGCGGAATCGGTCGTCGACGCGCATGGACTTGACCTCGCTGCGCCCGTCGCCGAGATCCCTGAGGGCGCCGATGCCGGCGAGCTGCTCCTCGTGCCATGCCGACCAGAAGGTGACGCTCGCGTCGCGGAGTCCGTCGGGATCCAGGACGTGGCAGCTCTCCTCGGGCGAGCCCTCGCGCATCCCCCGCACATGGGCGTCGATGAGCACGCGGGTCGCCTCACCGCTCAGATCGTCTTCGCGGAATCGGAGAGCAGTCGTACCCGTGGTCATGATCCGATGGTAAACGGATCGTGTGCCGCGGAGATGTCGTCACGCCTCCACGGCGAAGGGCTTCGGATCGCGGCCCGCGCGCGAGCCCCAGGCCAGCAGGACCAGGCCGGTGGCGAGCACCGCGAGCCCCGCGATCGCGAGGGCGGAGAGCTGCTCGCCGAGCACGATCACGCCCAGCAGCGCCGCGGTCAGGGGCTCTCCGAGGGTGAGCGTGGCCGCCGTCGCCGCCGTGAGGCCGCTGAGTCCCCACGTGAACATCGCGTAGGCGGCGGTGATGGTGGCCAGGCCGAGCCAGAGCGCGGTGACGATGCCGTGCGAGGAGGCGAGCCACCCGATGTCCAGGAAGGGCAGCGAGACGATCGCGGGGATCGCCGAGGTGATGCCCATCGCCCCGACCACCGTGAACGGATCCCAGCCGTCGTCGAGCAGTCTTCGCTGGGCGTTGGCGATGATCGCGAAGGAGGCGCCGGCGCCGAGCGAGGCGAGCAGGCCCAGCGGATCGGCCCCCGTCGCCTCGCCGCCGCCGAAGGCCAGCAGCACCACGCCCGCCGTCGCCAGCGCGGTCGCGCCGATCCACACCGCCGTCGGATGCTTCCTCCTGATCGCCCATTCCAGGAGGCCCGCCATGATCGGCGAGGAGCCGAGAGCGACGACCGTGCCCACGGCGACGCCGTTGCGCTCCGTGCCGAAGAAGAACAGCGGCTGGTAGAGCCACAGGCTCGCACCCGTCGCGGCCATGAGCAGCCCCGAGCGCAGGTCGAGCCGGCGGCGGGGCGCGGCATCCGCTCTCCGCCGCCTCCGAGCGGAGAGGGCGAAGGCGATGGCGCCCAGCACGATCCCTCCGATCGTCAGCCGGACAGCGCCCACCGAGAACGGCGTGGTGTCCGCCGGCCCCAGGGCCTGGCTGGTGCCGGTGGTGCCGAAGAGCACGGCGGCGAGGAGGACGACGATCGCATAGCGCACCCCACCATTGTGCCTGCGTGGCTCGTGACTGCGCACAACGGCGGATGCCACGCCGTGGGGCGGTGGTGAACCACGGCGTGTCGGCCATAGCGTCCGCGGTTGTGCACGTCCATCTTGTGCGGATGAGTCATCCAGGCCGCCCCCAGTAGGCTGGTGCAGTGACGATCCGGCTCTATGACACCCGCGCGCAGGCCCTGCGCGACTTCGTTCCGCTCGACCCCTCGAACGTGACGATGTACGTGTGCGGGCCGACGGTGCAGTCGGGGCCGCACATCGGACACGTGCGTGCCGCGCTGAGCTTCGACCTGCTGCGGCGGTGGCTCGCTCACCGCTTCGATCGGGTCACCTTCGTGCGCAACGTCACCGACATCGACGACAAGGTGCTCGCGAACGCCACCGCGGAAGAGCCTTGGTGGGCCCTGGCCTATCGGATGGAGCGGGAGTTCACCGCGGCGTATTCCGCCATCGGCATCCTTCCGCCCACCTACGAACCGCGCGCCACCGGTTCGATCCCCGAGATGCATGCACTCATCCAGACGCTGATCGAGCGCGGGCACGCCTACCCCGCATCCGACGGGTCCGGCGATGTCTACTTCGACGTGCGCTCCTGGGCCGACTACGGCCAGCTGACCCGCCAATCGCCGGATGCGATGGAGCCCGCGGCCGACGCCGACCCGCGCGCCAAGCGCAATCCGCAGGACTTCGCCCTCTGGAAGGGCGCCAAGGAGGGCGAGCCGGCGGATGCCGCATGGGAGTCGCCCTGGGGGCCGGGCCGACCCGGCTGGCACATCGAGTGCTCGGCGATGGCGAAGCGCTATCTGGGCGCATCCTTCGACATCCACGGCGGCGGCCTGGATCTGCGCTTCCCGCACCACGAGAACGAGCTCGCTCAGTCCACGGCCGCGGGAGACGGCTTCGCGCAGTACTGGGTGCACAACGGCCTGGTCAACGTCGAGGGCCAGAAGATGTCGAAGTCGCTCGGCAACTTCGTGCTCGCCGAAGACGTGCTCGCCGCCCACGACCCGCTCGTCGTGCGCTACGCGCTCGCCGCCGCCCACTACCGTTCCGGCCTCGACCTCTCGGACTCCTCGTGGGCGGAGGCGGAGGCGGCGCTGGAGCGCATCCGCTCCTTCCAGCAGCGGGTGGTGCGGGCCACGGATGCCGATCCCATCGCCGTCGTCCCCGGCCCGATCCCCGCGGGGTTCGCGAGTGCGATGGACGACGATCTGGGCGTCCCCCAGGCGCTGGCCGTACTGCACGAGACCGTCCGCGCGGGGAACTCGGCGCTGGACGGCGGCGACCGCACGGCGGCGGTCGAGGCATCGCGAGCCGTGGCCGCCATGCTGACGGTGCTCGGACTGGACAGCACCGGATCTGCGCGGGCAGAGGGAGAGGCATCCGCCCTCGACGCCCTCGTGCAGGAGATGATCGCCCAGCGTGCCCGGGCGCGCGTGGACAAGGACTGGGCCGCTGCAGATCGCATCCGCGACGCGCTGACGGCCGCCGGAATCACACTTGAGGATTCCGCAGACGGAACGCATTGGAGTATCGACAATGGCTAAGCCAGGGCGCCCCGGCGCGAGCAAGGGCAAGAAGAAGGGTCCCACCAAGGGCACCGGCGGCAAGAATCGCAAGTCGCTCGAAGGGCGCGGGCCGACTCC
>CAYOTY010000116.1:0-1639 GCA_964406995.1 uncultured Microbacterium sp.
CGGGACGTGCAGGAGCGAGGTCGAGGTGGCAGCCGCGACCTCGCGGGCGCCGAGGCCCTTCAGCGCCTCGAGCCTCTCGAAGGCGCCGGCAAGATCGCCGCGCCAGATGTTGTGACCGTCGATCACGCCGCCGACGAGCACCTTGCCCTCGAGGCCCGGGACGGACGCCGGGACACCGCCGCGCACCAGATCGGCGCCGATCGCCTCGATCGGCGCCGCCGCCAGCACGCCGAAGGCTGCGTCCAGCGCCGCATAGGGCGCGGCCACGAAGATCGCGGGGCGGTCCGCGGAGCCGCCGAGCACGGCGAGCGCCTGCTCCGCGGCTGTGGCGAGCTCTCCCGCATCCGTCGGCAGGGACTCGCTCACGAGCGCCGGCTCGTCCAGCTGCACCCACTCGGCACCAGCGGCCTTCAGGCGCGCGAGCAGCTCGACGTAGACGGGCAGCAGGTCGGCCAGGCGAGACAGCGGCGAGAAGCCCTCGGGCGCGGCATCCGACGCCTTCGCCAGGGCGAGGAGCGTGACCGGCCCCACGATCACCGGGCGGGTGCGGAACCCTGCGGCGACGGCCTCGGAGGTCTCGCGCACGAGGCGGTCGCTGGCGAGCGAGAACGCCGTCTCGGGGCCGATCTCGGGCACAAGGTAGTGGTAGTTGGTGTCGAACCACTTGGTCATCTCCAGCGGCGCGCGCTCCCCCTCCCCGCGGGCGATGGTGAAGTAGGCGGGAAGCCCCACGGTGCCGTCGGCCTCACGAAGATCCGCGAAGCGCTCCGGGATCGCGCCCACCGTGACGGCGGCGTCGAGCACCTGGTCGTAGTAGGAGAACGACTCCGGGATCGAGGAGTCCTCGCGGCCGAGGCCGAGCTCGGCGAGGCGCTCGCGATTCGCGGCGCGCAGCTCGGCCGCCGCCGCCTCCAGCTCCGCCTCCGCGAGGCGACCGGCCCAGAACGCCTCCACGGCGCGCTTGAGCTCACGACGGCGTCCGATGCGGGGGTAGCCGAGAATCGTGCCCTCGGGGAATGCGGTCATGATCGGTCCTTTCTTCGTGGTGGGTAATCAGCCGCGCAGGGACGGCGTGGGAATGATTCCGGCCTCGGCGAGGACGGACAGGACGGTGCGGTGCTGGTTGAAGGCGTAGAGGTGCACGCCGGGCGCACCGCCGGCCACGACCTCGCGGGCCAGGCGCGCGGCCCACTCGATTCCGATCTCCTCGCGCCCCTCGGGGCTCGGCTCGACCTCCAGGGCGATCGCGAGCTCGTTCGGCAGCTCCTCGCCGGTGAGCTCGAGCACCCGGCGGAGACGCCCGGGCGAGGTGATCGGCATGATGCCCGGGTAGATCGGGATCGTCACTCCCGCCTGGCGCGCGCGCTCGACGAAGACGAGGTAGTCGTCGGGGTGGAAGAAGAGCTGGGTCAGCGCGAACGTCGCCCCCGCCGCCTGCTTCGCCAGCAGCGCCTCGATGTCCTGGCTGCGGTGCGTCGCCCGCGGATGCCCCTTGGGGAAGGCGGCGACGGCGATGCTGGCCCTGCGGCGCTCGCGCACGCGCACGGCGCCGGGAACGCCCGGCACCGGCTCCTCCTCGTAGGGGGCGCGCTCGGCCTGCACGCCACCGAGCTCGGCGCGCCCGGCTTCCTTCCCGACG
>CAYOTY010000116.1:1649-8141 GCA_964406995.1 uncultured Microbacterium sp.
CCGGTCGATGAGCTGGACGAGCTGGGCGGCGCTCTCCAGATCGCCGAGGAACGGCTCCGTGGAGCCCGCGGGAGGGTCGCCGCGCAGAGCGAGAAAGCTGAGGATCCCCGCGTCGAGGAACTCGCGGATGAGGGTCGCCGCGCCCGCGTAGCTGTTGCCGACGCAGGTCAGGTGCGCGAGAGGCTCGACCGTCGTGTGCTCGCGGATGAAGCGCAGCACCTCCAGCGAGCGGCCGCCCGTGGAGCCCCCGGCGCCGTAGGTCACGGAGAGGAAGCTCGGGCCCGCCTCGGCCAGGCGCAGCACCGTCTCGTGCAGCGCGACCTCCGAGGCGGAGGTGCGCGGCGGATACAGCTCGAAGGAGAACGGCACGGCATCACGTGTGTCGTGAGACATCGTCGCTCCTCGGTGGAAAGTCGTAGGCCGGGCATCCGCGCACGACGCACAGGCGTCGTCTGCGGGCGGGTGCCGGGCTCGGCTGTCGCACCACGCACGGGGCGAACCGTGCGTTTCCCCCACGCTAGGCCAGCCCGCGCCCCGTTCGCACCCCGCCCGTCATCCGCTGTCACATTCGCCCCGGCTAGGCTCGAAGACGTCCGCCACGACAAGGAGACTCCATGCCCCTGCCCTACGGCTCCTGGCCCTCGCCGTTCACGGCCTCGGCGATCGCCACGGACTCGCCCCGCATCGAGGGCGCCCGCTTCGTCGGCGAGGAGGTGTGGTGGGGCGAGTCGGTCCCCGCCGAGGGCGGACGGATCGCGGTGCGCCGCTCGGGCGCGCCCGAGGAGGCGGTCCTGCCCGCCCCCTGGAACGCACGCTCGCGCGTGCACGAGTACGGCGGCGGATCCTGGACCGCGGATGCCGACGGCATCCTGTACTTCGTCGAGAACGCCGATCAGCGCATCTACCGGCTCGTCCCCGGCGGTGCTCCGGAGCCGCTCACCGAGGAAGGACCCCGCCACGGCGGGCTGACCCTCCAACGGGGGCGCCTCCTCGCGATCCGGGAGACTCACGACGGCGACGACATCCGTCGCGCGATCGTCGAGATCCCGGTGGACGGCCGGACGGCATCCGACGGTGGCGTGCGCGTTCTCGTGAGCGGCAGCAGCGGGTTCCTCGCTCACCCCGCGCTCTCGCCCGACGGCGAGCACCTCGCCTGGATCGCATGGGACCATCCGTGCATGCCGTGGGAGAAGGCGAGCCTGCGCGTGGCGCGCACCGACGACGCGGTGAACGCCTTCCGCAGCCATCCGACGACCGCGGCCCTGCAGCCGGAGTGGGTCTCGGACGACGAGCTCCTCTTCGCCGACGACCCGACCGGGCGCTGGAACCTCTACCGGCTGCGGCTCGACGGGAGCGAGCCGGCACCCGTCGCCCCCGCGGACGCCGACACCGGCGGCGGCCTGTGGGTGCTCGGCAACCGCTGGTATCGCCCGCTGGAGGACGGACGCATCGTCGCCGTGCGCACCCACGGCACCGATGAGCTCGTCGTGATCTCTCCCGACGGCGGCGTCCGCACACTCGACCTGCCGCTGAGCGCGGGTCTCAGCATCGACGACGCCCGCGGAAGCCGCGTGCTCGTGTCCGGCGCCGGCGCCACCCGCCCGGCGGGTCTCTGGCTCATCGACATCGACGGAGACGCACAGCTCCTCCGCGGCGGGATCGCCGCCGCCCCGGAGTGGATGCCGCCCGCCCGCCAGATCACCGTCGAAGGCCCGCATGGTCCCGTCCACGCCTTCGACTACCCGCCCACCAATCCCGAGGTCGACGCACCCGAGGGCGAGAAGCCTCCCTATCTGGTGCTCGTGCACGGCGGGCCCACCGCACACGTGTCGGGGCAGGCATCCGCCGCGATCGCCTACTTCACCAGCCGCGGCATCGGCGTGCTGGACGTGAACTACGGCGGCTCCAGCGGCTACGGACGCGCCTACCGCGAGCGCCTGGCGGGCCGGTGGGGCGTCGTCGACGTCGACGACGTGCTCGCCGCGGCATCCGGTCTCGCCGAGGCAGGGCTCGCAGACCCCGAGCGCCTGGCCATCCGCGGCGGCTCGGCCGGCGGCTGGACCGTGCTGTCGTGCCTCGTGCGCGGCGGCGTCTTCGGCGCGGGCATCAGCCGCTACGGCGTCAGCGACCTCCGAGCGCTGGCCGCCGACACGCACGACTTCGAGAAGCACTATCTCGACGGGCTCGTAGGCCCCCTCCCGGAGGCCGAGGAGGTGTACATCGAGCGATCGCCGCTGACGCACGCCGACCGGATCGACGTGCCGGTGCTGCTCCTGCAGGGGACCGAGGATGCGGTCGTGCCGCCCTCGCAGTCGGAGAGCATCCGCGATGCCCTCGCCGCGCGCGGCGTGCCGCACGAGTACGTGCTCTTCGAGGGCGAGGGCCACGGCTTCCGTCGCGCGGAGACGATCGTGAAGGCCCTGGAGACCGAGCTGGCCTTCCTCGGCCGCACCTTCGGCTTCACCCCGCGGCTCTAGCCCGTTCCCCCGGTCCGCGAGGGTGAGGAGTCACCGCTCCCAGGTGTGCACGGGAGTGCCCTCGTGCATGAGCTGCAGGTAGTCGAGCATCATGCCGCGCAGCGCCGCCGGCCTCGCCTGGCCCGCCCGCTCGCGCGCGGCGACGTTCGCGCGCTGCCAGATCGCGCCGTTCTGTCCCGCGAGGCACCGGGCTTCGATGATCCCCAGGTAACGGCCGCGCACCGCGGCATCCACGCCCCAGTCGGCCAGGCCCTCCTCGGCCAGCGGCAGCAGGCGACGGAGCACGAGCTCGCGCGGCCCCACCCAGCCGACGTCCGGCCAGTACAGCCGCGCGTCGAGCCCTTCGCGGGCGGCGGCGTGCAGGTTCTCCTCGGCCGCGTCGAAGGTCATCTGCGTCCACAGCGGGCGATCCGAGTGCGCCAGGGAATGCACGAGGCCGTAGTAGAAGGCGGCATCGGCCAGCACGTCCACGATGCTCGGCCCCGCCGGCAGCACCCGGTTCTCCAGCCGCAGGTGGTAGCCGCCGTCGGCGCAGTCGTAGATGGGGCGGTTCCAGCGGTAGACGGTGCCGTTGTGCATGGTGAGCTCGGAGAGCGTCGGCGCCCGGCCCGCGGCGACCGCCTCGCGCGGATCCTCGTCGGAGCACACGGGGAGGAGCGAGGGGAAATAGCGCGAGTTCTCCTCGAAGAGGTCGAAGATCGACGTCACCCAGCGCTCTCCGAACCACACGCGCGGGCGCACCCCCTGGTTCTGCATCTCCGGGGAGCGCGTGTCGGTCGCCTGCTCGAAGAGCGGGATGCGGGTCTCGTGCCACAGCGCACGGCCGGCGAAGAACGGCGAGTTGGCGGCGAGCGCCACCTGCACGCCGGCGATGGTCTGCGCGGCGTTCCAGTACGAGGCGAAGTCCTCGGGCGCCACCTGCAGGTGCAGCTGCACCGAGGTGCAGGCGGCCTCGGGGAGGATCGTGTCGGTGATGATGTCCAGCCGCTCCTGCCGGTTCGCGCCCGGCATCGCCACGCCGTCGATCTGCAGCTCGATGTCCTCCCCGCGGGCGGCGAGGATCTGCTGGCTGAGCAGGTCGTAGCGCGGGTCGTCCGAAAGCCACTGCGCATCGAAGTGACGCTCGGTGAGTGTGGGCAGCATGCCGATCATCGCCAGGCCGCTGCCGACCGAGCGTGCCCGGGCATCCGCCTGGTTCAGCGCCTCGCGGAGCGCCTCCTCGAGCTCGGCCACCTGCATTCCGCGCAGGGGCCTCGGCGCGACGTTGATCTCGATGTTGAACTGACCGAGCTCGGTCTGGAAGGCGGGGTCGGCGACGGCCTCCAGCACCGCCGCGTTCGACATGGCCGGCTCCCCCGTCTCGCCGACGAGGTTCAGCTCGATCTCCATTCCCAGTCGCGGCTCGGAGGTGTCGAAGTGACCCTCGGCGAGAAGGGTCGCCAGTACATCGAGGCAGTCGGTGACCTTCGCGCGGAACCGCTGCCGGTCCTGCCGGGTGAACGTGCGCTGTTCGACCTGTGCTCCCATGGCCAGACGCTACCGCGAGACGGCCCGGAAGGGAACAGCCCTGGCGCCTACTCGCCCAGGCGATTGCGGGTGCGCATGGCGCGCTCGGCCTCGCGCCTGTCCTCCCGCTCGCGGATGGTCTGGCGCTTCTCGAACTCGCGCTTGCCCTTGGCGACGGCGATCTCGACCTTGGCCCGGCCGTCGGAGAAGTAGAGCTTCAGCGGCACGAGGGTGTAGCCGCCCGCGGAGATCGCGTGCGAGAGCTTGACGATCTCGTCCTTGTGCAGCAGGAGCTTGCGTATGCGCTTGGAGGCATGGTTCGTCCAGTGCCCCTGTGAGTACTCCGGGATGTGCACGGCGTCCAGGAACGCCTCGCCGTCCTTGATGTACGCGTAGCCGTCGCTGAGGTTCGCGCGCCCTTGGCGGAGGGACTTCACCTCGGTCCCGGTCAGCACGAGCCCCGCCTCGTACGTCTTCTCGATCGAGTAGTCGTGACGAGCGCGTCGGTTGGTCGCGACGACCTTCTCCCCGCGTTCCCTGGGCATGGCGTTCTCCTGCATGGTCTTCGCCCGAGACCGGATGCCGCGGGCAGCCTGCCAGTCTATCGCTATCACGGTCGACTCGCGACGGCCCGCGACGACCCGCAGGGCGTCAGGCCCGCAGCCAGCGGCGGATCGCGAAGCCCGCCGACAGCGCGGCGAGGACGACACCGATGCCGATGAGCACCGGCACGACCAGCAGTGCGGCATCCGCCACCCCGACCCAGGTCACGATGAAGGGCACGCGGTGGGTGAGGTAGTTCTCGACGCCGAAGTGGACACCCGCGACGACCGCGGCGCTGGCCAGGAGCGAGCCGATGAACGCGGCGAACACGCCCTCGAGCACGAAGGGGGTCTGGATGAACCGGTTCGAGGCTCCGACGAGCCGCATGATGCCGATCTCGCGTCTTCGCGCATAGGCGGAGAGCCGGATCGTCGTGGCGATCAGCAGGACGGCGGCGATGAGCATGAGTCCCGCCACCCCGACGGCGATGTAGGTGGCGACGGTGAGCGCCGAGAAGAGGGGGTCGAGATACTGCATCTGGTCCCGGACCTCATCGACGCCGATGACGCCTCCGAACGCCTCGGCGATCACGTCCACGTCTTGGGGATCGGCGAGCTTGACCCAGAACACCTCGTACATCTGGTCGACGGTCAGGAGGTCGGCAAGGCCGTCCGAGCTGATGTCGAGCGTCTTCTCGTAGGTGTCCTCCTTGGTGTCGAAGCCGATGCCCGTGATCAGCGGCGAGAGCGTGGGGCCCTCCAGCTGCTCTCGGACGGCGGCGACCTGCTCCTCGGTGGCGCCGCCGTCGGCGCAGGTCGCCGTCAGCGACAGCGAGGAGCACATGTACACCGCCACCTGGGCCCGATCGACCCAGAAGGCGCGCATCGTGCCGATCTGCGCCTGCATGAGCATCGCGGCGCCCACGAAGGTGAGCGAGACGAAGGTCACCAGAACCACCGAGATCACCATCGAGGCGTTGCGGCGAAGGCCGGTCAGCGCCTCGCCGAGAATGAGTCCGAACCTCATGATGTCGGCCCCACTTCATCGTCCTCGGCGCCATCGGCGAGCCCGAGGCTGTCGGCGAGTCCGAGCTCTGCCACGTCCACGTCGACCCGGGCGAGGGGGATCGCACGCGTCGAGGGTTCGGGTTCCGGTTCGGGGTCGACGGGCTCATCGGGCTCGGAAGGCTCTGCAGGCCCGGAAGGCTCCGCGGGCTCGGCTGCGGCGAGATCTATGGAGGCGGATGCCGGCGACGGCTCGACAGCATCCTTCTCCTCCGGCCCATCGATCACGGCGGCGATCTCGTCCTGCTCCGCGGGCTCTCCTGCCTCCACGCTGGCGCCGACCTCCACGAGGATCTCCTGCACGGCTGTCAGTGCCTCGGCCGCGGCTACCCCGCGGACCGGCTCGGGGGCCAGCTTCGGGAGGTGCGAGGTGTCACCGTAGCCGCCGTGCACGTCGTCGCGGATCAGCTCTCCGTCACGGAGCTCGATCACCCGGCGCTGCATCTGGTCGACGAAGGAGGCCTCGTGCGTGGCCATGACGACGGTCGTGCCGCTGGCGTTGATGCGGGCGAGCAGCTGCATGATGTCGATCGAGGTCGCGGGATCGAGGTTTCCCGTCGGCTCATCGGCCAGCAGCACCTGCGGGCGGTTCACGAGCGCCCGGGCGATGGCCACGCGCTGCTGCTCGCCGCCGGAGAGCTCGTGCGGCATCCGCTTCTGCTTGCCGTCCAGGCCTACCAGGGCCAGCACCTCCGGCACCGCCTGCTGGACGAAGGCCCGCGAGGCGCCGATCACCTGCAGGGTGAAGGCGACGTTCTGGAACACCGTCTTCGAGGGGAGCAGACGGAAGTCCTGGAAGACGGCGCCGATGTGGCGCCGGAAATACGGCACCTTGCGGTTGGCGAGGGTGCGCAGGTCCCGACCGAGCAGGGGCTCACCCGTGCACCTCTGGCCGAGGATAT
>CAYOTY010000117.1:0-8011 GCA_964406995.1 uncultured Microbacterium sp.
CCACCCGAGCGTGGCCTACTCCCTCGGCGGCGGTGGCCGCTACGACGGCATGATCGGCCGGTTCCTCGGCCAGGACGTGCCCGCGGTCGGCTTCTCGCTCGGGTTCGAGCGGCTCGTGGATCTCGTCGCGGTGGACGAGGAGACCGGGACCGCGGCGGTGGTCCTCGTGCACGATGCGGAGGTGCCGGTCTCCGAGCTCGCCGCGCACAAGGCGGCGCTGCTGGGCGCGCTCGGCCCCGGAGCCCGGGTGCGCCTGGAGCGGCGCACCAAGAACCTGAAGGCTCTCCTGGAGCGGGCGGCATCCGACGGCTACACGGCCTTCGCGACGCTGCCTGCGGGCGCGGTCCCGGGCGCCCTGGAGATCAAGCCCCTCGGCTGAGCGCGGGCAGGCGCAGGATCGCGGGCTCCTCGCCCCCGAAGAGCACCGTCTGATCGCTCGGGATCAGACGCGAGTGATCCCGGATCGGGTCGTTCGTGCCGGAGTTGCGCAGATACAGCGGGTGCGCCCCCGAGGAGATCTGCACGCGCAGGCGGCTGCCCGCTGCGAAGCGGTGCGCGAGCGGCGCCAGGGGCAGCAGGACGCGGCGGGGCGCGCCGGGCGCGGCGTCCGGTGCGAGCCGTCGGTAGCCGTCGGTGACCGTCCAGGAGATCCCCTTCTCGTCGACCTCGCAGAGCCGTACGAAGAGGTCCACGCGCGGGTTCGTGGAGGCGAGGGTGAGCTCGATCTCCGGGACGCCGGTGAGCAGCAGTTCCCCGGTCAAGGGTTCCCCGGTGAACAGCAGCACGTCGGCGCGCCTCTCCCGGAGCAGCTGGATGTGCCGGCCGGCGCGGAGCGGGGTGAGCGTGCGGCCGCCGGAGGCGGGGGTGGGATCGTTCGGGTCGTAGCGGTAGGAGAGCGAGGCCTCGGTGCGCCCCTCGCGCACATCCTCCAGGGCGCCCTCCGCCGTCAGCTCGCGCTCGATCATCGTCACCGGCGGCGGCCATTCGGAGAAGTCCCGCCATCCGCCCCCTCCGGTGATCTGGACCGACACGGGAGCCGTGGTCTCGCCGGCGAATCCGCGGAGGGCCTCTCGCACCGCGTGCACCGCGGCATCGGGCGCGCCGTGCACCCAGTCCCCGACGACCAGCCGCGGCGAGTACCCGGCCTCGCGCAGGGCCGCGTAGTCGGAGAGCTGACCCTCCAGGAACAGGTCCTGCCACCCGGCGACCAGGAACACCGGCGGGATGCGGTCGAGCCTCTCGGCGAAGTGCGCCGGCTCCCACCAGGGGTCGCCGGCATCGCTGTGCTCGACCCACGCGCGGAAGAAGGGGAGGTCCGTGCCGTAGGCGAGCCGCACCGCATCGGCCGGGGGGATCGCCCGGGTGCCGCGTATCAGGGCCGCGGGCGCGCCGAGAGCGGCGGTGATCCTGCCCCAGACCGATCGCTCCTGGGCGGTGAGGATGAAGGCCCAGGACAGCAGGGTGTCGATCGCGAACCCGCCGCCCGGATAGGCCATGGCCGCATCGAATCGACGGGCCGACTGCTCGATGCCCATGGAGTCGGGACGCTCCTCGCCCGAGCAGTACGCCCACTGGGTCACGCCCACGTAGCTTCCTCCCCAGGTCGCGACCGGGCCGCTCGCCCAGGGTTGCGCACGCAGCCAGCGGAGGGTGGCCTGACCGTCGGCGGCCTCGTGGCGGAGAGGGTCGAAATCGCCCTCCGAGCCGAACGTGCCCCGGCAGCTCTGCACGACGACATGGTGGCCGCGCCGGGCCATGAAGAGGGCGATCCCGGAGATGTCCGCACGGCCGTAGGGCGTGCGGATGAGGACGATCTGCTCGCCGGCGTCCTCCGCGTACCAGTGATCGGTCAGCAGGATCGTGCCGTCGTCGGCGGCCATCCGGATGCCGCTGTCGCAGTGCACTCCGCGGTGGGTCGCCGCCGGCATGCCCGGCGCCTTCCTCATGCGGCGGTACTCGGCGCGCGCGGCGCGATTGAGCGTCGGGGTGGTCATCGTGGGTCTATTCTCGCCGACTGGGCGCCCGGGCGCGCAGGCGCAGCATCCGGTATCCGACTCCGATCACGACGACGGCGATGCCGATGAGCGACGCGCTCGGCGGGAGAGCGGCGACGAGCACGAGACAGCCGGCGGCTCCCACGGCCTGGAGAGGACGAGGATACCGGCGTGCGGCGCCGCGCTGGCGGAAGGCCGCGATGTTCGCGATGAGGTAGTACAGGAGCACGCCGAAGGACGAGAATCCGATCGCCCCGCGAAGGTCGGCGACCAGGACGATCGCGACGACCAGGAGGGCGGTCGCGATCTCCGCGCGGCGCGGGACCCGCCACCGCTCGTCGACGACTCCCAGGAAGCGGGGGACGTCGCCCTCCCGCGCCATGGCGAGGGTGGTGCGCCCGATCCCGGTCAGCAGTGCCAGGAGCGCCCCCAGCGAGGCCGCCGCGGCGGCGATGCGGACGAGCGGCGCGGCGCCCGACCATCCGGCGGCCTCGACGACGCCGAGGAGCGGAGCGGGGTGGGCGGCGGCATCCGCTCCGAGAGTCACCGCCACGGCGGCGCAGACGAAGAGGTACACCAGCAGCGCGCTTCCCAGTGCGATGCCGATGGCGAGAGGGATCGTGCGGCCCGGGTCGCGGACCTCCTCGCCCATCGTCGCGATCCGCGCATAGCCGGCGAAGGCGAAGAACAGGAGCCCTGCTCCCTGCAGCACGCCATAGGCGGTGGGGTCGGGGAGCGGGGGCGCGTCGGCCGCGGGCGCGGCCGCCATGCTCGCCGCGACGACGATCGCCAGCCCCAGAAGCGCCACGGTGACGAGGATCCGCGTGGCCAGGGCCGTGCGCGTCACGCCGAAGCAGTTGACCGTCGCGAGCGCCGCGACCGCCAGGACGGCGACGGGCGCCTCCCACCCCGGCGGTGCGGCGTAGGCGGCGAAGGTCATCGCCATGGCGGCGCAGCTGGCGAGCTTCCCGATGAGGAAGCACCACCCGGCGATGAATCCCGACCACGGTCCGATCCCCGCGCGCGCATAGGCGTAGGTGCCGCCGGCGACCGGATGCGCAGCCGCGAGCTGCGCCGAGGAGGTCGCGTTGCCGTAGGCGACGAGGGCGGCGATCGCGAGGGCGATCAGGATGCCGGAGCCGGCGACCCCCATCGCCGGCGCCCACACCGCGAAGACCCCCGCCCCCAGCATCGAGCCGAGGCCGATGGCGATGGCGTCGCGGAGCTCCAGGCGTCGTGCGAGCGTCATCGCGCGAGCTTCGCACCGGAAGGTTAACGGGCGGTGACCCGCTTCTTCTCGCGCACGTACACCTCACGGCGGACCCTCGCGACGACCTCGCCGCCCTGATCGGTGATCTCGGTCTCGAACCATTCGAGCACCTTCGCCCCGCCCCGGGCGCGCTCGCGCAACTCCTCCGCCTTCTCCTTCGACACGTGGAACTCGGCGGTCAGGAGCCCTTTCCCGGGCTTGAGGAACTCGATCTCCGCCCGGGTGTCCCAGACGATGTAGTCGCGTCCGAGCTGGTGCATGACGAGCATGAAGAAGTACGGGTCGGTCATCGCCTGCATCGAGCCGCCGAAGGCCGTGCGCACGTAGTTGCGGGTGAGGGGGTTGACGCTCAGCGTCACGGTCGCGCGCGTCCAGTCTTCGCTGAAGCGCCGGACCCGGATGCCGCTGAACAGGTTCGGGAGGTACAGGCTCATGCCGCGGGCGAGCCGCCGGGGAGTGATGCGCATGGCGTCCATTCTCATCGCGGCATGCGTGCGTGCGAACTCCTTTGGAGAGTCCCGACATATTCCACCTGGGTTAGCCTGGTCGGGACCAGCAGAGACCGCCGATCCGAGCGCACCGCCGCTCGGGAGAGGACCGCATGCCGCACGAGATCCGCCGCGCCCGCACCGCGTTCCGCTGGGTCGGGGTGATCATCCCGCTGGTGATCCTGGGGCTGGCGATCACCGTCGTCCTCGCCTGGCTGCCGCAGCTTCCCGATCCGGTCGCGATGCACTGGTCCGGCGGCGGACCGGACGGCTTCGGGCCGCGCTGGACGGTGCTGGTCCCGCCCCTGATCGGCGTGGCGATGACGGTGCTCTTCGCCCTCCTCGCCTGGTTCGCGCACCGCATGCCGCCGGAGCTGCTCAGCGGCGGCGGAGGCGTCGTCGCCGATGAGTCGGGGACGCCGCAGTGGTCGGTGACCGCTCGCTTCCTCGGCGCCGTGAACCTCGGCCTGGCCGCGATGATGGCACTGGTCAGCATCGGCACCACCGGTGTGCAGCGCGGTCTGCCGGATGCCGCAGAGGCTCCCGGCATCGGCGGCTGGGTGCTCGCCGGCTTCGGCCTGCTGGTCGCCCTCACCGCTCTGGGCTGGTTCCTGCAGCCGCGGGTCCGCGCGATCGCTCCCCGCGCCGTCGGGGCCGCGGCGGGGCCTGCGGTCGCCGAGCGGACGACGTGGTCGGGCAGCGTCGCCATGGCTCGCAGCGGTCAGATCGTGCTGGGCATCGGCGTACTGCTGATGGTGATGATGACCGCGCTCGACTTCGCCCTCGGGTTCGGGGCGCCCTGGATCCTGCTTACGACCACGTCGCTGCTGCTGCTCCTGGTGGCGACGAACCTGCTCTTCCGCGTGCGCGTGGACGCCCGGGGCCTGCAGGTGCGCTCGCTGGCGGGCTGGCCGAACACCCGCATCCCGCTCGCAGACGTCGAGAGGGTGCAGATCGCGCAGATCGACCCCTTCGCCGAGTTCGGCGGCTGGGGCTGGCGGCTCGGCCTCGATGGCCGCCGCGGCGTGGTGATGCGCAAGGGCGAGGCGCTGCAGATCACCCGCGAGGGCGGCAAGATCTTCGTCGTCACGGTCGATGGCGCCGCCGAGGCGGCCGCGGTACTGGAAGGGCTGCGCGCGGCAGCATCCGAGAGGAAGGGAACGTCATGACACAGACCTCGACGAGGATCGGGCTCGCCCCGATCCTGAGCTTCATCGTGCTGGCCTGCGGTCTGGCGTGGCTCGTGGCCCTGCCGCTGTGGTGGGGAGATGGGCTGGCCTCACCGTGGGCGGGGCTGATCCTGTCTGCGATGATGTTCACGCCTGCGCTGGCCGTGCTTCTCGTCCTCCTCGTCTTCCGGCCCATCCCGAAGGGCGAGCGTCTGCGCTTCCTCGGGATGTGGCCGCTGCGTCCGGCGAAGCGCGTGGTATGGCTGAGCGTGCTCGGCCTTCTCGCACCGCCCGTGCTGATCTTCGTGACGCTCCTGGTGGCGGCCGCCCTGGGCTGGATCCAGCTCGATCTCGTGGGGCTCTCCGGGCTCGCCGAGGTGACCGAGGCGACGACCCCGCCCGGGACGCCGATCCCGCCCGCACCGCTGCTGGTCGCCCTGCAGCTCCTGTCGATCCCCTTCGCGGCCGCGACGATCAACGCTGTGCTCGCGTTCGGTGAGGAGCTCGGCTGGCGCGGCTTCCTGCTGCCGGCGCTGCGCCGCTATGGCACTGTCGTCGCGCTGCTGCTCAGCGGTGTCGTCTGGGGCCTGTGGCATGCGCCGGTCATCCTGCTCGGCTACAACTTCAGCCGCCCCGACATCACCGGTGTGCTCTTCATGGTCGCCGGATGCGTCGCCTGGGGCATCCTGCTCGGCTGGCTGCGCCTGCGCTCGGCGTCGGTGTGGCCGGCGGTGTTCGCGCACGGGGCGCTCAACGCGAGCGGCGCGATGTTCGCGCTGTTCTACCTGGCGGGGACGACCACCGATCTCGCCTTCTCCGGCCCGCTCGGCGTCGCGTTCTGGATCGTCGGGGGAGCGGTTGCGCTCGTCCTGCTCGTCACCGGCCAGTTCCGCCGCCAGCCCGAGCTCGCCGCCTCGCGCACTCCTTGACCTCGACCGGCGAAGCGAGTTGGCTGGGGGCATGGAATCCACCCCTGAGAACTGGAAGAGCGTCGACGCCTTCCTCGCTGAGACACTGGTCGGCGCGGACGCCGCACTCGAGACAGCCCTGAGGGCGCAGGCCGATGCGGGCCTGCCCGCCATCGAGGTCGCACCCGTCGCCGGCAAGCTCCTGCACCTGCTCGCGCGGCTGTCGGGCGCTCGCCGGGTGCTGGAGATCGGCACGCTCGGCGGTTATTCGACGATCTGGCTCGCCCGGGCGGTCGGCGAGGGCGGGAGCGTCACCACGATCGAGGCGGAGCCCGGCAATGCCGCCGTGGCCCGCGGGAGCATCGATGCCGCCGGCGTCGGCGATCGGGTGGAGATCCGCGTCGGACGCGGTGCGGATGTGCTGCCGGGCCTGGAGGGCCCCTTCGATCTCGTCTTCATCGACGCCGACAAGCAGTCCAACACGATCTACCTCGACCACGCCGCGCGCCTCGGCCGGTCGGGAACGGTGGTCGTGCTCGACAACATCGGCCGGGCGGGCGAGATCATTCGGGACGACACCGACGACGAGATGGTGATCGGCACGCGGGGCGCTCTGCGGATGCTGGGGGAGGACCCCCGCTTCGATGCCACGGCTCTCCAGACGGTCGGCGCCAAGGGCTGGGACGGGTTCGCGCTTGCGCTCGTGAAGTGAGGCTAATACTATTAGCTTCATGGTCATCCGCATTCTCTGGATTCTCGCCGCTCTCATTCTCGTGCCCTTCGCGATCTACGAGGCCTTCGCCTCCGGCTGGCTCGCCGCCGGCGTGATCGTGCTCTTCCTGCTCCTTCCCGACATCGCCCTCGTCGGCGCCTTCGATCCAGACAGGCAGGGGATGCTGAGGCCCCGCAGCGTCGCCTTCTACAACGCGCTGCACCGCCCCTGGGCGCCCCTGGCGATCGGCGCCCTGGGCATCGCCCTCACGGCGGCCGGCGGCAGCGCCCTCGTCTTCTTCGCGGGCCTCGCGTGGCTCGCCCACATCGCCGCCGACCGCGCGCTCGGCTACGGGCTGCGCGATCCCGACGGCTCGATCCGCCCCGTCGGCGGGACGCGCACCCGCACGCTCTGCCAGGCATGACGAGCCGCCGCGAGCAGATCCTCGACACCGCGGAGCGGCTGCTCGAGGAGATCGGCGTCGATCGATTCGGGGTGGGGGAGCTCGCCCGGGCGCTCGCCATCAAGCCGCCGAGCCTCTACAAGCACTTCGCCGGGATCGACGAGATCGCGCACGCCCTCATCTCGCGGGGTATGCGCCGGCTGGGAGAGGCGCTGAGCGCGGCATCCGGTCTCCCCGAGTTCTGCCGCGCCTATCGTGAGCAGGCGCTCGCCGCTCCGCAGCTCTACCGCCTGATGACCGATCGGCCTCTGAACCGCGAGCTGCTCGATCCCGGTGCGGAGGCCGCGGGGATGCAGGGCCTTCTCGACCTCTTCGGCGAGAGCGTCGCCGAGCATCCGCGCGCCCGCGCCGCCTGGGCGGCCGCCCACGGCCTGGTCTCGCTGGAGATCGCGGGCCGCTTTCCCCCGGGTGCCGAGGTGGAGCAGTCCTGGGACGTCCTCATCGACGCCCTCTCGCCGCACGAGCCCGCCTGAGTAGACTGGGGGCGGACCGACGTCGTTCCGCTCCGCAATCCCCACTGAAGAAGGAGTACCCCTGTGGCATTGATCGAGGCTGTAGGCGCCCGCGAGATCCTCGACTCGCGCGGAAACCCGACCGTCGAGGTGGAGGTGCTGCTCGATGACGGAATCGTCCAGCGCGCCGCCGTCCCCTCCGGTGCCTCCACGGGGGCCTTCGAGGCCTATGAGCTGCGCGACGGCGACAAGGGTCGCTACGGCGGCAAGGGCGTGCAGAAGGCCGTCGCCGCCGTCATCGACGAGCTGGGCCCTGCCCTGGAAGGCGTCGAGGCCAGCGAGCAGCGCATCGTCGACGCGATCCTCGTCGAGACCGACGGCACCGAGAACAAGAGCCGCACCGGCGCCAACGCGATCCTGGGCGTGAGCCTCGCCGTCGCCAAGGCCGCCGCCGACAGCGCAGACCTGCCGCTGTTCCGCTACCTGGGCGGCCCGAACGCGCACCTGCTCCCCGTGCCGCTGTTCAACGTCATCAACGGCGGCGAGCACGCCGAC
>CAYOTY010000118.1:0-7938 GCA_964406995.1 uncultured Microbacterium sp.
ATGCGCTGGTGGGACGACCTCTGGCTCAAGGAGTCCTTCGCCGACTACATGGGCGCGCATGCCTCGGCCGCCGACACCCGGTTCGCCGAGGCCTGGACGACCTTCGCGAACAGGCGCAAGGCCTGGGCCTATGCGCAGGATCAGCTGCCCACGACGCATCCGATCGTCGCCGACATCACAGACCTCGAGGCCGCGAAGCTCAACTTCGACGGCATCACCTATGCCAAGGGCGCGTCGGTGCTCAAGCAGCTGGTCGCCTTCGTCGGCGAGGAGGCGTTCTTCGAGGGGGCGCGTCGCTACTTCGCCCGGCACGCCTTCGGCAACACGACCCTCGATGACCTTCTGGCGGTCCTCGAAGAGGTCTCCGGGCGCGATGTGCGCGCGTGGTCGGCGGCATGGCTGGAGACGAGCGGGGTGACGACGCTGGGGATCGAGGAGGGAACCGACGGCGACCTCGTGCTCGTGCAGGACCCGCCCCGGCCGCACCGCATGAGGATCGGTCTGTATTCGCTCGTGGACGGACGGCTGGTGCGCACCGAGCTGCGCGACGTCGACATCAGCGAGGCACGCACGCCTCTCGCGCTGCCGGATGCCGATCTCGTCCTCCTCAACGACGGCGACCTCAGCTACGCGAAGGCCCGGCTCGACGCCCGCTCGACGGATGCCGTCGCGGAGTCGCTCTCGACGATCGAGGACTCCCTCGCCCGCGGACTGGTGTGGTCGGCCCTGTGGAACGCCACGCGCGACGGAGAGCTGCCGGTGGCGCGCTACCTGGAGATCGTGCGTGCGCATGCGGCCGCGGAGGCCAACATCGGACTCCTCACCGCCGTGCTGGCGAACGCCGCCTTCGCGGTGCGGAACTATGTCCCCGACCTCGAACGCGAGGTGCAGGCGCGGGCGTGGCTGGAGACCACCTGGGAAGGGTCGTGGGGCGCGGAGGGCAGATCGGGGGCGCAGCTCGCCTGGGCGCGGGCGCTTGCCGGTGCGGCGTCCTACGATCAGACCCGCGCCGCGGCGATCCGGGAATTCCTCGACGGCAGCGCCGATGCTCCGGCAGGGCTTCCGCTCGATGCAGACCTTCGCTGGCAGTTCCTGGCCGCGCTGTCCGCGACCGGGCATGCCGATCAGGCGGAGATCTCCGCCGAGCGGCAGCGCGACGACACCGCCGCCGGACGCACCGCGGCGATCCGCGCGCTCGCCGCCCGCCCGACGCCGGAGGTGCGCTCCGCCGCGTGGGAGGCGGCGTGGAACGACACCGCGCTCAGCAACGACCACCTGGACGCGACGATCGGCGGCTTCCGGGCCGCCGGGCGCCGCGATCTCATCGAGGGGTTCGACGCGGAGTACTTCGCGCGGATCGTGCCCGCCTGGCACTCCCGCAGCATCGAGATCGCCCGGCGGCTCGTGGTGGGGCTGTTTCCGGCATCCGACTCGCTCTCGCCCGTGGATGCCTGGCTCGCGGGCAACACCGATGCGCCCGCCGCCCTGCGGCGCCTGGTGATCGAGCAGCGCGACCAGCTCGCCCGCAGTCTGCGCGTGCGTGCGGCCCAGCCCCGCGCCGGGTAGATGCCGCGCCAGAACAGGCGAACACGCCGCAACAGGCGCTTCAGTGAGAAATCCGCCTGTTCTCGCGCGTTCGCCTGTTCTGGCGCGGTCGCTACGTCGCGGGCTCGATCCGCATCCCCATCACCGTGCGCACGATCCACGGATGAGCGTGGTCATCGGCGATGTGGGTCATACCGAGCTTCTCGGCGACGCGGCGCGAGGCAATGTTCTCCGGGTGGATGATCGCGGTGAGCAGGGTCGGGGCGAGCTCCGTGCGCACGAGATCCACGCAGGCACGGGCTGCCTCGGTGGCGTAACCCCGACCCTGGAGCGGAGCGCGCACGTGATAGCCGACCTCAAGGACGGGTGTGCGGTTGTACGACTGCCAGGTCAGCCCGCAGTCGCCGACGACGTCGCCGTCGTGCGTCTCGACGATCCACAGCCCGTGCCCGTGCTCCGCGTAGCTGCTCCGGGTGCGCGCGATCCATTCGACGGCCTCGGCGCGCGTCTTGGGCGCCGGGTAGAACGCCATGACCTCGGGGTCGCCGAGAAGCGCCGCCATCGCATCGAGATCGTCGGCGCGCATCTCCCGGAACCTCAGGCGCACGGTGGGGGAGGGAAGGAGTCGCTGCGGCGGCATCCGCTCTCAGACCTCGAGGGCGTCGCCGGGCTCGAGCACGTGGAAGGCGCCGCCGTCCTGAGCCGCCGCCCACTCCAGCCGCTGCCGGTGCATGCCCCGGCCGATGTCGGACAGGGTCATGTCGTGCGTGCCGAAGGCATGGCGGGGAGCGACGGCGAGCACGAAGTCGATCGCGTCGGCGATGCGCAGCCAGGGCGCGCCCAGGGGTGCGGCGAGGATCTCGACCTCGACGCCTTCGGGCACGGCATAGGAGTCTCCGGGGTAGTAGAAGCGGTCGTCGACGAGCACTCCCACGTTGTCGATGAGCGGGATCGACTCGTGGATGATCTGGTGCGTGCCGCCGAAGAAGCGCAGCGAGAACTCTCCCGCCCGCACCCGGTCGCCAGGAGACACCTCTGTCACGGCGAACCCCTCGATCGCCCGGGCGGCGCCGGGGGGAGCGAAGATCGGTGTCTCCGGAGCGTCGGCGAGAAGGTGCGAGAGGTGCTCCGCCGACCAGTGATCCGGATGCTCGTGCGTCACCACGATGCCGACGAGGTCGTTCACCTCCGACAGGGGCGCGGTGAACGAGCCCGGATCGACGATCAGCGTCTGCCCATGGTCCTCGAGGCGGAGCGCGGCATGCTCGTGCTTGGTGATTCTCATGTGTCGAGTCAACCGCGTGATCGCCTTCAGGGCAACGCGACCGTGCGCATCCCTCTCGATTTTGTGCGGGGGTTTCTGCGTGGCATACTTGAACGGTTGCAAACGCGGCCCCATCGTATAGCGGCCTAGTACGCCGCCCTCTCACGGCGGTAACGCGGGTTCGAATCCCGCTGGGGTCACAACCGCGAAGACGCCCCCGGTTCCATACCGGGGGCGTCTTGCGTTCTCCCTCAGGTCCGTAGGGGCTGAGGGGTGAGGGCGACTCCGGACGTCGCGGTCCGGCGCGGCGTGCGCAAGCCCCAGATCGCGAAGGCGAGCGCGATGAACGGCCCGAGGAAGGGCAGATACAGCGCCAGCGACCAGCCCAGGAGCAGGGCGTAGGTAACGGCGACCGCGAGGGCGAACACGACGCGCAGCGGCACGCTGCAGCGCACGGTCGCGAAGACGATCACGCCGATCGCGGCGCCGCAGATCGCACTGGCGAGCCAGTTGGGCTGAGCCGTGCGCGTGTCACCCAGGAGGGAGGGGATCGCGGATGCCGCAAGGCCTGCGGCGAACAGCGCGCCCCCGGTCCACATCAGCCGTCGCCTGGCGGGGTAGCGGGCACCGAGCAGCGCGGTCGCGCCGAGGAGGAGCGGCACAAGGCTCAGAGCGCCGGCGGCGATGCCGATCTGCATCGCACGGGTGGAGTCGATCGTGGAGATCCAGAGGCTTCCGGCGAAGGCGAAGACGATCGCTGCGGCGCAGGCGAGACCGCTGACCGCGGCAAAGGCGCCGACCAGGCGGCGGGTGCGCGCCGGCACCGGCTGCCGGACCAGTGCGGGCAGCGAGATCCGTGATCGATCGAGCCGCAGCGCGGTCACGGCGACCAGGGCGAGAGCCATCACCCCTGAGGTGAAGGGACTCACCGTGCCGAGGCCGAGAACCGGCGGGAGGACGACGGCGCTGACGACGGCCACGCAGACCCGCGCCGCACGGGGGAGGGCCGAGGCGACGGACGTCACCGTGAGCGCAGCGGCGACCCCGCCGATGCACCAGGCCGCCAGGAACATCCAGGGGAACGCCAGGGCGAAGGGGGAGCGGGTGATGCCGGCATCCCCCTCGTCGAAGCCCACCGACCACGACAGCTGGGTCAGGAGAGACAGGGTCCACCCGGCCGCCGCGACGAGCGCGACGAGGGTCGCGGTGGCGGGTGCGAGTACGCGGGCCTGTCGGAGCAGGGCGCACGCGGCGAGGGTCAGCAGGGTCGGCGCGATCCCCGCCGAGGCGACGGCGATCAGAGGGCTGCCGTGGTTCATCACCAGCAGCGACACGGTGCTCAGCAGGCTCAGCGCCAGCGCACTCAGGGCGAAGACGAGGGCCGTACGCGAGTCCAGTCGCTGTCCGAGACCGCTCAGGCGCAGAGTCCAGGCTTCGGACGCCCTCGGGCGCCTCCGCCCCTCGGCCTCCGCCGCGTCGAGCGCCGTCCCGATCAGCACGTCGCCGTTCTCCTCCCGCCACGTGCGCGGGTACCAGCGCAGGAGGCGCCGATAGCGCTGCTCCAGGCTCATGCGGGAGCCGCCATCGGGTGCGCGGGCCGGGGGCGGACGGCGAGGCGTTCGCGGGCGACGCGAACCCGCTGCTCCAGCCTCTCGGTCTCGGCGGCGAGCTCCTCCCGGCCTTCCGGGGTGAGGAGGTAGTAGCGACGGGCCCGCCCGTCGATCACCTCCTCGCCATCGGCGGCGACGAGGCCCGCATGCTCGAGACGCTCCAAGCCCGCGTAGAGCGTGGGGACCTTGAGGCGGACGCCGTCGCCGCTCAGCTCGGCGACATCGCGCAGGATGCCGTAGCCGTGACGTCTGCCCGCGGCCAGCGCGCTGAGGATCCAGTACGAGGATTCACTGAGAGATATGCTCATGTGCCGAGCATATATCAGTTAAAAGAATATATCGAGACTATGAGTCGATCGACCCCTCGGCCGCTGCCCGGCGCTGGCGACGGGTGCGGCGGATCAGCCAGAAGATCAGCAGCGCCACGCCGGCGACGGCGAGCCACGGGAGGACGAAGCCGGCGGCGATCACGAGGGCGTTCAGGGAGACGATCAGGCCGTTCCATCCGGCCTTCAGGCCGTCGGTGAACCCGGCGGGATCGGCCTGCGTCACCGGAACGATGCGCACGAGCTCCACCTGCAGAGACGACATGGCCACCTGATCCTCGAGCCCGGCGAGCTGCTGCTCGTAGGACTCCAGCTGCGCCTGACGATCGGACAGCGCCATCTCGGCCTCGATGAGCTCCGAGACGGATCCGGTCTGTCCCATGAGCTCCGTCAACCTCTCCACCGAAGCGCGCGTCGCGTCGACCCGCGCACGCAGATCGATCGCCTGCGAGGTCACATCGTGCCCGGAGATCGAGGAGTTGCGCACCTCGCCGACCTCCGACAGCTGCGCCATCACCTCGGTCAGCGAGGTCGAGGGGACCCGGATCGTCACCCAGCCGTAGTCGCCGCCGGGAGGGACGGGCATCGTCGTATCGACGGCGTAGCCGCGCTCGCCGATGCTGGTGGACTCGACGTAGCCCCCGTGCTCGGCGGCGAGCGCTGCGACCTCCTCGGACGCGGCGGCGATGCCCCTGACGTGCACCGAGGCGTGACCGCTGGCGATGATCTCGCGGCCCCCCGAGGGGTCGAGGGCGCCGGGGAACTGCAGCCCCGCGGAACCGTCCGCGGCCTGAGTCGCGAACGTGAGCGAATCCAGGCTCTCCTCGCGGGCGACATCCGCCATGTCGGGAGCGCTCCAGGGCATCCCGCCTTGGATCGCGGGGGAGAAGGCGCCGTCGCTCATGGCGGACGGGGAGACGGCGTTCAGGAGCGGAGGGGTGATGAGCACTCCCGCCGCGAAGGCGGCGGCGATGCCTCCGACCGTCAGCCAGGTGCGTCGCCGGGAGCGCGCCGGACGGGCGGCGGGCGCGGCATCCGGAGTCTCCTCGGCGATCTGCGCGAAGAGCGCCTTCTCGATGCGGTCGATGCTCTCCTCGGAGAGCTCGGGAAGCTCGGGGGTACGGGTCTGGGTCATGCTTGGCTCGTTTCACTCAGGGCACCGCGCAGGTGGGTGCGCACGCGAGAGAGGCGGTTCCGAACGACGCCGTGACTGACGCCGAGCTCCTCGGCCGCCGCCTGATAGCCGTAGCCCTCGGCGGCGCAGAGACGGAAGATCTCCTGATCCAGGTCGCTGAGCGTGCCCAGTTCCGCGGCGATCCTCTCCGCGAGCTCGGTCGAGATGACCTGCTCCTCCACATCCACCGTGTCAGGCAGAGCCTCGTCGGGTGCAGCGGTGGTGTGCGCCTGGTCCCTTCGCCGCTGCCGGAGGCGATTGGCCGCCTGGAAGCGGCAGATCGTCGCCAGCCACGGAAGGATCGACTCCCCGGCGAGCTCCAGGCCGGGCAGCTTCCGCCACGCGACCAGGAACGTCTCCTGGGCGATGTCCTCCGCGTCGGCGGCGGAGCCCAGGATGCCGTGAGCGATCCAGTACACCGGACGCACATGGGCACGGTACAGGGCGCGGAACGCCTCCTGGTCGCCTGCGGCGGCCCGAGTCGTCCACTCCTGATCGAGGGTCAGTTCCGGCATGCTGCTCCGTTCGATCATGCTCTCTCGCTGAAGAGTGTCGGGGATGGGGCAATCGTCTCAGATCCCCCCGGTGCAGTCTGCATCCGGTTCCTTCGGGTACGCTGTACCTGCGAGAGGGAGTATCCCACTTCTGCGCGTTCGTCATCACGAGCACCGATATCGCTGCTCCGGGCGCGCACCGCATCCAGCGGGGGAGAGACTTTCGACATCGACCGTCCCCTCGCGAAAGGCCTGTGCGCCGTTGATTCCCCTGTGGTTCGAGATCACGTCCTTCATCGTTCTGACGCTGATCCTCATCGCCGACCTCACCCTCATCCGCCTCCGACCCCACATTCCCTCCACGAAGGAGTCCACCCTCTGGGTGCTCTTCTACGTCACTCTCGCCCTCGCGTTCGCCGGTCTCCTGTGGTGGGTCGCCGGCGGGGCGATCGCCGGGCAGTTCGTCACCGGGTGGGCGCTGGAGTACAGCCTCTCCATCGACAATCTCTTCGTGTTCGTGCTGATCATGACGCAGTTCTCCGTGCCCCGCCGCTACCAGCAGCAGGTGCTCATGGTGGGGATCATGATCGCGATCATCCTGCGCGGCCTGTTCATCCTCGCCGGCGTCGCCCTGATCGAGCACTTCTCGCCGATCTTCTACATCTTCGGCGCCTTCCTCATCTGGACGGCGATCCGCCAGGCGATGCCCGAGGGGGACCACGAGGGCGAGGCGAAGCGGGAGAACTTCATGGTGCGCGTCGTGCGCCGATTCATCGACGTCAGCGACGAGTACGACGAGGGCAAGCTCCGCACGGTCGTCGACGGCAAGCGGATGTGGACGCCGATGATCATCGTGTTCGTTGCGATCGGCGTGACCGACCTGATGTTCGCGATCGACTCGATCCCGGCGATCTTCTCGATCACCCAGAACGGATTCATCGTCTTCACCGCGAACATCTTCGCGCTGATGGGCCTGCGCCAGCTCTACTTCCTGCTCGGCGACCTGCTCGACCGTCTCCGCTACCTGCACTACGGCATCGCGGTGATCCTCGGGTTCATCGGCGTGAAGCTCATCTTCCACGCGATGAATCACAACGAGCTGCCCTTCATCAACGGCGGAGAGGCCATCGAATGGGCGCCCGACATCCCCATCTGGATGTCGCTGGGCGTCATCGTCGTGGCGATGCTGGCCGCGACCACGGCGAGCCTGGTCGCCTCCGCCCGGGACAAGCGCGCAGCGCTCACCGAGTGAGGCCCGCGCGCGACGAGCGCGCGTGCGGTGGTAAACTCGGCCCATGCGGCAGACGGTGCTTCTCCTTAGCAGCCGCGACGAGACCTCGACTTCCTAGGCCTTCCTCGTCGCGGCATCCAGCATGGGCCGAAGCACGAACCCAGGAGAGACCCTTATGACCGCCCCCGAGAACAGCAGTTCTGCCTCGCGTCCGCGCACCCTCGCCGAGAAGGTGTGGGACGACCATCTCGTCCTCAAGGGCGAAGACGGCCAGCCCGACCTGATCTACATCGA
>CAYOTY010000119.1:0-7741 GCA_964406995.1 uncultured Microbacterium sp.
GAGCGCTGCATGGCGATCTCGGTCGCCGACCGGGACGGCGAGGAGACCGGCGACGCGCTGGCCGCGAAGCTCGCCGAGCGGGTGGGCGCGCTGCGCGTGGGCCATCCCATGGACCCGGATGCCGACTTCGGCCCGCTCGTCACCCGCGCCGCCGTCGAACGCGTCGAGGGTTACATCCAGAAAGGCGTCGACGAGGGCGCGACTCTCCTCGCCGACGGTCGCGGGTTCAGCCTGCCCGAGCATCCCCACGGCTTCTACCTGGGTCCCTCCCTCTTCGACCGCGTCACGACCGACATGACGATCTACCGCGAGGAGATCTTCGGCCCGGTGCTCGTGATCGCGCGCGCCGCCGACTACGAGGAGGCGCTGCGCATGGCCTCAGGCCACGAGTTCGGCAACGGCGTCTCGATCTTCACCCGTGACGGCGATGCCGCCCGCGACTTCACCGAGCGCGTGAACGTCGGCATGGTCGGCGTGAACGTGCCGATCCCCGTGCCGATCGCCTACTTCACCTTCGGCGGGTGGAAGAAATCGGGTTTCGGCGACCTCAACCAGCACGGCCCCGACGCCTTCCGCTTCTACACCAAGACCAAGACCGTCACGAGCCGCTGGCCCTCGCACGACACCCGCGAGGGCGCCAGCTTCGTGATCCCGACCATGCACTAGCCCAAAAGGCACCAAGGAGCACCCATGACCCTCATCGACACCACCACCGAGGAACGCGAGGCGATCCTCTCCGCCGTCCGCGACTTCGCCGCGACCGAGCTCGCTCCGTACGCGCTCGAGCGCGATGAGAAGCACATCTTCCCGCGCGAGAGCCTGCAGCGCGCCGGCGAGCTGGGCCTCGGCGGCATCTGCATCCCCGACGAGCACGGCGGGAGCGGCCTCTCGCGGGTCGACGCCGTGGCGATCTTCGAGGCCCTCGCCTACGGCGATCCCGCCGTGGCCGCCTACATCTCGATCCACAACATGGTCGTCGGCATGATCGATGCCTACGGCACCGAAGAGCAGCGGGGGCGCTGGCTTCCCGAGCTCATCGCGATGGAGGGCTTCGGTGCCTATTGCCTGACCGAGCCGGGCGCGGGATCGGATGCGGCGGCCATCACGACGAGCGCGATCCGCGACGGAGAGGAGTACGTGCTCACGGGCGTCAAGCAGTTCATCTCCGGCGCGGGCGAGGCGGCGGTCTACGTCGTGATGGCGCGCACGGGAGAGCCCGGCGCGCGCGGCATCTCGGCCTTTCTCGTGGAGGATGACCGCGCGGGCCTCAGCTTCGGAGCGCCCGAGAAGAAGATGGGCTGGCACGCCCAGCCCACCCGTCAGGTCGTTCTCGACGAGGTGCGCGTGCCGGCGGAGAACCTGCTGGGCACCCTCGGTGGCGGATTCAAGATCGCGATGTCGGCGCTCAACGGCGGCAGACTCAACATCGCCGCATGCTCGCTGGGCGGCGCGCAGTGGGCACTCGATCAGGCCGTGCGATACGTGCACGAGCGTTTCACCTTCGGAGAGCCCCTCGCCGAGAAGCAGAGCATCGTCTTCCGCATCGCCGACATGGAGACCCGGCTGCGCGCGGCGCGAGCGCTCGTGCGCGAGGGCGCGGAGGCGGTCGACGAGAAGGCGGATGATGCGGCCGTGCGCTGCGCTCTCGCGAAGCGCTACGCGACGGACGCGGGTTTCGCCGTCGCCAATGACGCTCTTCAGCTCCACGGCGGCTACGGGTACCTTCAGGACTACGGGATCGAGAAGGTCGTGCGAGATCTGCGCGTCCACCAGATCCTGGAAGGGACGAATGAGGTCATGCAGATGATCGTCGGACGCGCGGTGCTCGGCCCTTCGACGAGCTCAGGAACCGGGCGATGAGGATCGCCTTCTTCGGTCTCGGCCACATGGGGCTGCCCATGGCGAAGAACCTCGTGGCTGCCGGGCACGAGGTCACCGGTTTCGACGTGGTGCCCGCCGCGATCGAGGCGGCAGCGGATGCGGGGATCCCGATCGCGTCGTCAGGGGCGGATGCCGCATCCGGCGCCGAGGTCGTCATCACCATGTTTCCCAGCGGTCGCCATGTGATCGACGCCTATCGCGAAGAGCTGCTCGCCGCGGCATCCGCCGGCACGCTCTTCATCGACTCCTCGACCATCGCCGTCGACGAGGCGCGCCAGGCGCATGCTCTCGCCATCGCCGCCGGGCACCGGAGCATCGACGCCCCCGTCTCCGGTGGTGTCGTGGGCGCCGAGAACGCGACGCTCGCCTTCATGGTCGGCAGCTCGGAGGAGGACTTCGCCGCGGCGCTGCCTCTGCTGGAGGCGATGGGGCGCCGTATCGTGCACTGCGGCGGTCCGGGCCTCGGGCAGGCGGCGAAGGTGTGCAACAACATGATCCTCGCGGTCTCGCAGATCGTCGTCGGCGAGGCCTTCGTGCTCGGCGAGCGGCTGGGTCTCACGCACGAGGCGCTGTACGAGGTCGCCGCGAACGCCTCCGGGCAGTGCTGGGCGCTGACGACCAACTGCCCGGTGCCGGGGCCGGTGCCGACGAGTCCGGCGAACCGCGACTATCGGCCGGGCTTCGCCGGTGCGCTTATGGCGAAGGACCTCGGGCTGGCCCTGCAGGCGATCGAGGGGACGGGAACGGATGCCCGCATGGGTCGTCTCGCGCAGGAGATCTATGCCGCGTTCGCCGCGGGGGAGGGCGCCGGTCGTGACTTCTCCGGCATCATCACCGACATCCGCGACTCCGCCTCCGGACGTTGAGCGCCCTTCGTCTCGATCCGGCTATGCCGGGTCTCGCTCAGGAACCGGCGACACGCTCGGTTCCTGAGCGAGGCATCGCGAAGCGATCCCGAGACGAAGGGTCGAACACGGCAGACTGAAGAGAAACCACGTTTCAAAGGAGCACCGATGACCCAGTACGAGACGATCCTGGTGGAGCAGCGCGGACGCGTGGGCTGGATCACGCTCAACCGCCCCGAGGCCCTGAACGCGCTGAACGGTCAGGTCTCGCGCGAGGTCGCCGCCGCCGCGCAGGCCTTCGACGCCGACGAGGGCGTGGGAGCGATCGTCGTGACCGGCTCGGAGAAGGCCTTCGCCGCCGGAGCCGACATCAAGGAGATGGAGGCCCTCACCGGCACGGAGATGATCGAGCTCGACCACTTCGGCGCCTGGGACGACTTCGCCGCCGTGCGCACCCCCGTCATCGCGGCGGTCTCGGGCTACGCTCTGGGCGGCGGATGCGAGCTGGCGATGATGTGCGACATCATCCTCGCCGCCGACACCGCCACCTTCGGCCAGCCCGAGATCAACCTCGGCGTGATCCCGGGGATGGGCGGCACGCAGCGCCTGATTCGCGCGGTCGGCTACTACAAGGCCACCGAGCTGGTCCTCAGCGGGCGTCTGATCGGCGCCGAGGAGGCGGAGCGGATCGGACTCGTCTCACGGGTCGTCGCGGCATCCGATCTCCTCGCCGAAGCCGAGAAGCTGGCCAAGACGATCGCCTCGAAGTCGCTGCCCTCGGTGTACGCGGCCAAGGCGGCTCTGGACGCCGCGATGGAGACGTCTCTCTCCGACGGCCTCGCGCACGAGAAGCGGGCCTTCGCCGCGCTCTTCGACACCGAGGACCAGAAGGAGGGCATGGCCGCCTTCCGCGAGAAGCGGCGGCCCGACTTCCGGCACCGCTGAGGACCGCGCTCTGCGTGCCGACGACTCACAGCGGATCGGGCTGCGGACGGGGCTCGGCGAAGTCGCCGGCCCGCTTGCGCAGGCGCGCGACGATTGCGACGAGCTCGCCCGCATCGTCCGGGTCGAGGCCCGGCTGGGAGAACACCTCCTCGTTCAGGGCCGTCGTGGCGCGCTCGACGAGCGCACGGCCCTCGAGAGTGAGGACGAGCATGACGGCCCGACCGTCGTGGGGGTGCGCCTCGCGGGTGAGCAGGCCGTCGCGGACGAGCCGGTCGGCGGTGCTGGTGACGCTCGTCGGGTGCACCTGCAGACGTGCGACGGCGCTCGACAGCGGCAGAGAGCCCTCGCGACTGAAGGCGAGCAGGCGCAGCAGCTCGAAGCGGGCGAAGCTCAGCCCGAAGGGTTTGAGAGTGGCGTCGACACGCGCCTGCAGCAATTGCTGGGCGCGCATGACCGAGATCACGAGGGTCATTCCTTCGGCGGCGTCCGTCCACCCGTGCGCGAGCCACTGCCGTTTCGCCTCGGCGAGTGGATCGATCGGCAGCGGATGCGGACGGGCCATAGGGCAACGGTATCGCTGTCCCCGTTCCGCGTGCGGAGGAGAGTCCGATTTCTCGCGGTCGTCACCTCAATGTATACATTCCGGGCAGCTGTACGGGGATGGTCCCTGAGAATTGCTCTCGATTGGGTACAGAAGCGTGCAATCGATAGAATCGCCGCAGGCGTGAGGAGTAATCGATGAAGATCGTCGTGCTGGTGAAAGAAGTTCCCGACACCTATGGGGATCGCAAGCTGAATCTGGAGACGGGGCTTGCCGATCGCGGGGCGAGCGAGAAAGTCCTGGACGAGATCGGTGAGCGGGCCGTCGAGGTCGCGCTGAAGTACGCCGATGCGAACCCCGACACCGAGATCGTCGTCGTCTCGGCTGCTCCGGAGGACGCTGCGGCGACGATCCGGAAAGGGCTGGCGATGGGGGCGTCCTCTGCGCTCCAGGTGGCCGATGAGGGTCTGCTCGGCGCCGATATGGGCTTGACCGCAGAGGTGCTCGCCGCGGCGATCCGGCGGGTGGAGCCCGATCTGGTCATCGCCGGGAACCAGTCCACCGACGGCGGCGGCGGCATGGTCGCCACGATGGTCGCGGAGCTCCTGGACTACCCGCAGCTGACGAACCTCCACGCCATCGAGATCGCGGCGGATTCGGTGAGTGGCACGCGCGCCTCCGACGGCGCCACGATGCAGGTGACCGCGCCGCTCCCGGCGGTCGTCTCGATCACCGAGGCGCTCCCCGATGCGCGCTTCCCGAACTTCAAGGGCATCATGGCCGCGAAGAAGAAGCCGTTCGAGACTGTGTCGCTGGCCGACCTCGGCATCGACCCGGAAGACCATTCCGCCTCGCGCTCGATCGTGATGGGCCTGAGCGAGAAGCCGCCGCGGGAGGCGGGTGTGAAGATCGTCGACGAGGGCGACGCGGGTGAGAAGCTCGCCGAGTTCCTCATCCAGAACCGGTTGGCGTAAGGGGCAGCGACATGAGTGACTACGCAGAAGACTCGATCCTCGTCCTGCTGGACGTGACCGCCTCCGGTGAACTCGCGAAGTCCGCCGCCGGGCTGCTAGCAGCCGCCGCGGGCATCGGGACGCCGGTCGCACTGGTGGTCTCTGATCCTTCGACAGGCTCAGGGACCGACCTCGGTGACGCCGCAGCGGCGCTGGGCGCCACCCGCGTCCTGGTCGCCCCCGCCGGCGAGGGGCTCACCGTCCCCGTCGCGGATGCGCTCGCCGCGGCTGCCGCGCTCGTGCAGCCCGACGCGATCCTCGTCTCGCACTCCGTGGAGGGGCGGGATGCCGCAGCGCGCTTCGCCGCGCGGACCCGCGCGGGTGTGGCCGTGGACGCGGTGGGCGTCTCCCGTGACGACCAGGGCGTCATCGCCCGCCACTCCGTGTACGGCGGCGCCTACAATGTGGACTCGGCGGTCACCTGGGGCGCCCCGGTGATCACCGTCCGCGAGGGCTCGATCGACGCGCGCGCCGAGGCGCAGTCGCCGGTCGTGGAGAAGCTCGAGGTCGCGGCATCCGGGAAGAAGGCGGCCGTGGTCGCCTCCGTCGATGAGGCCGTGGTGGAGTCGTCGCGTCCGGAGCTGCGGGGTGCGGCGAAGGTCGTCTCCGGCGGCCGCGGGCTCGGCTCGGCGGAGAAGTTCGCACTCGTCGAAGAGCTCGCCGACGCGCTCGGGGCCGCGATCGGCGCCTCGCGCGCCGCAGTCGATGCGGGCTACATCGCCCAGACCGCGCAGGTCGGGCAGACCGGTGTCTCCGTCTCGCCGCAGCTGTACATCGCCCTCGGGATCTCGGGGGCGATCCAGCACCGGGCGGGGATGCAGACGGCCAAGACGATCGTCGCGATCAACAAGGACGAAGAGGCGCCGATCTTCGACATCGCCGACTTCGGCGTCGTCGGCGACCTGTTCCAGGTCGTGCCGCAGCTGATCAAGGCGCTCGAAGCCAAGAAGGCGTAGCGACATGGCCACCTACGGTCAGCAGCTCCGGCAAGGGCTCCCGCGCACGCCGGGCGGTGAGCCCTGGCCTCCCGCCGGGGACTCCCCGGCGGAGGCCGTCGAGGCAGCCGCCCCCGCGGTCCAGGGATCCGCGGCGGCCGTCATCGCGACCCCGGCACCCGAGCGAGCGCCGGATGCTGCACCCGCCGCCACGGCTCCGGATGCTCAGGAGCCGCCGACTTCTGCTCCGGCAGGGGCAGCGCCGGTCTCCGCCCCTTCGGTCGCGGCATCCGCCGCAGGCGTGACGCTCCGTCGCGGGCTTCCGCGCACACCCGGTGGCGAGCCCTGGCCCCCTGCCGACGCCGTATCGGCTGTCACGCAGGTTCAGGTCGCCCCCGTGCCCAGTCCTGAGCTCTCGGGATCGGCCGAGGCTGTTGCGGCCCCGGAGGCTCAGGCTCCCGCGGCGCCGGTTCCAGACGGTTCGGCACCGAGTGGGGCAGCAGCGGCCACGGAGGAGGGCCCTGCCCTGCGCCGAGGTCTGCCCCGCACGCCCGGTGGCGAGCCCTGGCCGCCCGCCGGTGCCGTCGCGGTCCGCGTCGTTGAGGCGGCCCCGGCCGCCTCCGCTGCGGAGACCTCCCCCGCGAGCGAGACGACGGTGGCGGCATCCGTACCCGCCGCATCCGCTCCCGCACCCTCGACGGCAGTCGAGGCCGCATCCGGTCCTCGCGCGCCTCTCCCCTTCACTCCGGGCGTCACTCCCGGCCGGTACGCGTCCACCCGCCCCGCACCCCGCCCGCAGCCGGAGAAGATCGGCATGCTCACCCGGGCGCAGTGGGCGGGTCTCGTCATCGTCGGCGGGTTCGGCCTCGTCTACGCCGCGGCGATGGCGGTCTTCGCGGTGCGCTGGCTGCTGTCGATCGAGCCGCTGCAGGATTTCCTGGCCGCGTTCCCCGGTGAGTATCACCTCCCCGAGAGCGCCCCGGTGGGGTTCCCGGCGTGGCTGGGCTGGCAGCACTTCTTCAACTTCTTCCTGATGATCCTCATCATCCGCTCGGGATGGAAGGTGCGCACCGATCAGCGCCCCTCGGCGTTCTGGAAGGGCAAGGGCAAGAAGAGCAAGAAGATCAGCCTGAACCTGTGGTTCCATCAGTCTCTCGACATCCTGTGGCTGGTCAACGGCGTGATCTTCGTGGTGCTGCTGTTCATCTCCGGGCAGTGGATGCGGGTGATCCCCACCAGCTGGGAGGTCTTCCCGAATGCGCTCAGCGCTCTGCTGCAGTACGTCTCGCTGGACTGGCCGACCGAGAACGGCTGGGTGAACTACAACTCGCTGCAGCAGCTGGCGTACTTCACCACGATCTTCATCGCCGCGCCCCTGGCCGCGATCACCGGGTACCGGATGAGCGCGCTGTGGCCGCGCGAGGCGAAGACCCTGAACCGCATCTACCCGGTCGAGTGGGCTCGCGCCCTGCACTTCCCGGTGATGCTGTACTTCGTGGTCTTCATCGCGATCCACGTGTTCCTCGTGTTCGCGACGGGCGCGCTGCGCAACCTCAACCACATGTACGCGGCGCAGGGATC
>CAYOTY010000120.1:0-7634 GCA_964406995.1 uncultured Microbacterium sp.
CCGATGGCCGAGCCCGTGTACGGAGCGAGGTACTTGAAGCCCGCGGGGTCGGATGCCGGAGCCGCCACGATCGTGGTGTACTCCATGGCGCCGGCCTCTTCGAGCGCGCCCTTCACGGAGGCGATCGTCGAGCCCTTCTGGCCGATGGCGACGTAGATGCAGCGGACCTGCTTGCTGGCGTCGCCCGACTCCCAGTTGTCCTTCTGGTTGATGATCGTGTCGATCGCGATCGCGGTCTTGCCGGTCTGGCGGTCGCCGATGATGAGCTGGCGCTGGCCGCGGCCGACGGGGATCATGGCGTCGATCGCCTTGATGCCGGTCTGCATGGGCTCGTGCACGCTCTTGCGCTGCATCACGCCGGGCGCCTGGAGCTCGAGCTCGCGGCGACCGTCGCTGGCGATGTCGCCGAGGCCGTCGATCGGGTTGCCGAGCGGGTCGACGACGCGGCCGAGGTAGCCGTCGCCGACGGGCACCGAGAGAACCTCACCGGTGCGGGTGACCTCCATGCCCGCCTCGACGCCGGAGAACTCGCCGAGGACGACGACGCCGACCTCGTGCTCGTCGAGGTTCTGCGCCAGGCCCAGCGTGCCGTCCTCGAACGTCACGAGCTCGTTCGCCATGACGCCGGGCAGGCCCTCGATGTGGGCGATGCCGTCGGCGGCGTCGATGACGGTGCCGACCTCGGTCGCCGCGGCCCCGGTGGGCTCGTATGCGGCGACGAAGTCCTTCAGCGCGTCACGGACGACGTCGGGGCTGATCGTAAGTTCTGCCATTGTCTTCCCTTTGTGTGTGAGAGTCTGTGCGCCGTGCGGCGCGAAGTCTGTTCAGCCCGCGAGCTTCTGCCGGAGTTCGGCGAGGCGTGCGGAGATGCTGCCGTCGATGACGTCGTCGGCAACCTGGATGCGGAGCCCGCCGACGACGGACGGGTCGAGGACCTCGTTGAGGGTCACCTTGGTGCCGTAGCGGCTCTGCAGAGCGTCCAGGAGCCTGGAGCGCTGCGCATCGGCGAGCGCCTGAGCGCTGTGCACCGTCGCGACGATCCGCTCGTGCTGCGCCGATACGATGCGCGAGGCGCGCGTGAGCAGCTGACGCACACGGCGCTCGCGGGGCTGACGGGCCAGCGAGGCGACGATGAGGACCGTGGCCGGGCTCACCTTGCCGCCGAGCAGGCTCTCGATGAGCGCTCCCTTGGCGGCGTCGTCGCCGAGGCGACTGCCGAGGGCGAGCTCGAGCTCGGGGTTGTCGGCCACGACGCGCGCGAACGAGAAGATCTCGCCCTCGATGTCGTCCTTCTCCCCCGCGATCGCTGCGGCGCGGATCGCGAGCTCCTCGATGCCGTCGACGAGATCGGATGCCGAGGACCAGCGCTCGGAGACGGCCCGGGTCAGGATCGCCTTCGTCGCCGCCGAGGCGGAGCCGAACACCGCGGCCACCACACCCGCACGGGCATCGGCGGGAGCCGCCGAGTCCGCAAGGGCTCCGCTGAGCTGGCTGGACTCGCCGATCGCACGCGCCGCGGAGAACAGCTCCGCCGCGGTGTCGATCGTGATCCCCTTCTGGGCGGACAGAGCCGCCGCCTGCGCGCTCAGCGCCTGAGTGGTCGCGCTGCCCATTACTTCGCCGCCTCGAGATCGGCCAGGAAACGGTCGACGACGGCGCTGGCGCGCTTGTCGTCCGACAGCGTCTCACCGACCACGCCACCGGCGAGGTCGAGGGCGAGGGTGCCGACCTCCGAGCGGAGCGAGACGAGTGCCGTCTGGCGCTCGGCGTCGATCTGCGCGGCAGCGGCAGCCGTCAGGCGCGCGGCCTCGGCGGCGGCCTGATCCTTGGCCTCGGAGACGATCTTCTTGCCGTCCTCGCGTGCGGCCTCGCGGATCTGGCCGGCCTCGGTGCGCGCCTCGGCGAGCTGGCGGGTGTACTCCTCCAGCGCGGCCTCGGCCTGCTTCTGGGCCTCGTCGGCCTTGGCGATGTTGCCCTCGATGGCCTCAGCACGCTGATCGAGCAGCTGGGTCAGCCGAGGGATGATCACCTTCCAGAACACACCGAGGATCACCACGAAGCACACCGCCGACCAGACGATGTCATACAGCGGCGGAATGAGCGGGCTGGGCGCCTCTTCCGCGGCTACGACAAGAGCGTTGAGCATCCTGTCTCCTTAGTCTCGTGGGTGCGTTCTAGAAGCCGAAGATGAAGCCGGCGGCGATGCCGACGAAGGCGAGGGCCTCCGTGAAGGCGATACCGATCCACATCAGGACCTGCAGGCGGCCTGCGAGCTCGGGCTGGCGGGCGACACCCTCGATCGTCTTGCCGACGACGATGCCCACACCGATCGCCGGGCCGATGGCGGCGAGGCCGTAGCCGACGGCGGCGAGGGAGCCGGACACGTTGATCGAGATGTCAGCGAGAACCGTAGTTGCGTCCACGGGTTTTCCTTTCGTTGTGGCAGGCAGATGCCTGTCCGCTTAGTGCTCTTCGGCGACCGCGAGCTGGATGTAGACCGCGGTCAGGATTGTGAAGACGTACGCCTGGAGGAAGGCCACCAGGAGTTCGAACAGGGTGAAGGCGAGACCGCCTGCGAGCGTCGCCGCTCCCAGTGCCGTCCACCAGCCGCCCATGCTCAGGAGGAAGAAGTGCGTCGCGCTGAACAGCAGCACGAGCATGAGGTGACCGACCATCATGTTCATCAGGAGTCGCAGCGTGAGGGTCACGGGACGGATGATGAAGGTCGAGATGAACTCCAGCGGGGTCACCAGGAGGTAGAGGCCCTTGGGCACGCCGCTGGGGAACAGGGAGTTCTTCCAGAACCCGAGCGGGCTCTTGCGCATGCCGGCGTAGATGAAGGTGAAGTAGGAGACCGCGGCCAGCAGCAAGGGCACGGCGATGACGCTCGTCCCGGCGAGGTTGATGCCGGGGACGATGCCCATGATGTTCATGAAGAGCACCATGAAGAAGATCGTCATCAGGATCGGCAGGAACCGGTCGCCGTCCTTGCGCCCCAGCAGATCGTGCGCGATGCTCTTGCGCACGAAGTCGAAGCCCATCTCGACGACGCTCTGGAACCGGCCTGGCACCAGGGTCAGGCGACGGGTCCCGAGGAGGAAGAGCACCACCAGCAGCGCAGTGGCGAAGAACTGGATGAGCGTGATCCGCGTGATCGAGAGATCCTGTCCGAACAGGAGTCCCGGGGCGGTGAAGATCGCGTCCGGGAAGAACTCCCAGATTGACGGCGGGTGAAATTCGTCGTCGGCCATGGCGAGGAGATTCGCGGCTTGAGTCAACGGTGTGGCTCCAGCTTCGTAGCAGAGGTGTGAACCAATGCGGGAGGGCAGTGGGGTGTCGTCCGCGGCGACACCTTCACCTCTCGGCGCGTGGCGACCTGCCTGCGGGAACGACTACAGCCTAGCAAAAGATCATGCCCGCTCACGAATCGTCGGCGGCGGAACCGGGCTCCTCCGCCGCGTCCGGAAGCGCGATGTCGCTGACATAGGGCATACGGGTCTTGAGCATCACGACCACGTCGATGATCAGGGTGAAGAACACGCTGACCACGACGGCGACGAAGAAGATCGCCGGCTCCATCCAGGCCTGCTGACGCAGGATCGCGAGCGCGACGAAGAACAGGATGAACTTCACCAGCCACCCGCCCAGCACCCCGCCGAAGAAGATCGGCACGTAGAGAGGGTCGCCGTACCAGCGGTTGGCCACGAGGATCGTGACCGCGGTCATCCCCAGGAACAGCGCCGCCAGCAGGATGCCGAACAGCGCGCTGAGCAGCCCCGGCACCCCTGCGATCAGCCAGCCGATGACGCCGCCGGCCACGGCCAGGCCCACCGTCGCCACCGCGCTCCACAGAAGGGTGCGCCGCAGCACCGGCTCGCTGGTGATCTGCTTGGGCCCGGGGGCGGGCGAGGTCGGGTCGGTCGCGCTCATGATGGCGTGCTCTCCTGGGGTGTGGGAACGGATGCCGCAGGACGACCTGACGGCAGGAGGGTGACGGCGAGGCAGGCGCCGGCGCCGAGGAGTCCGAAGAGGATGCCGAGGCGCCACTGGCCCGGCCAGTCCTCGCGGGTGCCGATGTACATCAGCAGGAAGGCCAGCGAGATGACCGCCGTCCATGCCGAGAAGATGAGGACCGCGTCGCGGTCGCGGTGGCCGAGGTCCAGCATCCGGTGGTGCAGGTGCTTGCGGTCGGGCGAGAACGGGGACCTGCCCGCGCCCATGCGCCGCAGGACCGCGAGGCCGAAGTCCACCAGCGGCAGCATGACGATCACGACCGGCAGCATGATGGGGATGAACGCGCCCAGCAGCTGCGAGCGGCCGAGCCTCTCCGGATCGAGCACTGCGGCATCGAGCTGGCCGGTCAGCGCCACGGCCGACGTCGCCATCAGCAGGCCCAGCACGAGGGCGCCCGAGTCGCCCATGAACAGCTTCGCCGGGCTCCAGTTCAGCGGCAGGAAGCCCAGGCACGCACCGATCAGCACCGCGGCGAGGAACGAAGCGAGCGTGAAGTAGCTGGAGGCGCCGGTGTCGCGGCTGAGCATGTACGAGTAGACGAAGAAGACGCCGTTGGCGATCAGGCAGACGGTCGCGACCAGACCGTCGAGGCCGTCGATGAAGTTCACCGCGTTCATCACGATCACCAGGGCGAGCATCGTGACGATGATGCTCGTCCAGCTGGAGACGACGACCAGATCCCCGAGCGGCAGCGAGAGGATCTGCAGCCCGCCGCCGACGGTGATGATGCCGGCGGCGAGGAACTGCGCCGCCAGCTTGATCATCCAGTCCAGGTCCCACAGGTCGTCGATCACACCCACGATCGCGATCACCCCCACCGCGGCGAGGATCGACCACATCTGCCGAGGCGGCACCCAGAGGCTGTCGAAGAAGGGGTGCGCGGCCGACACCGCGATGGCCGAGCAGATCGCGAGGACGATCGCGACGCCGCCGATGCGCGGGGTCGGCGTCTTGTGCACGTCGCGCTCCCGGATGCCGGGGTACAGCTTGTAGCGCCGCGCGAGCTGCCACACCGCCCAGCTCAGGATGAGCGTCACCGTCGCGGTGAGGATGGCGATGAAGAGATACTGCTTCACGCCGCGTCGTCCGAGCCTGCCGACGGTGCGAGCAGGTCGCCGAGCACGCGCTCCAGGTCCTCGCGCGGAACGGCGCCGTCGCGGAGGATGCGCACCTGACCGGGCTCGTCCGCGCCACGGGCGACGAGGGAGGTGGCGTCGACGATCGTCGAGGAGATCCCAGTGGGGCTCGGGCCGTCGTCGAGATAGACGCCGACCCGGTCGCCGAGCATCGTCTCCGCGTCGAGCGCGGAGACGGCGGCGCGCTTGCCCGTGAGGTTGGCGCTGGAGACCGCGAGGGGCCCGGTGTCTTCGAGAAGCTCCAGCGTCACCCGCCGATCGGGCATGCGGACGGCGACGGTCCCCTGCGTCTCGCCGAGGTCCCAGGACAGCGAGGGCTGAGCGGGCAGCACGATGGTGAGGCCGCCCGGCCAGAACTCGGCCACGAGGCGTTCGACGGCCTCGGGGACCTCCTCGACGAGGGCGCCGAGCATCGCGCGACCGGAAACGAGGACGGGCGGCGGCTGATCCCGGCCACGCCCCTTCGCCTCGAGCAGGCGCTGCACGGCCTGCGGCGAGAACGCGTCGGCCGCGAGGCCGTAGACCGTGTCGGTGGGGAGGACGACCAGCTCGCCGCGAGAGATCGCCTGACGAGCGTGGCGCATTCCCGCGAGGAGCTGTGCTTCGTCGCGGCAGTCGAAAACGGAGGACATGTCGGGTCAAGTCTACGCATTCGCGGGCTCTCCTCCCCGAACCCGCACGGTGTCGCCGCACACCGCCGGATCCGCGGGAGCGCGGTGGCCCTCGGGCGGAGCGGCCGTTCGGCCAGGAGCGGGGTCAGGGGCGGATCGCCGTGGTCGCGCGGTCGCGCTGGGTGAGATCGCGGTGGGTGGCCGTGGCGCGCCAGCCGTCGGCGTCGAGCAGAGCGCGGATCTGCGCGCCCTGCAGCTCGCCGTGCTCCAGCACGAGGAGGCCGCCGGGGCGCAGCAGCAGCATCCCCCGTCCACTCAGAACCCGCACGACGTCGAGTCCGTCCGGCCCTCCGTACAGCGCCTGCGGCGGGTCGAACAGGCGCACCTCCGGATCGCGCGGGATCGCGGCATCCGGAACATAGGGAGGGTTGGAGATCACGACGTGCGCGCGGCCGGCGAGCTCGTCGAAGGCCACCGCCAGGTCTTCCCGCACGAGAGTGAGGTTGGATGCGGGGGCGGTGTTCCGCGCCGCCCAGCGGTGGGCCTCGGGCGAGAGCTCGGCGGCGAAGATGCGGCTGTGCGGCACCTCGGTGGCCATCGCCAGGGCGATCGCACCGCTTCCGGTACCGAGGTCGATGCCGACGGGCGCGGGATCCGGGGCGTTCAGCAGGGCATCGATCGCGAACTGCACGACGATCTCGGTCTCGGGCCTCGGCACGAAGACGCCGGGGCCGACGGCCAGCTCGAGGTGGCGGAACGGCGCCGTGCCGGTGAGGTGCTGCAGGGGCTCCCGGCTCTCCCGGCGCGCGACGAGCTCCTGGAAGGCGGATGCCTCGGCATCGGTCATCGCGTCCCCGCGCACCGTCGCCGCCGCGATCTCGCCCCGGCCGACACCGCGCACGAAGGCGGCGAGAAGCTCGGCGTCGACCTGCGGATCGGGCACCCCCGCCGCCGCGAGTCTCTCCCCCGCCGCGCGCAGCAGCCCGCTCAGCATCCGCTCGTCCGCTCCCACGCTCACTCCCCCACCCTATTCCGAACCCCGGACCGCGAGACCGCATATACGGGGCGAGACAGCAGTCCACAACCGCTGTTTCGACCGGGGTGTGTAGTCTCGCGGTCAGGGAGGGCGTCACAATGCGCCGGGCGACTTCTGGCTCGAATAGGCTTGTCGCGGCATCCGCGCACGAAAGGCGACAACATGGCAGGCATCCACTCCGACATCACCACGGCATTCGGCAACACCCCGCTCGTGAGGCTCAACCGCGTGACGGAGGGACTGGGCGCCACGGTGCTCGTCAAGCTCGAGTCGTACAACCCGGCATCCAGCGTCAAGGACCGCATCGGCATGGCGATGATCGACGCGGCCGAGGCGGCGGGCGCGCTGAAGCCCGGCGGCACGATCGTGGAGTCCACCAGTGGCAACACCGGCATCGCCCTGGCCATGGTGGGCGCCGCGCGCGGCTACAAGGTCATCCTCACCATGCCCGCGTCGATGTCGAAGGAGCGGAGGATGCTGCTGAAGGCGTTCGGCGCCGAGCTCGTCCTCACCGACCCCACCAAGGGCATGAGCGGAGCGATCGAGGTCACCAAGGAGATCATCGAGTCCACCCCCGGTGCCGTCTGGGTGCGCCAGTTCGAGAACGCCGCCAACCCGCAGATCCACCGAGAGACCACGGCGCAGGAGATCCTGCGCGACACCGACGGCAAGGTCGACATCTTCATCGCGGGGGTCGGCACCGGCGGTACCGTGACCGGCACGGGCTCGGTGCTCAAGCAGCACAATCCCGCCGTGCAGGTCATCGCCGTCGAGCCCAAGGACTCTCCCGTGCTCAGCGAGGGTCACCCCGGCCCGCACAAGATCCAGGGCATCGGC
>CAYOTY010000121.1:0-6858 GCA_964406995.1 uncultured Microbacterium sp.
TGATAACACACCGTTTGAACGGTGCTTGCGTCCACTGAGTGGTTCTCGATGTACGGTCGAGAACCGCATGACAATGACTTTTGTTATGCAGACTGAAACATCAATAGTGTTTCGGCGGCCATAGCGTGAGGGAAACGCCCGGTTACATTCCGAACCCGGAAGCTAAGCCTCACAGCGCCGATGGTACTGCAGGGGGGACCCTGTGGGAGAGTAGGACACCGCCGGACTTCTTTCGAGAAAGGGCCACCCAATGTTGGGTGGCCCTTTTCGCGTTAACGCGCAGGAATGCGGGAGGATCGGGACATGACGGCAGACGAGCGCCCACGGCGCAGCGACAAGCCCGGGGGCAAGAAGCCCTACGGTTCTTCCCGCGACGCTGGAAGGAAGCCCCATGCTTCGCGCGATGGGGAGAAGAGGCCGTCGGCCGGTCGCGGCGATGGCAAGAAGCCTGCCGCGAGACGCGACGGGGACAAGAAGCCGTACGGTCGTCGTGATGACGGCAAGAAGCCGTACGAGAAGCGCGACGGAGAGAACAAGCCCTACGCGAAGCGTGACGGCGACAAGAGGCCTTACGGCAATCGCGACGGAGACAAGCGCCCCTATGACAAGCGTGAGGGCGACAGGAAGCCGCGCACGAGCCGGCCGCCGCAGAGCGACGAGCGCCGAGTCACGGGGCCGGAGATCCCGGAGGAGATCACGCCGCGCGACCTGCATCCTTCGGCTCGCAACGAACTGAAGACGCTGAGCAAAGAGAACGCCGATGAGGTGGCGCGTCATCTCGCCATGGCCTCGCGGCTGATCGATGATCAGCCCGAGCTCGCGCACGAACACGCCCTCGCGGCATCGCGTCGTGCGGGACGCATCGCGGTCGTCCGCGAGACCGTTGCGATCACGGCCTATGCGATCGGCGATTTCGCTCTGGCCCTGCGCGAGCTGCGCACCTATCGCCGTATCTCCGGCAAGGACGACCAGATCGCACTGATGGTCGACAGCGAACGCGGGATCGGACGCCCCGATCGCGCGCTCGAGACCGGTCGCGCAGCGGACCGCGATTCGCTCCCGGTGGATGCGCGTGTGTCGTTGGCGATCGCCATGTCGGGTGCCCGCCTCGATCGGGGTGAGCTCGAGCTGGCGCTGGGCGAGCTGGAGATCCCCGAGCTCGACCCGAACCGTGCGTTCTCCTGGAGCCCGGCGCTCTTCGCCGCGCGTGCGACCGTGCTGGAGGATCTCGGCCGGACCGAGGAAGCGCAGTTCTGGTCCGAGCGGGCGGATGCGGCATCCGCCGCTCTCGGCGCCGCCGAGGCCGTGCATGACGAGCTGATCGTCGAGGACAGTCTTATCGAGGACGAAGAGACCGCCGGAGACGACACGGTCGTCGAGGAGGCGCCGGCCAAGGGCGGGGAGGCGTAGTGGGATTGTTCTCCTCGCGCACGCCGACGCCGCTGGACGGGGTGGATGTCGTACTCGCCGACCTGGACGGCGTCGTCTATGCGAGCGAACTCGCGCTGCCTCACGCCGTCGACAGCCTGAACGAGGCCGGACGCACCCGTCGGCTCGGCTACATCACCAACAATGCCTCTCGTACAGATGTCACGGTCGCCGCGCAGCTGACCGGGCTGGGGCTCAGCGCCTCGCCCGCCGATGTCGTGACGAGCCCTCAGGCGGCGATCCGGCTGCTCGGCTCGACCGTGCCCGCACCCGCGACGATCCTGATCGTCGGGGGAGAGGGCCTCGTCGTCGAGGCGGAGAAGGCGGGCTACACGGTCACCCGCAGCGCACAGGACGATCCGCGTGCGGTCGTGCAGGGCTTCTCGCCCGAGGTCGCCTGGACCGATCTCGCCGAGGCGGCGTTCGCCCTGCAGGGTCCCGAGGAGGAGGGCGGCATCCCCTGGATCGCCACGAACACCGACTGGACGATTCCGCGCTCGCGCGGTGTCGCGCCGGGCAACGGCACACTCGTCTCCGCGGTGCACACCGCGATCGGTCGCCTGGCGACGGTGGCGGGCAAGCCCGAGGTGCCGATCTTCATGGAGGCGGTCGCGCGGTTCGACGCACAGCATCCGCTCTTCGTCGGCGATCGCCTCGACACCGACATCCTCGGTGCCTGCCGTGCGGGGATCGACTCGGCGCTCGTGCTGACCGGGATCGACCGGCCCAAGCATGTCCTGGCGGCCCCGCAGGGGTCCCGGCCGACGTTCATCCTCAGCGACCTGCGGGAGCTGCACGAGCCCTACCCGGCGGTCAAGCGGAAGAACGGCGTCACGACCGTGAACGGCGCGGCGGTGCGTGTCGAGGGTGCCGAGATCCAGGTGCTGTCGGAGGGCTCGCGGCAGATCGACCTGCTGCGCGCCGGCGCGACGGCGATCTGGGAGAGCGGCCTGGCGATCTACGCGTTCCGGGTTCCCGAGATCCTCTACGCCGACCCCTTCCATCGTCCCTGACGAGGGACCTTCGCGGACGAGCATCGTGACCATGGGCGGATGGGATGTCGGCGAGGGAGTGGTCGAGTTCCCCGACGGCCGCCGCCTCCGGGGGAGGGGCCTGAAGCAGCCGGATGTGCAGGGCCCAGACCCCGAGTTCGGACTGTACCTGCTCGGCCGCGATCCTCCGCTGGGCGACTGGCCGTACCGATGGGTCAGATGGCGCGACTTCGGTTTGCCGACCTCGACCGAGGAGGCGATGGCGGCGATCCGCGAGGCTCATGCCCGTGCCGCAACCGAGCGGGTGGAGATCGCGTGCGCCGGAGGAACCGGTCGTACGGGCACGGCTCTGGCCGTCATGGCCGCGATGAGCGGCGTCGCCCCGGAGGAGGCCCTCTCCTGGGTGAGGCGGAACTACCGTCCGCGTGCCGTGGAGACCCGGGGCCAGCGGCGGTGGATCAGCGAGGTTCTGGCATGACGTGCCGCAGGGCTCCTGCGACGGCGTGAGCGCGCCGCGTACAGTGGAATCGTGAACGACGAGACTGCCGCCGAGCCGACGGACGCCCTGTGGAGCCGCCTGCGCGTGATCGAGGGGCAGGCGCTGCCCGAGCGGGCCGCAGCCTACTCCGCGCTCCACGACGAGCTCTCGCGCCGTCTGGACTCCGGCCCGAAGGCTCCCGCGAGCGAGGGATGACCCGCCTCGACGCGGCTCTCGCGGCCCGAGGACTCGCCCGCTCGCGCACGCACGCGGCCACCCTGATCGCCGAAGGACTCGTGAGCGTCGACGGACAGCAGATCGTGAAGGCCGCGCACCGGGTGACAGATGCGGCGGAGATCACGGTCGCGGCATCCGATCACTACGTGGGTCGCGCCGCGCACAAGCTCCTCGCCGCGCTCAACGGCTTCGGGATCGAGGTGCGGGGCCGCCTCGCCCTGGACATGGGCGCCTCGACGGGCGGGTTCACCCAGGTGCTGCGCGAGCGCGGAGCGCGCAAGGTCCTCGCCGTGGACGTCGGGCACGGGCAGCTCGCGGCATCCGTTCGCGCGGACTCCGGGGTCGTGAACGTCGAGGGCTTCAACGTGCGCTACATGACGCCCGAGTCCCTCGCCGAGGCGACGGGGGAGAGCGAGGCCCCGAGCGTGATCGTCGGCGACCTCTCCTTCATCTCCCTGGAGCTCGTGCTCCCCGCGGTCGTGGCCGTCGCCGCACCGGAGGCGGATGTCGCTCTCCTGGTCAAACCTCAGTTCGAGGTCGGCCGCACCGCCGTGCGCGGCGGACTCGTCACCGACCCCGCGACCCGCGCCGATGCGGTCGCCCGCGTGGCGTGGCGCGCCTGGGACGAAGGACTGGGGATGCGCGGCATCCTTCCCTCCCCGATCCTCGGTTCGCGCGGAAACGCGGAGTACCTTGTGCACTTCTCGCCCGGCGGCGGGAGCAATCCGACAGAATGGATGGAAGAGATCCGACGACTGGCGGGAGGGCGATGAGCGAGCGCAGCATTCTCGTTGTCGTGCACGCGGGCCGCGATGACACCGTCGACGCGGCCCGGCGCGTGATTGAGGCCCTCCGCGGCGCGCGGGCCAGGCCGGTCCTGGCCGCCGACGACCATGAGGCGCTGACCGGCGTCGATGCCGCGTTCGCGGATCTCGCGATTCTCGGTGAGGACGTGCGGCTCGAGGAGCTGGAGATCGCGATCGTCCTCGGCGGCGACGGCACCATCCTGCGCGCGGCGGAGCTGGTCCGGGGCAGCGCCGCCCCCGTGCTCGGGATCAACATGGGCCATGTCGGCTTCCTCGCGGAGATCGATCGCGAGGCCATGGACGAGGCCGTCCGCCGCGTCATCGACCGCGACTACGAGGTCGAGGAGCGCCTCGCCCTGTCGGTGCGGGTGAAGGACTCGGCGGGGCAGGTCGTCTTCGAGACCTGGGCGCTGAACGAGGCGACGGTCGAGAAGGCCAGCCGCGAGCGGATGATCGAAGTGGTCCTGGAGATCGAAGGACGGCCGCTGTCGAGCTTCGGATGCGACGGGATGGTGGTCTCCACCCCCACGGGCTCCACGGCGTACAACTTCTCGGCGGGCGGGCCGGTGATCTGGCCCGGGGTCGAGGCGATCGCGGTCGTGCCGTTGTCGGCGCATGCGCTGTTCGCGCGTCCGCTGGTGGTGAGCCCGGATGCGGCGGTCGCGATCGAGGTCATGGAGCGCACCGCGGGCACGGGGATCCTCTGGTGCGACGGGCGCCGCTCGCAGGAGCTTCCCCCCGGTGCGCGCGTGGTCGTGCGCCGCTCCTCCCAGCCGGTGCGCCTCGCACGCCTGCACCCCACCGCCTTCACGAACCGCCTGGTGCAGAAGTTCCACCTCCCCGTCGAAGGGTGGCGCGGTCAGGGCTCGGGAGGGCCTGCATGATCGAAGAGATGCGGATGCGGGATCTCGGCGTCATCGCCGAGGCCGCACTTCCCCTGGGCCCCGGGTTCACCGCGATCACAGGTGAGACCGGCGCCGGCAAGACGATGGTCGTCACCGGCCTCGGCCTGCTGCTGGGGGCGCGAGCCGACTCGGGCGCCGTGCGCTCTGGGGCGGCGCAGGCATCCGTCGCAGGTGTCTGGGTGGTTCCCGAGGCGGGCGCGATCGCCGATATCGTCGCGGACGCCGGAGGCGAGCTCGAACCGACCGGCGGCGGCGACGCCGAGCTGTACGTCTCGCGCACGCTGACCGCCGAGGGGCGCAGTCGGGCGAGCGTGGGGGGTCGTGCTGCTCCTGCCGGCGTGCTGGCGTCGCTGGCCGAAGAGCTCGTCGTAGTGCACGGGCAGTCCGAGCAGCTGCGGCTCCGCTCCGCAGCCGCGCAGCGCGAGGCGCTGGATCGCTTCGGCGGGCAGGAGGTGGCCGGGGTGAAGTCGCGCTACGGCGAGGCGTACACGCGGTGGCGGATGCTCGACGACCAGCTTTCCGAGCTGATCGCCACCGCCAGAGAGCGCAGAGACGAGGCGCAGCTGCTGCGCGACGCCCTCACCGAGCTGGAGGCCATCTCCCCCGAGGAGGGGGAGGACGTCGCCCTCGCCGAGCGCGCCGAACGGCTGGCGAACGCCGAGGAGCTGCGCGTCGCGGCCGCGCATGCGCACCAGGCGCTCTCCGGCGACGATGACGCCGCAGACGCGGCGCTCCTCCTCGCGGAGGCGAAGCGCGCGCTGGAGCGGGTGAGCGATCCGGCGCTGACCGAGATCGCCGAGGCGCTCGCGGAGCTGGGCTATCGCGTCGCCGACCTCGCCGGGCAGCTCTCGGGGTATCTCGCCGATCTCGACGAGACCGGCCCGCACGAGCTGGCGGCGGTCGAAGAGCGCCGTGCGGCGTTGAACGGCCTGATCCGCGCGCACGGCTCCCTCGAGGCGGCGCGAGAGCTCTGGGATCGCGGCTCCGACCGTCTCGCCGAGCTCGACGACGACGGAGACCGCATCGAGCGGCTCGAGGCCGAGCGCACGGCGGCGCGGGCGGATCTCGACCAGGCGGCGGCGGCGCTGACGGAGGCTCGGGTCGCGGCGGCCGAGCGGCTGGGCGCCGCGGTCACCGAAGAGCTCCACGCGCTCGCCATGCCCGACGCTCATCTGGAGGCCGCTGTCACGGAGGGGCCGGAGAGCGCGCACGGCCGGGACGAGGTCGCCCTGCTGCTCGCGCCGCATCCGGGCGCCGTTCCCCGCCCCGTCGCCAAGAGCGCCTCGGGCGGAGAGCTCTCGCGGGTCATGCTCGCGATCGAGGTCGTCATCGCCGGCACCGACCCCGTGCCCACCTTCGTCTTCGACGAGGTGGATGCCGGCATCGGCGGCGCCGCCGCGATCGAGGTCGGGCGGAGGCTGGCGAAGCTCGCCGAGACGTCCCAGGTGATCGCGGTGACCCACCTCGCCCAGGTCGCCGCCTTCGCCGGCAACCACCTGTCGGTCGTGAAGTCCAGCGACGGGCAGGTCACCGCATCCAGCGTCCGCGCGCTCGAGGGCGCGGAGCGCGAGGCGGAGATGGCGCGGCTGCTGTCCGGACTCTCGGATTCGGACGCCGCGCTGACACACGCCCGTGAACTTCTCAGCCTGACCCGCTGACTGGCTGATAGGATCAAAGCCCGTGATGCAGACTTCTGATGAGCGGCCCAAGAACGACACCACCAGGCACATTTTCGTGACGGGCGGTGTCGTTTCCTCGTTGGGGAAGGGTCTGACGGCAGCCAGCCTCGGCAACCTCCTCACCGCTCGCGGACTGCGCGTGGTGATGCAGAAGCTCGACCCCTACCTCAACGTCGACCCGGGCACGATGAACCCCTTCCAGCACGGAGAGGTCTTCGTCACCGACGACGGCGCCGAGACCGACCTGGACATCGGCCACTACGAGCGCTTCCTCGACATCAACCTCAGCCAGGCGGCGAACGTCACCACCGGCCAGGTCTACTCGCAGGTCAT
>CAYOTY010000121.1:6868-7445 GCA_964406995.1 uncultured Microbacterium sp.
CCGCGGCGAGTATCTCGGCGACACGGTGCAGGTGATCCCGCACATCACCGACGAGATCAAGCGCCGGATGCGGCTGCAGTCCACCGAGGAGCCCCGGCCCGACGTCATCATCACCGAGGTCGGCGGCACCGTCGGCGACATCGAGTCGCAGCCCTTCCTGGAGTCGGCCCGTCAGCTGCGCCATGAGCTCGGCCGCGACAGCGTGTTCTTCGTGCACGTCTCGCTCGTGCCTTTCATGGGCGCCTCCGGCGAGCAGAAGACCAAGCCCACCCAGCACTCGGTGGCCGCGCTCCGCTCGATCGGCATCCAGCCCGACGCGCTCGTGCTGCGCAGCGACCGGCCGGTGACGGAGTCCAACAAGAACAAGATCGCCCTGATGTGCGACGTCGACGCCGAGGGCGTCGTCAACACCGTGGACCTGCCGAGCATCTACGACATCCCTTCCACTCTCAACGAGCAGGGCCTGGACTCCTACATCGTCCGCCGGCTCGGCCTCTCCGCTCGCGCCGGCGAGGTGGACTGGTCGCGCTGGCAGAAGGTGCTCCAGGCGGTGCACAACCCCAAGCACGAGGTGACG
>CAYOTY010000122.1:0-5417 GCA_964406995.1 uncultured Microbacterium sp.
TGCACGTCAGCGAGGTCCGCAAGCTCGCCGGCGGCAAGCGCGTGGAGAACGTCGAAGACGTTCTCGGCGTCGGCCAGAAGATCCTGGTGCGCATCACCAAGATCGACGACCGCGGCAAGCTCTCGCTGGAGCCGGTGCTGGAGGAGGCGTCCGAGGACGCCGCCGCCGAGCTGGTCGTCGAGACCGTCGAGGCCTGACCGATACCGAACCGCGAAAGCCCGGTTGCTCCCCGAAAGGGGGCGGCCGGGCTTTCGGCGTCCCTGTCGTGACCAAAGCGTTATCACCGTTTCCGGCAATCGTCGCCCAAATCGACCCGGTTCGGTGGTTCTGTGCTTACCCTCGTAGTACGCACCGGGGGGTGCAGGAACGTCATCGGAGGCACGTCGCTCCGGTGGACCGGGGGTAAGACATGCGTTTCTTCGGCGTCGGCACAGGCGCACCTTCGCCGAGCCTGTCGACCCACCCTTCGGCCCCGATCCCGGTCACCGGTCCGGGAGTGGGAGGGAATGTGCGCACCGAGCTGGGCGAGACGGGTCTCACAGTCTTCCCGCTCATGCTGGGAACGGGTGAGTTCGGCTGGAACGTCGATCGGAAGACCGCCGGGACGATCCTCGACCGCTACCTCGAGTTCGGCGGCAACGCGATCCACACCGCCGACGGCTTCGCGGGCGGACGCAGCGAGCACTTCGTGGGGCAGTGGCTCGCGGGCGCCGGCGGGCGCGACCGCATCGTCCTGGGCGCTCGGGTCGGCGGTCACGCCGACAATCCCGGCCTCGGCTCGGTCAATCTCGTCCGCGCGGTGGAGGCGAGCCTCGGCCGGCTGGGAGTGGACTGCATCGACGTGCTCTATCTGGACGCGTCGCAGGACGACTCGACGAACCTCGAAGACACCCTGGCCACGGTCGAGTGGCTGCGCGAGGCCGGCAAGATCCGCGCGGTGGGAGCCTTCCGGTTCAGCGCAGAGCGTCTCGTGGAGGCGCGCATCCTCAGCGCCGCCGGCTACCCGCGCATCGAGGTTCTCGACGAGCCCTACAACCTCGTGCGGCGCAAGCCCTTCGAGGGCGACCTGCGTCTCGTCGCCGGTGCCCAGAGCCTGGCGGTCACGCCCTCTCATGCCCTGGAGCACGGCTTCCTCTCGGGACTTCACCGTTCGAAGTCGGATGCCGCGCAGAACGCGCGCGGGGAGCAGCTCCGGGAGAACCTGAACCGCCGCGGCATCCGCGTTCTCCGGGCACTGGACTCGGTGGCCGAGGAACTGGGGGCGCCGGTGGCGGCGGTGGCGATCGCCTGGCTGCTCGCTCAGCGTCCGGTCGCCGCCGCGGTGGTGAACGCCTTCGCCGCGAGCCATGTCGACGAGCTCGTGCAGGGCGTGGGCGTGACGCTCAGCCGCGCTCAGCTCTCGGAGCTCACACGCGCCGGCGAGTGACCGCCTCCGCGGACACCCGGTGTCGTGCGGGTGACGTAGGCTGGAGAGCGCGTGCCTGCGTTGAGGCCGGGGCGTGAGGAGTGAGCGGCAGTGACCCACTACATATATCTGGTCAGACACGGCGAGCATCAGGATGCCGAGCACGGACTCAGCGACGGGCCCCTCTCTCCTCGGGGTCAGCGTCAGGCCGAGGCCATCGCCGCCCGGCTGTCGGGGCTGCCTCTGGACGCGGTGTGGCATTCTCCGCTGCTGCGCGCGGCGGAGACCGCACGGGCGATCTCGGCGCTGCTGCCCTCGGTGGAGCCCGAGCCCTCGGCACTCCTGTTCGACTGCGTGCCGACCGGCCCCTCCGAGGAGACCCCCGCCGTCTACGAGCCCTTCTTCGGGTCGGTGACAGGCGCCGAGATCGAGGCGGGTCGCGCACAGATGAGCGATGCGATCAGCGAGTTCCTGGTGCGCAAGCCCGGCGACGTGCACGAGGTGCTGATCACCCACAACTTCGTGATCGCATGGTTCGTGCGCGAGGTGCTCGGCGCCCCCGAGTGGCGATGGATGACGCTGAACCAGGCGCACTGCGGCCTGACCGTCATCGCGCAGAAGCAGGGGCGGCCCTGGTCTCTGCTGACGCACAACGATCTCGGACACCTCCCGTTCGAGCTGCGCACAGGGATGCCCGAGGCGATCCCGGCCTGAGGCGCCTTCGGCCGGGTATGCCGTCTGCGGAATAGACTGAGAGCATGACGACACAGGTGGCCCTCGTCGGCGGCACGGGAAAGCTCGGTCGCATCATCCATGCGGTGATCGACGAGACCGAGGGTTTCGAGGTGTGCCGGGTGCTCACCTCGAGCAGCGGCTCCGGTGAGCTCGCCGGCGCCGACCTCGTCGTCGACGCCTCGACGCCCTCGGTCAGCGTCGATATCGTTCGGGCGGCCGTCGAGCGCGGCCTGAACGTGCTCGTGGGCACCTCGGGGTGGTCTGCCGAGCGCATCGCCCTGGTCCGCCCGCTCGTGGAGAGCGCGGGCACCGGCGCCGTCTTCATCCCGAACTTCTCTCTGGGCTCGGTGCTGGGCTCGGCGCTGGCGGCGCTGGCGGCGCCCTTCTTCGACTCGGTCGAGATCGTCGAGGCTCACCGCGACACCAAGATCGACTCTCCCAGCGGCACCGCCGTGCGCACGGCCGAGCTCATCGCCGAGGCGCGGAGCACGCCGGTCGCCTCGCCGCACGCCGACCAGCGCGCGCGGGGGCAGCAGGTCGCCGGGGTGCAGCTGCACTCCCTCCGCAGGCCCGGCGTGGTCGCCAGGCAGGAGGTCGTGCTCTCGGGTCCGGGGGAGTCGCTCACGATCACCCACGACACCGTCGAATCGGCCGAGGCCTATGCTCCCGGCATCCGGCTCGCGCTGCCGTTCGCGCGCGACGCGCGGGGCGTGTTCATCGGGCTGGAGCACATGATCGACATCGGGATCGGCGCGCCGCGATGATGTCGCGCATCGGTGTGGCCGTGATGGCCGCGGCGCTCGTCCTGTACATCGTCGTTCTCGCATGGCTGGCCGTGATGTTCATCGCCTCGGGATCTCCCGCGGGAATCGCCATGGGGGCAGGGCTCGCAGTGCTCGCGCCGCTGGGCGCGTGGGCGCTGGTGAGGGAACTGCTCTTCGGGTTCCAGGCGGACAGGCTCGCGCGCGCTCTCGAAGCCGAGGGCGGTCTGCCCGCCGACGAGGTCGGGCTCACTCCGAGTGGCCGCGTGGTGAAAGACGAGGCATCGCCGCTGGTCGCGCGGTATGCGCAGGCCGCCGAGGCCGACGACGACTGGCGGGCGCAGTTCCGCCTGGGCGTGGTGCAGGACGCCGCGGGCGAGCGCAAGGACGCCCGCGCCAGCATCCGCGAGGCGATCCGGCGTGAGAAGGCCTCTCGCGCTTAGACGCGTCGACCTCTCAGGCCAGCGTCGCCTCGAGGGTGATCTCGATCCCGGCGAGCGCCTGGGAGACCGGGCAGCCGGTCTTCGCGCCCTCGGCGAGCTCTTGGAAGGCTTCGGGGGTGAGACCCGGCACGGTCGCGTTGACGTTCAGGTGACTGCCGGTGATGCCCACGCCCGGCTTGAACGTCACCGAGGCGCTCGTGTTGACCTGCTCGGGAGGGGTGCCGTTGCCGGCGAGGGCGTGCGAGAGCGCCATGCTGTAGCAGGAGGCGTGGGCGGCGGCGATGAGCTCTTCGGGCGTGGTCACGGTGTCCGAGCCCTCGCTGCGCGCCGTCCAGTTCAGCGGGAAGGTGCCCAGCTGCGAGGAGGAGAACGCGACCGAGCCCTGCCCCTCGGTGAGGCTTCCGGTCCAGGTCGCAGTGGCTTCACTTGTCACGGGCATGGTTCCTCCAGGGCTCGTCGGCGTGTGCTCAGCCTACCCAGCAATCGGATGCGGGGGAACCGTCCGGACTCCCCGCATCCATCCGCTCTCCGTCGCTCAGCTTCGAGAACGCACGAAACGTCCTTCCCCGGGCACCGGAGGGACGTTTCGTGCGTTCTCGGCGATGAGAAGGTGAGGGGAGGGGCTCCCGTTCTCAGGTGGCGGCGCGGCCCAGCAGACCCGCCCGCTGGAGCAGCAGGTAGATCTGGCAGCCGAGGCAGAAGGCGAAGGCGGCGTTGAGGAAGGCCGCGAGGAAGGCCGCCGCCGTCGCGATCGGCAGCGCCCACGGGACGCTCAGCAGGTGCAGCACGATGCCGACGGTGACGACGAACAGACCCACGCCCTGCGCGAAGCGCGGCGGACGCGGGTCTTCGAGCTCGGCGGGCGGCTGGAGCCTCGGGCGCACGAGCGTGCGGAAGAGCGTCGCCCAGGGATGCGTTTGCGGCGACAGCACGCCCCAGACGAAGAGCGCGGCGACGGCGACCGTGAGGATCAGGGCGGCGAGCTGCAGCGCCGGCACGAGGCCGAGCACCGTGCCTGCGAGCAGGAGCATGGCGGTGATGGCGGCGCCGAAGCGCGGGCCGCGGGGATCGATTCCGGCGGGAGGGGTCACAGGTTTGCTCCTTCGGGTGTGGCGAGCGTTGAGAGGTCGTCGGTGAGGGCGTTGATGTCGGGTGCCCCGCGGTACCGGGCGCGTACGGCGCCGGTCTCGTCCACCAGCAGCGTGGTGGGCGTCTGCAGCACATGATAGTGGCGGGCGAGGTCGGGACGGTGGGTGAGGTCGATCTCCACGTGCCGCACGCCCCAGTAGTGGGCGGCGAGTCCGGTGAGCTGTCTGCGCACCTGCGGGCAGCGCGTGCACATCTCGGTGCTGAACTGTACGAGGGTGGCGGCCTCGCCGAATCCGGCGCCGTCCAGGTCGGATGCCCGCACGTGCTCCTGCGGCCGGGCGTCGACGTGGCGGCCCTCGCGCCTGCGCAGGAGCAGGCCGATGAGCGTCGCGACGGCCAGCAGCCCTCCCGCGACCAGCAGGGCGCCGGTCAGGTCCATTCTCTGAGTGTAAGACCCGCGCGGGCGCATCGGATCGGTATGAAGAACCGTGACGGCGCTGCCGGCGCAGGGCCGCGATGTCGGATGCCGCGGGTATCGTGGCAGGTATGAGCGACGCCGTGCCCACTCCCTATGAAGATCTGCTCCGCGAGGTGCTGGAGACGGGGGCGGTGAAGTCCGATCGCACCGGCACCGGCACCCGCAGCGTCTTCGGCCGCCAGCTCCGCTACGACCTGTCGAAGGGCTTTCCCCTCATCACCACCAAGCGGGTGCACTTCAAGTCGGTCGCCTATGAGCTGCTGTGGTTTCTGCGCGGCGACTCGAACGTGCGGTGGCTGCAGGAGCACGGGGTCACGATCTGGGACGAGTGGGCGGATGCCACGGGCGACCTGGGGCCGGTGTACGGCGTGCAGTGGCGCTCCTGGCCGACGCCCGACGGCGGGCACATCGATCAGCTGTCGGAGGTGATCGAGCAGATCCGGCGCTCGCCCGACTCGCGACGTCTGATCGTCTCGGCCTGGAACCCGGCCGACATCCCCGACATG
>CAYOTY010000122.1:5427-7433 GCA_964406995.1 uncultured Microbacterium sp.
CTGTTCCAGTTCTATGTCGCGGACGGCAAGCTGTCCTGCCAGCTGTACCAGCGCAGCGCCGACCTCTTCCTCGGGGTGCCGTTCAACATCGCCTCCTATGCGTTGCTGACGCTCATGATCGCCCAGCAGGCGGGGCTCGAGCCGGGAGACTTCGTCTGGACGGGCGGCGACTGCCACATCTACGACAACCACGTCGAGCAGGTCACCGAGCAGCTCACGCGCGATCCCTACCCCTACCCGACGCTGCGCTTCGCGCGAAAGCCCGCGTCGGTCTTCGACTACGCCTATGAAGACTTCGTGGTCGAGGGCTACCAGCACCACCCGCCGATCCGCGCGGCGGTGGCGGTATGACCTGGTTCGGGCTCATCTGGGCCGAGGCTCGGGGCGGTGTGATCGGCGCCGAGGGCGGCATGCCCTGGCATGTGCCCGAAGACCTGGCCCACTTCAAAGAGGTGACGCTCGGGGAGCCGGTCGTGATGGGCCGCAAGACCTGGGAGTCCCTTCCCGAGCGGTTCCGGCCGCTGCCCGGGCGCGAGAACATCGTGGTGACCCGCAACGCCGAGTGGGCGGCGGAGGGCGCGCGGCGCGCGGCGACCCTGGAGGATGCCGCGGGGGGTCTGGAGCGCGCCTGGATCATCGGCGGTGCCGAGATCTTCGCGCAGGCGATCGACGACGCCGACCGGATCGAGGTCACCGAGATCGACCTCGCGGTCGACGGCGACGCCTTCGCCCCTTCGCGAGAAGGGTGGCAGCTGGTGGACGAGGGGCCGTGGCAGACCTCGCGCACCGGTCTCCGCTTCCGATTCCTGGGGTATGAGCGCTGATGCCTGTCGCACTGATCACCGGAGCAAGCGCCGGGCTCGGGGCCGAGTTCGCCCGTCAGCTCGCCGCGCGCGGCGCCGACCTCGTGCTGGTCGCCCGCACGACCGAGACGTTGAAGGAGCTCGCCGCACAGCTGCGTGAGGAGCACGGCGTGGCCGTCGAGGTGCTGATGGCCGATCTCACCCAGACCCGCGGCATGAACAGGGTCGCCGCGCGTCTCGCCGATGAGGGGCATCCGATCGATCTGCTGATCAACAACGCCGGCTTCGGGCTTCCGCTGCGCTTCGCCGACAACGACCTCGCCGAAGAGGTGAGCCACCTGCGCGTGCACGTGGAGGCGCCGATGCGGCTCACCCACGCCGCGCTGGGTGTGATGCGCGGGCGTGGCGGGCGCATCGTCAACGTGGCCTCGGTCGCGGCGTTCCTGCCGCGTTCGACCTACGGGGCCTGCAAGCAGTGGCTCGTCGGGTTCAGCGAGTGGGCGAACGCCGAGTACGGCCGCGACGGCGTCTCGGTCACGGCGGTGTGCCCGGGGTTCACCCATACGAGCTTCCATGCGCGCATGGGCTTGCCTGCGGGTGAGGAAGGGATCGCGCCGCTCCTGTGGCTCGATGCCGAGAGCGTCGTGCGCGAGGCGCTGCGCGACGCGGCCCGCGGCAAGCCGGTCTCGGTGCCCTCTCTGCGGTACAAGGCGATCGTCGCGCTCTCGCGCATCGTGCCGCGGTCGCTGCTGGCCCGCGCTGGCCGGCAGGGCCGCGTGTAGGCGGCGTCGCGCGGGCATCCCGATCACCGATACCCTTAAGACATGACGCACACGGGCAACCCCTTCGGACAGGTGCTCGTCGCGCTGGTCACTCCGATGACCGCCGACGGCGAGGTCGACTGGCCTGCCACCGAGAAGCACATCGACGACGTCATCACCGCTGGCGCCGACGGCATCGTCGTCACCGGTACGACGGGTGAGACCTCGACCCTCACGGATGCGGAGAAGCTGCGCCTCGTCGAGGTCGGCAAGGACGTCGCGGCGGGGCGGGCGAAGATCATCACCGGGGGCGGCTCGAACGAGACCGCCCACGCGATCGAGCTGTACAAGGCCAGCGAGAAGGCCGGCGCCGACGGCATCATGATCGTCACGCCGTACTACAACAAGCCGACGCAGGCCGGTATCCTCACGCACTTCCGCC
>CAYOTY010000123.1:0-7418 GCA_964406995.1 uncultured Microbacterium sp.
CTACGGCGACGGCTTCTTCGCCAACAACATCTTCTGGCCCGCCGAGCACTACCAGCGCCTGATCACCCTGTACCGCGAGCGCTATGCCCACTACGGGCACGGAACGCCCGAGCAGGCGATCGTGGGCCTGGGCGGCCAGGTGTTCATGCGGAAGAACTCGCAGGATGCCGTGAAGGAGTTCCGCCCGTACTTCGACAACGCCCCCGTCTACGGGCACGGACCGAGTCTGGAGGACTTCACCCAGATGACGCCGCTGACCGTCGGATCGCCTCAGGAGGTCATCGACCGCTACGCCGGCATGCGCGAGCTCTTCGGCGACTACCAGCGCCAGCTGTTCCTCCTCGACCACGCGGGGCTTCCGCTGAAGACGGTGCTGGAGCAGATCGACATCCTCGGCTCCGAGGTCGTGCCGGTGCTGCGCACGGAGCTGGCGAAGGATCGTCCGGCATCCGTCCCCGACGCCCCGACCCACGCCGCGCGGGTTCGCGCGGTCTACGGCGACGGCCCGGGGCGCCAGGCGCGCCCGCGCGCGAACCGCGGCGACAATCTCACCGTCGGCACGCCCTATCAGGACACCCCCGCGGCCCCCGGCGCCGCCTTCGGGGTCGTGAAGGAAGGGGCATGATCATGCAGGAACGCCGCATCGCCGTCATCTCGGCGGGACTCTCCACGCCCTCCTCGACCCGCATGCTCGCCGACCGGCTCGCCCAGGCGACCGCCGCGCGGCTGCAGCAGGAGGGGATCGAGGTGACCGCCGACGTCTTCGAGCTGCGCGACTATGCGCATGACATCACGAACAACATGCTCACCGGCTTCGCGCCGGCGGAGCTGGAGTCGATGATCAACACCGTCGTCTCGGCGGACGCGGTGATCGCCGTCACGCCGATCTTCTCCACGAGCTACTCGGGTCTGTTCAAGTCGTTCATCGATGTGCTCGACCCGGATGCGCTGCGCGGGAAGCCCGTGCTGCTCGGGGCGACCGCGGGCACTGCGCGCCATTCGCTCGCGATCGACTACGCGATCCGCCCGCTGTTCGCCTACCTCCACGCGGATGCGGTATCGACGGGAGTGTTCGCGGCATCCGCCGACTGGGGTGCCGCCGGCGACGACGTCGCCACGCTCGCCTCGCGCATCGAGAAGGGCACGGGCGAGTTCGCCGAGGCGATCCTGCGGCGAGAGCCCGCGAAGGCCGCAGACCCCTTCCACCCCGACAGCTACCTCGGCGAGGGCCGCTCCTTCGGCCACCTCCTCGGCGGGCTCGCGGGGGAGTAGCCGTGCCGCACTTCTTCGCAGATCCGCACAGATTCGCAGAGACCTGGCGGATTCCTGCGAATCTGTGCGGATCTGCGAGGTTGTGCTGCGCTCAGGCGTAGGCCGCGAGGCCGTCCAGGTTCTTCCGGCATCCGGGTGCCTCGTTCTCGTAGGCGGCAGTCGGGCGTAGCCTGGGGGAGTGGACATCGCCATAGCCGGGGGAACCGGCGTTCTCGGACGCGCCGTCGCGGCCGCCGCCTCCGAACGCGGCCATACGGTGCGAATCCTCTCCCGCTCGGGCGGCGTGGACGTGCGCAGCGGGAAAGGGCTCACCGAGGCGCTGGACGGGGCGGATGCCGTCATCGACGCGCTCAGCGTGCAGACGACGAACGCGAAGAAGTCGCAGGAGTTCTTCGCCGCCACGACCCGGGCACTGCAGGAGGCGGAACAGGCCGTCGGCGTCGCGCACCACCTGGTGCCGTCGATCGTCGGCGTCGACCGCGTTCCGCACGGCTATTACGCGGGCAAGCTCGTGCAGGAGAAGGCGGTCGAGGCGGGCGAGACCCCATGGACGATCCTGCGCGCGACTCAGTTCCACGAGTTCGCCGGGCAGCTCTTCGAGCGCGCGGCCGTCGGCCCGATCCGTCTCGCCGTGAGGATGCGGACGCAGCCGATCTCCGTGCGCGAGGTGGCGAGCCGCCTGATGGAGCTGTGCGAGGAAGGAGCCTCGGGGCGCGCGCGGGATCTCGCCGGCCCTCGCGAGGAGAGCATGGTCGAGATGATGCGCGCCTGGGCCGTGCGCAACGGACACAGGGGCCGAATGCCGGCGATCGCCCTTCCGGGCGCCTTCGGTCGTGCGATGCGCGACGGCAGCACCCTTCCCGGCCCGGATGCCCACCTCGGCATCGAGACCTTCGCCGACTGGCTGGCGGCTCAGCCGCAGAGGTAGCGCTCAGCCGGTCTTGCGGCGGAACTCGGGCTTGGTCTGTGCGGCGTGAGTGCCGTGCACGGCCGAATCACCGTCGAGGTGCGCCTCGCCCTTGCGGTGCTGCGCGTTCTTCTTCTCGAGCGCTTCGCGGAACTTGCGCTTGATGTCCTCGGCATCCGAGGGCTTCGCGTTGTCTTCGCTGCTCATGCTCCTACCCTAACCTTTTGCGGTGCCGGTGGTAACGGGTTGTCGTGCAGACGGTGAACTCTCTGCGAGGGAGGCGCGTTTCGCCATCCGGTGCCCGACTCGGACGGGAACCTTGACGTGTGAGAGTCGCGATCGTGGCAGAGTCCTTCCTCCCGCACATGAACGGTGTGACCGGGTCGGTCCTCCATATCCTCCGGCATCTGGAGCATCGCGGACACGAGGCCCTCGTGCTGGCTCCGCGTGCGGCGGCGATGCCGGACCAGGTCCACGGCTTCCGCATCGAGCCCGTCTCGAGCATGGCGCTTCCCGGGTACCGCGATGTGCGGGTGGGCTCTGTCGCCGCCCATCGGGTGGCGGCATCCCTGGAGCGCTTCTGCCCGGACGTCGTGCACCTCGCCTCGCCCTTCGCCCTGGGGTGGCGCGGAGTGCTCGCCGCGGACAGGCTCGACATCGCGTCGGTCGCCGCGTACCAGACGGATGTCGCCGGCTACACCGAGCGCTACCGGATCCCCGCCACGACGACGATCGCGCAGGGCCATGTCTCGCGCCTGCACCGCCGGGCGACGCTCACACTCTCGCCGTCGAGCGCCTCCGATGCGGACCTCGCCCGCTGGGGCGTGGATCGGGTGCGCCGCTGGGGGAGAGGGGTCGATGCCGAGCGGTTCCACCCCACGCGCCGCAACGACGCCTGGCAGCGATCGGATGCCGCAGACGTCGTCATCGGCTACGTCGGCCGTCTCGCCGCAGAGAAGCAGGTCAACGATCTGCACGTGCTGCAGGACATCCCCGGAGCCAGGCTCGTGATCGTCGGCGACGGCCCTCTGCGCCCGCGGCTGGAGGCGCTGCTGCCGACGGCGACGTTCCTCGGGCACCAGGGCGGCGATGCGCTCGCCGCGGCGATGGCGTCGTTCGACATCTTCGTGCACCCGGGCGAGAGCGACACCTTCGGGCAGACGCTGCAGGAGGCCCACGCGAGCGGCGTGCCGGTGGTCGCGACCGGCCGCGGCGGCCCGCTCGACCTCGTGCGCCAGGGGATCGACGGGTGGCTCTACGAGCCGGGCGACCTCGCCGATCTGCGGATGCGGGTGGCCGACCTCGCCGGCGACGCCGCCAAGCGCCGCGCTTTCGGTGTCGCGGGCCGCCAGGCGGTGGAGGGCCGCTCGTGGGAGGCGGTCTGCGACCAGCTTCTCGGGCACTTCATGCAGGCGCAGGAGCTGCGCCGGGTCGATCGGACGCTGCGCGCCCCGCGCGAGCGTCGACCCGAACCGCTCCCCGCGCGGACGCAGGGTGGCTGGCGGCGCTATGTGGCGCTCGGCGACTCGCTCACCGAGGGTCTGTGCGACCCGGCGCCGGACGGCACGCTGCGCGGCTGGGCGGATCGTCTGGCATACCTGCTGTCGGCGCGCGGGGGCCTGAACTATGCGAATCTCGCCGTCCGCTCCCGCCGCGTGCGCGATGTCTGCGGCGAGCAGCTGGAGCGCGCCCGCGCGCTGAGGCCCGACCTGGTGTCGGTGCTCATCGGTGCGAACGACCTCGTGAAGCGCACGGTCGACATCCCGGCCCTGGCCGCCCAGCTGGAGCGCGCCGTGCAGACGCTGCGCGACGACGGCGCCGATGTCCTGCTGGTGACGCCCTTCCTGCCCGACCGGCGGCTCGCCGGGATCTACGCCGCCCGCTTCGCCATGTTCGCCAGCCGTCTGATCGGCATCGCCGAGCGCACGGGGGCGATCCTCATCGACACCGACCTGCATCCCGCCCTCGCCGATCGTCAGCACTGGGGCGAGGACTTCGTGCACCTGGGCAGTCGTGGCCACCGCTTCCTCGCCTACCGTGCAGGCGAGGCACTCGGCGTTCCGCACGCGGAGACCCTGGGTGCCCTCGACGAGGTCTTCCACGCAGAGACGACCCCTGGCGAGCGAGCCTGGTGGCGCAAGCACGCGCTCCCGTGGATGTGGCGCCGGATGCGGGGCCGCACCGCCGGCAACGGGCTCGCCGCCAAGCACGACGGCTACGTCTGGGTGGGCCGCTCCTCGTCGATGAGCGGTGTTCCCGCGCGCTGATTGTCCGGCATCCGGACGCGCGAGAACAGGCGAAGACGCCGCAACAGGACGATTTCGCTGTATCTGCCTGTTTCCGCGTCATTGCCTGTTTCGGCGCGCTGCCGCTGCCCCGGCCGCCGGCCGCCGGCCGTTGAGCGAAGTCGTGCGAAACGGGCGCGTCTCCGCCTACGGCCGCCCCATCCCGTAGTAGCGCCAGCCAGCGGCCCGCCATGCCCTGGAATCGAGACAGTTGCGTCCGTCGACGATGACACGGGAGTTGACGAGAGCGCCCGCGGCATCCGGGTTCATCTCGCGGCGATACAGATCCCACTCGGTGGCGATGATCACGGCCTCGGCGCCGCGCAGCGCCTCGTCGCGCTCGGCCGCATATTCGAGCTGCGGATGCCGTGTCACGGCGTTCTCGAGGGCGGAGGGGTCTGTCACCACCACGTCTGCGCCGAGGCCCTTCAGGCGCACTGCGATCTCAAGCGCGGGAGAGTCGCGGATGTCGTCGCTGAACGGCTTGAACGCGGCGCCCAGTACGGCCACGCGCCGTCCGAACACCTCGCCGCCCAGGGCGTCGACGACGAGCTCGACAGCGCGATCCCGTCGCCGGAGGTTGATCTGGTCGACCTCGCGGAGGAAGCCGACCGCTGCGCTGCGGCCGAGCTCCTCGGCACGGGCGGAGAAGGCGCGGATGTCTTTCGGAAGGTAGCCGCCCCCGAAGCCGATGCCCGAGCCCAGGTAGCGGCGCCCGATGCGGCTGTCGTACCCGAGCGCATCGGCGAGGATCGTGACGTCGGCTCCCGAGACCTCTGCGATCTCGGCCATCGCGTTGATGAAGGAGACCTTTGTCGCCAGGAAGGCGTTCGCCGCGCCCTTGACGAGTTCTGCGGTGGCGAGGTCGGCGACGAGATAGGGGATCCCAGCCTCGATCGCCGGCGCATAGATCTCGCGCAGGATGCCGGCGGCCCGCTCGCCCTCCTCATTCGTGGGAACCCCGACCACGAGACGGTCCGGTGTGATCGTGTCGTGCACCGCCCAGCCCTCCCGGAGGAACTCCGGATTCCACACCAGAGTCGCGCCGGTCGGTGTGACCAGCTCGGCCAGACGGGAGGCCGTTCCCACGGGCACCGTCGACTTCCCCACGACGAGATCGCCGGGTGCCAGATGCGGCAGAAGAGCCTCGACGGCGGCATCGACGAAGGAGAGGTCGGCGGCGTGACCGCCCTGCTGCTGAGGAGTGCCGACCGCGAGGAAGTGGACGGTCGCGTCGGAGGCTGCACTCATGTCCGTCGTGAAGTGCAGCGCACCCCGTTCGATCCCCTCGGCCAGCAGCTCGGGAAGCTGCGGCTCGAAAAAAGGAGGACGCCCCTCCGCGAGCAGGGCGATCTTGCTCTCGTCGATATCGATTCCCGTCACCTCATGCCCGATCGAGGCCATCGCGGCCGCATGCACCGCGCCCAGGTATCCGCATCCGATCACAGACAGTCGCATCCGCTCATCCCATGCTGTTCAGGATGCCGTTCTCTGAATCCCACATGGACGACACCTGGACGGATGCCTAACCCACGATTCGCAGGCCGCGCTGGTAGGGTAGGGGCGGATGCCCGTGCGGCATCCTGCAACTGAATACACATCAACGGAGCGGTCGGCGGAGAAGCTGGTCCCCTGTGGTGGGTTCCTCGGCGAGACGGATGCCGGGTGATCTTCTACTGGTGACCAGCGCAGGCGACATTCGCGGGAGTGCCCGCGCGCCCATATCCGTCCGCATCCGCTCCTTCATGAATGCTCGCACCTCACACGGAGGCGCGAGTCTAAACAAAGAAGGAGAGACCTCTTGGAAGGTCCTGAAATCACCGCCACCGAGGCCGTTCTCGACAACGGCCGCTTCGGCACCCGCACCGTCCGCTTCGAAACCGGTCGCCTCGCACAGCAGGCGCAGGGATCGGTCGCGGCCTACCTCGACGGCGAGACCATGCTGCTGTCGGCCACCTCCGCAGGCAAGCACCCGCGCGAGGGCTTCGACTTCTTCCCGCTGACCGTCGACGTCGAGGAGCGCTCCTACGCCGCCGGCAAGATCCCCGGTTCGTTCTTCCGTCGCGAGGGTCGCCCCTCGACCGAGGCGATCCTCGTCTGCCGTCTGATCGACCGTCCGCTGCGCCCGTCGTTCGTCGACGGCCTGCGCAACGAGGTCCAGATCGTCATCACCGTGCTCTCGATCGCACCGGGCGAGTACTACGACGCGCTCGCGATCAACGCGGCATCGGCCTCGACCCAGATCTCGGGTCTGCCGTTCTCCGGCCCCATCGCCGGTGTGCGCCTCGCGCTCATCCCCGGTCACGGCGAGCACGCCGACCAGTGGGTCGCGTTCCCGACCGTCGAGCAGGTCGAGCAGGCCGTCTTCGACATCATCGTCGCCGGCCGTGTCATCACCGACAAGAACGGCAACGAAGACGTCGCGATCATGATGGTCGAGGCCGAGGCCACCGAGGGCAGCTGGAACCTCATCAAGGCCGGTGCCACGAAGCCGAACGAAGAGGTCGTCGCCGCCGGTCTCGAGGCCTCGAAGCCCTTCATCGCGCAGCTGGTGAAGGCGCAGGCCGAGCTTGCCGCATCCTCCTCCAAGGAGCCGGGCGTCTACCCGGTCTTCCTGCCCTACTCGCAGCAGAGCTACGACTTCGTCGCGGGCCGGGCATACGACGAGCTCGTCGGCATCTACCAGATCGCCGACAAGACCGAGCGCCAGAACGCCGACGACGCCGTCAAGGAGCGCGTCAAGGCCGAGTTCGCCGCCGCCGTCGAGGCCGGGGAGATTCCCGCCGAGGCTGCCGGTGAGTTCAGCGGTGCGTACAAGGCCGTCACCAAGAAGATCGTCCGTGGGCGCATCCTCGCCGAGGGCGTCCGCATCGACGGCCGCGGCCCTGCCGACATCCGCCCGCTCGACGCCGAGGTGCAGGTCATCCCGCGCGTCCACGGATCGGCGATCTTCC
>CAYOTY010000124.1:0-7368 GCA_964406995.1 uncultured Microbacterium sp.
CCGTAGTGCGGCAGGCCGTTGGCGAAGGGCGGGCCGTCGTAGAAGACCCACTCCTCGGCGCCCTCGCGGTTGTCGATCGACGCCTGGAAGGTGCCGTCGGCCTTCCAGAAGTCGAGCACCTCGCGCTCGATCTCGGGGAAGCGCGGGCTCGGTGAGACGGCGGCCGGACCGAAGGATTCTCCGGTCCCTGCCCTTCGACTCGTCCGCTGCGCGTCCTCGCTCAGGAACCGGGAATTGGAACGCGGGTAGGTCATCGTCTCTCGCAGTGGTCGTGGGCGGATGCTGCTGCGAGGACGACTCTTGCGAGCCGCGGTACCACCCCGCCTGTCGCCGCGCGTGCGACGACCACTCTCACTGCGGCTGTGACGGGCCTGCCCCGCGCGGTTCTAGTAAGCCTTGCGGCCGTTCTTCCGCGAGCTCCCCGGTGATGGCCGGATCAGCGCTGCTTCGGCCATTCTACGGGGTGTCTGCGGCATCCGCTCGCCCCTGTTGCGAACGGCACACCGTGTTGCAGCCAGCACCCGGATGACGACGATCGGTGTGCTGGCTGCAACACGGTGTGCTATTCGCAACGGGTCAAGCGCGCGGATCCCGGGAATCCCCCGAAAGGCGGATGCCGGCATCCGCTCGCCTCCGTAGCCTGGGAGCATGAGCTCTTCCGTGCAGCCCACGCCCACCGCCCTCACCGGGCGCGCGATCGCCCCCGACCTCGCCCGCGGCCTCATGCTGCTGTTCATCGCGGTGGCCAACGCCCCCTGGTACCTGTGGGGCTCCGCCTCCGGAACGGTGTCGGCGCACCCGCCGGGGGCGACGGGCTGGGACCTCGTCGCGCAGACGGTCGCCATCGTCGTGATCGACGCGCGCTCCTATCCGATGTTCGCGTTCCTGTTCGGCTACGGGATCTGGCAGCTCTATCGCCGGCAGTACGAGAAGGGCATCCCCGAGCAGGAGGCCAGGCGCCTGCTGCGTCGGCGGCATCTGTGGCTTCTCGCCTTCGGAGCGGTGCACGCCCTGCTGCTGTGGATGGGCGACATCCTCGGCGCCTACGGGCTGGCGGGGCTCGTGATCGCGGTGGCGTTCCTGAGCCGCCGCGACGCGACGATCAAGCTGTGGGCATGGATCCTGGGAGGACTGGTCTTCCTCGGCGGCGTCTCCGCCGTCGCCGGCGCCGTACTGATGCACGCGTTCGTTCCGCCGGAGTACCTGGAGATGAGCATGGGCGACTTCGACGTCCGCTTCGCCGCGGCGGAGTCGAACTACGCCCTCTCCGCAGCCATGAGGCTGGGCCTCTGGATCTTCCTGACCCCCGCGCAGCTGCTGGCGATGATCATCCCGATCGCGATGCTCATCGCTCTGCTCGCCGCCCGCGCGGGAGTGCTCGAACAGCCCGAGAACCACCTGCCGCTCCTGCGTCGCACCGCGATCATCGGCATCGGCATCGGCTGGGGCTTCGGCGCCCTCGTCGCGCTGCAGAACGCCGGCGCCCTCGGCGTCCCCCACTTCTACGACTGGGCCTTCATGGGGCTGAACTCGCTGGCCGGACTCTTCGGCGGGCTCGGCTACGTCGCAGCCTTCGCCCTGATCGCCGCGCGCTGGCGCCGGCGCGGCACCGCCGGCGGCCCGGTCGGGAACGCGCTCCAGGCGCTCGGCAAGCGCTCACTGTCAGGGTATCTCGCCCAGTCGCTGATCTTCGCGCCGCTCCTGTGCGCCTGGGGCTTCGGGCTCGGCGCCGCTCTGAGCAGCTGGTCGATCCTGCTGCTGGCGGTCGCCGTGTGGCTGGTGACGGTGCTGCTGGCAGTGGTGCTGGAGAAGGCCGGCAAACGCGGCCCTGCCGAATGGCTTCTCCGCCGGCTCGCCTATCCGCGTCCCCGTCCCTGAGCGCGCCGCGCCGCGCGAGAGGCGGGTCAGGGCGACGCGGCCGCGAGGAGCTCGCGGGTGAAGGGATGCTGCGGAGCCGTCAGCACATCGGATGCCGCACCCTGCTCGACGATCGCGCCGTCCTGCATGACCAGCACCTCGTCGCAAGTCGCCGCGATCACGTCGAGGTCGTGCGAGACCATCACCATCGTCAGCTCCCGCTGCTCCTGGATCCGCGTCAGGAGCGTCAGGATCCGTGCGCGCACGGAGGGATCCAGCGCCGAGACGGGCTCGTCGAGCACCAGGACGCGCGGCTCGGCGGCCAGGGCCCGGGCGATGGCCGCCCGCTGCCGCTGCCCGCCGGAGAGCTCCCCCGGGCGCCGGCGCAGCAGCGCAGGGTCGAGATCCACCTCGCCCATCAGCGCTTCCGCACGCGCCCGGCGCACGGCGCGCGGCGCTCCCCCGGCGGCCAGAGCTTCACGGAGCGAACGGCCGATCGTCCAGCGCGGGTCGAAGGCGCCGAGCGGATTCTGGTGCACGAGCTGCACGGCGCCCGCATCCGCCTCCCACCGGAGAGCCCCCGCATCCGGCGTCTCGACGCCCACGATCATGCGGGCGAGAGTCGTCTTCCCCGACCCCGACTCCCCCACGATCCCGAGCGTCCGCGCCCGCCGCAGGGTGAAGGAGGCGTCGCGCACCGCGAGGTGGGGGCCGAACGCCAGCGAGAGACCTGTGGCCGTGAGCAGCGCCTCGGATGCCGCGGCCGCCGCTCGCGGCTCGTGGCTCGTAGCCGCGATGAGCGCACGCGTGTACGGGTGCGCGGGCGTCTCCAGCACCTGGCTCGTCGGCCCGCTCTCGACCACTTTCCCCTCGCGCATCACGAGCACCCGGTCGGCGACCCGGCGCACCGCGGCGAAGTCGTGGCTGACCAGCAGCACCGCCACGCCGCCATCGGCGATGGCGCGCAGCAGATCGAGCACCCGCGCCTGCACCGTGGCATCCAGGGCCGTCGTCGGCTCGTCGGCGACGAGGACGGCCGGCTCCCCGGCCAGCGCCGAGGCGATGAGCGCACGCTGGCGCAGGCCTCCCGAGAGCTCGTGCGGGTACTGTCGGGCGCGCCGGGGCGCATCGCTCATCGACACCGCGGCCAGCAGCTCCTGCACCCGCGCAGCACGCTCGACACGGGACATGCCGGCGTGGATCTCCAGCGGCTCGGCGACCTCCGCGCCCACCCGGCGCAGCGGATCGAGCGAGACCAGAGCATCCTGCGAGACCAGAGCGACGCGATCGCCGCGAAGCCCTCGCCAGTCCCGCTCGCCGAAGCCGCGCACATCGACGCCGTCGACGAGGAGCACGGACGCCGCCACATGCGCCCGCGCGGGGGCAAGACCCAGCAGAGCGCGGGCGGTGAGGGACTTCCCCGCACCCGACTCGCCGACGATCGCGACGCACTCGCCGGGCGCGACCTCCACGGACACGTCGTCGACGAGCACGTCCCCGCCGATCGTCAGGCGGAGTCCCTCGACGCGCAGGGCACTCATCCCGTCCTCCCTTCCGCCCGCGCACGGAGGGTGCGCCCGAGGACGGTCGCGGCGAGCACGGTGAGAGTGATCGCAGCACCGGGGAAGGCGGCCACCCACCAGGCCTGCGCGAGCACGTTCCGACCGCCGGAGAGCATGAGTCCCCACTCGGGCACGGGCTCGGTGGGGCCGAGTCCGAGGAAGCTGAGACCGGCCGCGGCGAGGATGCTGGAGCCGATGCCGATGATCGCCAGCACGCTCAGAGAGCCGGCGACCGCCGGAACCACGTGCCGCAGGAAGGCCAGCGGTGCGGGCACCCCGAGAATGCGCGCGGCCTCGACGTGCTCGGCAGCGGCCAGGGTGCGGGTCCTCGTGCGGGCGAGCCTGACGTACACGGGAACGGCGGCGAGCGTCACCGCGATGGCGATGTTCACCGGTCCGGGGCCGAGCACGGCGACGACCACCAGCGCGACGAGGAACTCGGGGAAGGCCAGCAGCACGTCGGTGACGCGCATCGCCGCCGCCTCCAGCACCCGCGGGGCCTGGCCCGCGAGCACGCCGACGAGCAGCCCCGTCACACTCGCGAGCGCGGTGGCGAGCAGCCCGATCCCGACCGAGCGGCGCGCGCCGTGGACGACGCGGGAGAAGATGTCGCGACCGCTCTGATCGGTGCCGAAGAGATGCTCGGCGCTCGGCGGCAGAAAGGCGCCGCGCACGTTCACCTGCAGCGGGTCGTGCGTCGCGAGCCATTCGGGGAAGGCCGCCGCCAGCAGGACGACCGCGAGCACGACGGTCGCCGCGCCCACGGCGACCCGTCGCCACGGAGTCACGGCGCCACCTGCTCACGCGTCCTGGCCGCACGGCGCCGCAGCCGCGGGTCGATGACCGGATCGATGAGCTCGACGGCCGTGTTCACGACGACGAAGACGAGCGCGCTCAGCATGATGATGCCGGTGATGACCGGCAGGTCGCGATCGGTGATCGCCGACAGGGTGACGCGTCCGAGGCCGGGTCTGGCGAACACCGTCTCGACGAGGACGGCGCCGCCCAGGAGCGAGCCGACCAGATAGGCGGCGAGGGTGACCGCTCCGGAGGCTCCGTGGCGCAACGTGTGCCGCAGCGTGAGACGCACCGGCCCGGCGCCGCGCGCCCGCACCGTCAGCGCGAAGGGCTGCCGCTCCGCCTCCTCGATCCCGTCGCGCAGCACCTGGCCCAGCAGCGCGGCCACCGGCAGCGCCAGCGTCACCGCGGGCAGGACGATCGTGGCCGGGTTGCGCGAGCCCGACACGGGGAACCAGCCCAGCCCGAAGGCGAACAGGCTCAGCAGCACCAGTCCGATCCAGAAGACCGGCGACGAGAGGATGATCAGCTCCACGGTCGCCGCGACCGCCCGGCTCGCACGTCCGCGCGCGAGCAGCGCCACGGCGAAGGCGAGCACGACGGCGATGAGGAGTGCGAGAGCCGTCAGCTGCAGGGTCGCCCCCAGCTGGCGGCCGATAACCTCCGTCACCGGCATCCGCAGCTGATAGGACACACCCAGATCGCCCCGGAGCAGGTCGCCGAGATAGCTCAGATACTGCACGAGGAAGGGACGGTCCAGCCCGAGCTCGGCGCGGATGCCCTCCTTGACCGCTTCGCTCACCTGCGCCTGCGGCCCCAGCATCACCGACACGGGATCTCCCGGGATCAGCCGGAAGGTCACGAAGGCGAGCGTCGCCGCACCCCAGAGCACCACGACGACGGATGCCAGCACGCCGGCGATCCGTGTCAGGGTCGCTCCCACCGCTCCCCCTTCGCCTGGATCAGTCGACCGTCACCCCGTAGAACAGGGGCCGTCCGTACAGATCGTACGAGAGACCCGAGACTCCGGGGCTCACCGCGGTGATCACGGCCGGGCTGTACAGCGGCACGATCGCGGTGTACTCGGCGTTCCAGCGCTGGAGCTGCCCGTAGATGCCGGCGCGCTCGTCGACGTTCGCGGTGGCGAAGCCCGCCTCCAGCAGATCGTCGATCTCGGGGATCGAGACCTCGGAGGCGTTCTGGTAGCCGCAGGTGTAGAGGTGGCTGCGCAGCAGGTCGGCGTCGACGCCGGAGAAGCCCCAGTCGGTGAGGTCGAACTGCTTCGGCGCGCAGGGGTCGCCGCCGGGCATGTACCGGTCGTTGTAGGCGCCGGGCTCGAGCACGCTGCGAACGACCTCGAAGCCGATCTCGCGCAGATCCGACTGGATCGCGTTGCCGAGGGCCGCACGATCGTCGGGAACGGGCGTCCAGGCGATCCACTCCGCGGAGAGGCGCTCGCCGTCCTTGACCCGGTAGCCCTCGGCGTCGCGCTCGGTCCACCCGGCATCGTCGAGCAGCGCGTTCGCGGCATCCGCGTCATAGGCCCAGGTGCCCTCGATGGAGGCGTCGTATCCGGGCGTGGTCGAACCGAGGATGCTCCATGCCCGCGGGAACTGCCCGAAGAAGATCTCCTCCACGGCCGCGTCGATGTCGATGCCGCGCGCGAACGCCTGGCGCACGCGCTCGTCGGCGAAGACGCCGTAGGCCTCGTTGAGGTAGAGCGAGTACGGCAGGCCGGGGTACTCGAGCGAGGCGACGGTCAGGTCGCCTCCGAGCGTCGAGGCGAGGTTCGGCGGCAGATTGCTGGCCAGGTCGGCCTCGCCGCTCTGCACGACGCCCACGCGGACGGATGCCTCGGGCAGGATCTCCACGCGCAGGGTGTCGATCCCGGGGGCGCCGGCGCCCTTCGGGCCCCAGGCGTAGTCCTCGTTGCGCTCGTAGACGATCTCCTGGTCGGGGGTGTACTCGGTGAGCACGAAGGGTCCGGTGCCGACGTTGACGCCCGGGCCGCCGGCCTTCAGAAGCTCCGCGGACTCGGTGAGCGCCTTCGGCGAGTAGAAGCCGAGCTGCGCGGTGCTGGCCGCCTGCAGGAACGGCGCGTAGGGCTGAGTGAAGTGCACCTCGACCGTGTGCTCGCCGATCACCTCGCTGCCTGCGTAGAAGTCGCCGCCGAGCATGCTCGCCGCCTGCGCCGATGCCGTCTCCGGGTCGGCGATGCGGTCGAAGTTCGCCTTGACGGCCTCGGCGTCGAAGGGCTCCCCATCATGGAAGGTGACGCCCTCGCGCAGCTCGAAGGTGTACACGGTGCCGTCGTCCGAGACCTTCCAGTCCTCTGCCAGCCAGGCGGAGAAGGACCCGTCGGCCTCCTGGAAGACCAGCGAGTCGAGAACAGCCCGCTGCACCATGGCCGACACGTCGAGCTGACTGGTCTGCGGGTCCATGTGTCCGGCGGACAGGTTCGCCCCCTCGATCGCCCAGACGATCTCGCCGCCGGAGGAGGGGGTCTCGTCGCCCGGCGTCGCGCAGGCGCTGAGGACGAGGGCGGATGCCGCCACCAGGGCGGACGCGGACAGAAGACGACGTGTGATGCGTGCGGGCATGCGAAACCTCGGTGAAGGAAAAAGGGGGTGAACATCAGCCTACCCACTTTTTGGACAGGGTAGATCAATTGACCGGGCCGGTGGCGATGCCTGCGGCATCCGCTCCCCTCACGCCGAGAACGCAGAGAACGTCCTTCCCGACCGCCCCGAGGGACGATCCATGCGTTGTCGAGCGGCCGGTAGACTGTTCCGACACCCCCACACTCAGGCACGCTCACACGGTGCCGCATACATCGCTCGAGGAGACCTCCATGGCTGACGCGCAGATTCCCGACAAGCCCGCACTCGAAGGCCTCGAAGCGAAGTGGGACTCCGTCTGGAACGAGCAGGGCACGTATCTGTTCGACCGGGATGCCGCGAAGGCCTCCGGCCGAGCGGGCGTCTACTCCGTGGACACGCCCCCGCCGACGGCATCCGGCTCCCTCCACATCGGCCACGTCTTCAGCTACACGCACACCGACGTGAAGGCGCGATTCGAGCGGATGCGCGGCAAGACGGTGTTCTACCCGATGGGCTGGGACGACAACGGCCTGCCCACCGAGCGCCGCGTG
>CAYOTY010000125.1:0-7345 GCA_964406995.1 uncultured Microbacterium sp.
CTGGCCAACCCCGAACTGCGGATCTACAAGCCGTGGCTCGACGCCGACTTCGTCACCGAGCTCGGGGGCCGATCGGAGATGAGCGAGTGGCTCGTCGAGCACGGCTTCCCCTACCGCGACTCGGCCGAGAAGGCCTATTCGACCGACGCCAACATCTGGGGCGCCACGCACGAGGCCAAGACCCTCGAGCACCTCGACGTGTCCCTGGAGACCGTCGATCCCATCATGGGCGTGCGGTACTGGGACCCGGCCGTGGAGATCGCCGTCGAAGACGTCACGGTCGCCTTCGACGGCGGCCGCCCCGTCGCCATCAACGGCGTCGAGTACAGCGACCCGGTCGCGCTCGTCCACGAGGCCAACACCATCGGCGGCCGCCACGGCCTGGGCATGAGCGACCAGATCGAGAACCGCATCATCGAGGCGAAGTCCCGCGGCATCTACGAGGCCCCCGGCATGGCGCTGCTGTTCATCGCCTACGAGCGCCTCGCCAACGGCATCCTCAACGAGGACACCCTCGCCACCTACCACGAACAGGGTCGGCGCCTGGGACGCCTGATGTACGAGGGCCGCTGGCTGGAGCCGCAGTCGCTCATGCTGCGCGAGTCCATCCAGCGCTGGGTCGGCTCCTCGGTCACCGGCTCCGTCACGCTGCGACTGCGCCGCGGCGACGACTGGACGATCCTCGACACCACGAGCCCGAACCTCTCCTATTCGCCCGAGAAGCTCTCCATGGAGCGAGTCGGGGATGCCGCCTTCGGGCCCGTCGACCGCATCGGCCAGCTCACGATGCGCAACCTCGACATCGCCGACTCCCGCGCGCGCCTTGAGCACTATGCGGGCCTGGGCCTGGTCGGCGGCCCTACCGGCGAGCTCGTCGGACGGGTGACCGCCGGCGAGGCGGGCGACATCCTGGCGACCGTCGGCAGCGACGACGCGATCGACGAGGCCATCGAGGCGGCATCCGATTCCGCGATGTTCGACGCAGGAACAGACTGAGCCTCTCCCGCGCCCGGCCCGAGCGCGCTAGGATGCGTAGGCATGTGTGCCCGACACGTGCGCCCGAACTCCGTGAGACTCCGTCTCGCCGGCGTATCCCTGTGGAGAGCCCTGAACAATGACGTCTGACTCGGCCGAACTCGTCGCCTCGCTCACCGGCGAGGTCCCCATCCAGCCCTCACGCACCGTGTTCTGGGGCAAGGTCGGCAAGGCCGCCTTCCTCGTTCTCGCCGTCCTGGTCGCCGTCGCCGTCGCCGCGGCGCTCTTCCTCGTCTGGACCGTGCAGCGCTCCTTCCCGCAGACCGATGGCGAAATCCCCCTCGGCGGCCTCGACGCCGCCGTCACCGTCGAACGCGACGACCGCGGCATCCCGACCATCACCGCGACGACCGCGCACGATCTCTTCTACGCGCAGGGCTTCGTCCACGCGCAGGACCGCTTCTGGGAGATGGACTTCCGCCGTCACGTCACCAGCGCCCGCGTGGCCGAGCTCTTCGGCGAGTCGCAGGTGGGCACCGACTCGTTCCTGCGCACCCTCGGCTGGCATCGCATCGCGCAGGAGGAGGTGGAGCTGCTCAGCGACACCGATCGCTCCTACTACGAGGCCTATGCCGACGGCGTCAACGCCTACCTCGAAGACCGCACCGGCGCCGAGCTCTCCCTGGAGTACGCGGTGCTGGGTCTGCAGAACCCCGACTACGAGCCCGCGCCCTGGACTCCCGCCGACTCGGTCGCGTGGCTCAAGGCCATGGCCTGGGATCTGCGCGGCAACGTCGAAGCGGAGACCACGCGGGCGCTGCTGGCGAGCGAGTTCGGAGCGGATGCGGCGCAGGACGCCCTCGAAGAGATCTATCCGGGCTACCCCTTCGAGCGCAACCCCGTGATCGTCCCGACGATCTCCTCGGTGCCCGCGCTGGAGCCCAGGGACGAGGAGGCGGCCACGGTCGCCGGTCCCGCATCCGCCGAGGAGGCGACCACCGCGCTCTCGCGCATCGAGTGGAAGGAGGCGTCCAGCGTGATCGAGGCGGCCTCCCTGCTCCTGGGCGACGCCGGAGAGGGCATCGGCTCGAACTCCTGGGTCGTCGCGGGTTCGCTCACCGAGACCGGCCTGCCGCTGCTCGCCAACGACCCGCACCTGGGCGCCTCGCTGCCCTCGGTCTGGCACCAGATGCAGCTCAAGTGCGCCGTCGTGAGCGAGGCCTGCCCCTTCAACGTCGGCGGCTTCACCTTCTCCGGCCTCCCCGGCGTCGTCATCGGCCACAACGCGAAGGTCGCCTGGGGCTTCACCAACCTCACCACCGACGTCGCCGACCTCTACATCGAGAAGATCGAGGGCGACTCCTACTGGTACGACGGGGAGCTCGTGCCCCTCGAGACCCGCACCGAGACCGTCTCCGTCGCCGGCGGCGAGGATGTCGAGCTGACCATCCGCTCCACCGTGCACGGCCCCATCATCTCCGGCCTCTCGGGCGACTTCACCGCCATCGCCGAGGACCCCTACGTCGGCAGCGCCGGCGCCGTCCTCTCGATGGCAGACGCCCCCGAGACGCCCCCGGGCGAGCACGCGGTCAGCCTGCGGTGGACGGCGCTGGACGCCGGCACCACCGCATCCAGCATCTTCGCCCTCAACACGGCGCAGGACTTCGACGACTTCCGCTACGCCGCGTCGCTCTTCGACGTGCCCGCGCAGAACCTCATCTACGCCGACACCGAGGGCAACATCGGCTACCAGACCCCCGGGCGCCTCCCGATCCGCGGCGTCGGGGACGGCTGGCTCCCCCAGCCCGGATGGGACAGCGCCTACGACTGGCAGGGGTTCATCCCCTTCGAGGAGCTGCCGGTGGTCTACAACCCGGCATCCGGCTTCATCGTCACCGCCAACAACGCCATCGTCGACGACGACTACGAGCATTTCCTCTCCCGCGACTGGGACTACGGCTACCGCGCCGCGCGCATCCAGCACCTGCTCGAGCGCCGCGCCGCCGCCGCGCCCCTGACCATCGCGGACATGCAGCAGATCCAGGCCGACAACGAGATGTGGCTCGGCAAGCGCCTCGCCCTCGCGCTCGGCGATATCGAGAGCGCGCGTCCCGAGGTGCAGGACGCCATCGAGCTGCTGCGCGGATGGGACGCGCAGAACAACGCCGACTCGGATGCGGCCGCCTACGCGAACGTGCTCTTCGCCCGCCTCGCACAGAACCTCTTCGCCGAGCGCGACGTGCCCCTGCCGCTCACGAACCATGGCCGCCTGTACACGGTCATCGACGACCTGCTCGACGACCCCGGCAACCCGCTGTGGCAGAACCCGACGGTCGGCGCGACCGACCTGGACAGCCTGCTCGTCCTCTCCGCCGAGCAGGCCTACGACGAGCTCGTCAGCCTGCAGGGGCCCAACGCGGCGCGCTGGAACTGGGGCTCGTTGCACGCGATCACCCTCACCCACGGCACGTTCGGCACCTCCGGAATCGCCCCGATCGAAACGCTGTTCAACCGCGGGCCCTACGCGGTCGGCGGCGGCGCCTCCATCGCCAACGCCACCGGCTGGGAGATCGGCGGGGGCGACTACGCGACCACCACCGTGCCCTCGATGCGGATGGTCATCGACCTCAGCGACTGGGACGCGTCCACCTGGAACCACCTCACCGGCACCAGCGGCCACGCCTTCCACGAGCACTACACCGACCAGACCGCGGCATGGGCGCGGGGCGAGCAGCAGCCGTGGGCGTTCAGCCCCGGCGCCGTGACGGACGCGGCCGTGGCCACCCTCCGGCTGGTGCCCGCGGAGTAGCGCCGCCGCCCTCCGTCCGCCGCCGGTCCCCCGGCAGATCGATGTGCCCGACTCCGGATATCCGCACGCTCCCCGACGCCAGGCCCGTGCCCAACTCCGGCAGAACGATGAGAATCAGCCCGGTTTCTCTAATTTTCGAGGCGCAGCGGCCGATTCTTCCGGAGTTGGGCGCACCGTTCTCCTTCGCCCAGCCCGATCTTTCCGGAGTTGGGCCCGCCCCGTTCTGCCCCGTTTCTTCGGATATGGTCGCTGTATGCCGGAGAGACTGCTCGCGCCCGAGGGAGTCGAGGCATCCCTCGTCGAGTTCTCGCGCGACGAGGCCACCCTCATCGCGGAGTCGTTCGGCGACGGGAGACGCCCCTTCGTGCTCCTGCACGGAATCGGCATGGGACGCAGCGTCTACATCGACCTCGTCGCGCACCTTCCCGGCCGCGTGATCGGCATCGACCTCCCCGGATTCGGCGAGGCGCCCGAGCCCGCCGAACCGCTCTCGATGCCCGCGCACGCCGAGGTGGTGGCCGCGTTCCTCCGCGAGCGCGGCGAACGCGACGCGCTGGTGATCGGCCACTCGATGGGCAGCCAGATCGCGGTCGAGCTCGCTGCCCGTCATCCCGATCTCGTCGGCGGCCTGGTGCTGGCGGGGCCCACCGTGGACACTGCAGCGCGCAGCATCCGCCAGCAGGCCCTCTATCTCCTGCGCGACCTCCTCGGCGAGCGGCCGACGGTGCTGTGGCGAGGAGCCCGCGAGTACCTCCGCGGCGGACCCCAGCTGATCAAGAAGATGCGCGCGACCATCGAGCATCGCCCCGAGGAGGCCCTGGCGCGCGTGCAGTGCCCGACGCTCGTCCTGCGCGGAGAGAGCGACCCGCTCGCACCGGAGCGCTGGTGCCGCGACATCCTCGCCGCCGTCCCCGACTCGAGGCTGGAGACCATCCCCGATCATGGCCACGGCACGCTGATCAGCGACGCCGCGCCGGCGGCCCGCCTCATCGCCGACTTCGCGGCCGGCATCCGCTGAACGGCGACGGAATCACGACCCGAGCGTCTCCATGATCGAAGCAATCGTCTCGCGAACCCAGTCCGGTCGATCCATCGCATCCGTCGCAAGGAGGCGGATGGTGACGTAGCCGAGCCGCAGCCAGATCCCGGTATCTGTCCTTGCGCTGCTGATCCCACCCCGAGTGATGAGCCTTGCTGTCGCACTCGATGATGAGCCAGCCCTCGACGACGAAGTCCACGACCCCGGCCCTCGGGATCGACACCTGGGTCTCGTATTCGAGCCCGAGTGCGCGCAGGGTCAGCCGCCGGCGGCGGGCGGGGTCTTGCGGGCGTCGGCCAGGTCGTCCTGGATGAGGTGCTTCTCATCGACCGTGCCGTTGCGGTAGGCCTGCCTGCCGACCATGTGCGCGGACAGCGGCGCGGTCGCGAACTGCATGAGGATGATCGGCGTCACCAGCACCACGCCGACGAGGATCCCCTGCCAGTCCCGCACGGACAGGGCGATGGCCGCACAGATCAGCACGAGGCCGAACACCTGGGGCTTCGTCGCCGCGTGCAGACGCCCCGGCACGTCCCGGAAGTGCAGGAGCCCCACCGCCGCCGACAGGCACAGGAAGGCGCCCGTGAGCACCAGCACGAGGATGGTCACGTCGATCGCGATGTCGGGGATCTCCCAGCCGAAGAGGTTCATGAGGGCGTGTTGTCCCTTCTCGCGACGAAGCGCGCGATCGAGATCGACCCGAAGACGCCGACAGCGGCGATGATGAGCATCACCGGGACGTTGCGGGTATGGCCGTTGATCGCCATCTCCGCTCCCAGCACGCACAGCACCTCGGTGAGGAGCACGTCGGAGGCCACGGCCCGGTCGAGGATCGAGGGTCCTCGGATGATGCGGATCACCGTGAGCAGCGCGGCGGCGCCGAAGACGATCTGGATGGCCAGAAGCAGAACATCCATCAGCGGCCTCCCTTCACGGCCGAGACGCGCTTCTCCCGCGCGCGCCGCTCGTCATCCCTCAGAGCCCGGTACTGCGCGGAGGAGCCGACGGCGCGCACGATGCGCTTCTCCCATTCGAGCACGCCCTCCCGCATCCGGTCGACGTCCTCGGCGCTGTCGGCGCCGATCACGTGCAGGTACAGGATGCGGCGCACACGATCGGTCTCCACCACGAGCGAACCCGGGATGAGCGACGAGGTCACGGCGACGTGGGTCATGATCAGGTCGTCGGCGTAGCGCAGCGGCACCGCCATGATCGCCGCGCCGGGCTGGCGGCGGAAGTTCCACACCTGCGCGGAGACGCTGAACGAGCCCAGCATCACCGCCCAGAGGAAGCGGACGATGAACGTGAATGTGTGCCAGAGGTTCAGGCGCCCGCCCAGCGAGACCGGCGGCAGTCGGAACACGCGGGTGACGAAGATCGCCACGACGAGCCCGGTGACGAAGGCGAGCACGGTGAACTGGCCCCACAGCAGCATCCACAGGGCGATCAGCCAGATGAGGAACGGCACCTGCACCCAGATGTCGTGCCAGAAGGAGTGGCGGGACTCGGGACTCATCCGCCCACCTCCTCTTCGATCTGGACGAGCTGCACCGGGTGGAGCAGGGTCTCTCCGATCCGGTCGCAGAGGGCGTAGAGAGGGCCGGCGAAGACGGTCAGTGCGATCGTGACGGTGACCATGCCGCCGGTGGCGATGGTCATGATGCGCGGGATGCGGCGGCGCTCCTGCTGCTCGTCGGCGGCGGGGGCGCTGCCGAGGTAGGAGATGCGCGCGTCGGTCTCGGCGGAGTCCTCGTCCTCGCGCCAGAATGCGAGGTTCCAGGCGCGCATGAGGGCGTAGAGCGTCAGGAGCGAGGTGACGATGCCGCCGACGATCAGCACCATCATGATCGGCGTGCCCACGGACGCGGCGGCCTCGAAGAGCGCGACCTTGCCGATGAAGCCCGACATCGGCGGGATGCCGCCGAGGTTGATCGCGGGCAGGAAGTAGAGGATCGCCAGCATGGGGGCGGCCTTCATCAGGCCCTTGACGCGGAGGATCGAGGTACTGCCGGCGCGGCGCTCTATCAGCCCCACCGCCAAGAAGAGCGTGGTCTGCACCACGATGTGGTGGACGATGTAGTAAACGGTCGCCCCGATCGCCGCAGGAGTGGCGATCGCGAGGCCGAAGATCATGTACCCGACGTGGCTGACGAGCGTGAACGACAGGATGCGTTTGAGCTCCGCCTGCGCCACGGCGCCGAGCACTCCGACGATCATCGTCGCCAGCGCCACGATCAGCAGCAGCGTGTCGATGCTGTTGGAGGCGAACAGCTGCGTCTCGGTGCGGATCAGCGCGTACACGCCGACCTTGGTCAGAAGTCCTGCGAACACCGCCGTGACCGGCGCCGGGGCGGTCGGGTAGGAGTCCGGCAGCCAGAACGACACGGGGAAGATCGCCGCCTTGATCCCGAAGGCGGCGACCAGCAGCAGGTGCAGGACCAGCTGCGTCTCCTGCGGGAGCTCGGCCATCCGCTCGGCGATCTGCGCCATGTTCACCGTTCCCACGGCACCGTAGATCATGG
>CAYOTY010000126.1:0-7244 GCA_964406995.1 uncultured Microbacterium sp.
CGACGACCTCGAGGTACTCGCCGCCGATCGACCGCACCTGGTCGGCGACCTCCGGACGCGGGTCGGTGGCACGCACGATGGCGCCGAGGCTGGAGGCGGAGCCGATCGCGGCGAGCCCTGCGACACCTGCGCCGGCCACGAGGACCTTCGCCGGAGGCACCTTGCCGGCCGCGGTGACCTGACCGGTGAAGAAGCGTCCGAACTCGTGCGCGGCCTCCACGACCGCGCGGTAGCCGGCGATGTTGGCCATCGAGCTGAGCACGTCCATCGACTGGGCGCGAGAGATGCGCGGCACGGCGTCCATCGCCAGCGCCGTGATGCCGCGGGTGGCCAGCGCCGCGCGCAGTTCGGGGCGCAGTGCAGGGCTCAGCAGTCCTACGACGGTGGCGCCGTCGGCGAGGCGGCCGATCTCGGCATCCGTGGGGGCATCGACCTTGAGCACGATCGGACTCGCCCAGGCGACATCGCCGTCGACGACCTCGGCACCGGCGGCGGCGTAGGCGTCATCGGGGAAGGAGGACGCCTCGCCCGCGCCGCGCTCGACGACCACCTGGTAGCCGAGCTTGATGATCTGGCCGACCGTCTGCGGAGTCGCCGAGACCCTCGTCTCACCGTCCTGTTCTGTCACGATGCCGATGCGCGTCATCCAGAGCTCCTTTGTTCTGCGGGCATGACCACCCTAGGCCTGCCGCCGGTCCTTGTGCCTCGACAGACTCAGCGACCGGTCGGAGGGCGCGTCTGCAGCGGACGCACAATTGATGACTATACGAGCGAGCGGATGTCTTCCCCGCTGTATGACGGCATCCTCCAATGAAAGAACCGCCGTTCTTTCCGCTCTCGCAAGAGCATGCGGCTCAGGGGCCGGCGGGCGGGTTGTGGTCGGGATGGACGACGGTGACCAGCGAATAGCTCTCGCCGTCGGGGTCGGGACCGCGGTCCTTGAACTCGGTGACCAGTTCGAACAGGCGACGGCCGAGCTCTTCGAGGTGCTCGGCGTTCAAGCGGAGCCCCAGCCAGCTCATCTGCACCTGCTCGGGGTCCACGCCCTCCATCTGCTGCCGCATCGTCTCCAGCAGCACGACCGACTGGTTCGGCATCCGCGCGTTCCACGACAGCCCGGTCGCCCGGTAGGGGATCTCACGGGCGCCCTGCGCGCCACTGCGCTCCTCCTCCGCAGCGAGGAGCCCGGTGCTCACCAGCGTGCGCACGTGGTGGAGCATCGTGCCGGGGTTGACCCCGAGGAGCTCGGCCAGCTCCTTGTTCGTGCGCGGCTCGAAGGCGCACAGGCGCAGTACGCGCAGGCGCAGAGGCGAACTCAGCGCCCTCGCGAGCGCCTGCGCCTCCGCATCCGGTGTCTCCTCGGCCATGTCCTCATCGTAGCGATGCTGATTGACATTCCTCAATCAGTGTTGCAGACTGATTGACATGTCCCAATCAGTATCGGATGCTCCGCCCCGCTCCCTGTGGCGCGACGTGAACTTCCTGCGGATGTGGAGCGGGCAGGCGCTCAGCCAGTTCGGCGCGCAGATCACCGAGCTCGCCATCCCGGTGCTCGCCGTGCTCATCCTCGGCGCCACCGAGTTCCAGGTGGGGCTGCTGAACGCGGCGGCCGTGGCCGCGTTCCTCGTCGTGGGTCTTCCCGCCGGCGCCTGGATCGACCGCATGCGCAAGCGCCACGTGATGATCGTCGCCGACCTCGTGCGCGCCGCGGCCCTCGCGATTCTGCCGCTGCTGTGGTGGCTGGGGCTGCTGGAGATGTGGCATCTCTACGCGGTCGCCCTCGTCATGGGAATCGCCACCGTCTTCTTCGACGTCTCGTACCAGAGCATCGTCCCCTCGCTCGTGCGCCCGGCGCAGATCGCCGAGGCGAACGGCAAGTTCGAGTCCACCCACCAGATCGCCGGGATCGCAGGGCCCGCGGTCGGTGGGTGGCTCGTCGGCATCCTCACCGCGCCGCTCGCGATCCTCGCCACGGTAGGCACCTATCTCGCCTCCTTCGTGGCGCTCCTGCTCACCCGCGACCGCGAGGTCGTCGCCGAGAGGGGCTCGCACGATCCGATCCTCCGCTCGATCGGCGAAGGGCTGCGGTGGGTCTTCGGAAACCCGCTGCTCCGGCGGATCGTCGGGACGACCGCGGTGTCGAACTTCTTCAGCACCCTCTCCTTCACGATGCTGCCGATCTTCCTGCTGCGCACCCTGGGGCTCAGCCCCGAGGCCATGGGCATCATCTTCGCGCTCGGCGCGATCGGTGGGCTCGCCGGCGCCATGGCCACACCGCACCTCGTGCGCCGGATCGGCGAGGCTCGGGCGATCCCGCTGAGCGCCATCGGATTCTCGATCGCCGGCATCCTCCTCCCGGTCGCCGCGCTCGTCCCCGCGGTGGCGTTCCCGCTGCTGGTCGCACAGGGGTTCCTGCTGTCGTTCACGGTGCTCGTCTACAACATCACCCAGGTGACCTTCCGCCAGCGCATCACCCCCGCGCGCCTCCTCGGCCGCATGAACGCCTCCATCCGCTTCTGCGTCTGGGGCGTCATGCCGCTCGCAGCCCTCCTGGCCGGAGGCCTGGGCACCTGGCTCGGGGTCGTCCCGACGATGTGGATCGGGGCGCTGGGCGGCGTGCTGGCCGCCGCCTTCGTGGTGTTCGGTCCGTTCTGGACGATGCGCGACCTGCCCGATGTGCACGCGGAGCCGGATGCCGCGCGGGGCGCATCCGCTACCCCCGAGCAATGACCGCGAGACTACATATCCCGGTCGAGACAGCAGTATTCTCGTGCTGTCTCGACCGGGATATGTAGTCTCGCGGATCAGAGGAGGGCGGAGGGCGGATCAGAGAGGGGCGGGTCAGGCCCAGGCGGCGCGGAGCACGGCGCGCGGATCGAGCACCACCGGCGAGCCGGCGCCGTCGAAGACCCGGGTCGGGCGCGTGGCGTCCCACGCCGGCCAGCCGGGGTCGCCGGAGGTCACGAACGACACCCAGGCGCCGTGCATCTCGTCGGCCAGGGACTGCGGGGCATCCGGGCCGGCCAGCGTGATCGACTCCTCGCAGGAGAGGTTGTCGAAGACGAAGCCGAGCTCGAGGGCATGACAGGCTCCGAGCCCTCCCACGGGCGTTCTCCAGTCGAAGTCGTAGACGTAGACGGGCTCCCGGTTCGCGTCGGCGATCTTCAGCGACGGCATCCGGATCGCCTTGTCGAGCGCGATCGATCCCAGCACGTCGCCGAGCGGCCGACCCGTCAGCACCTCCCTATAGGTCGAGACGACCTTCTTCGGGACCTTCGACTTCTTCGCCGCCGCCCACAGCACGAAGCGGCCGATCTTGGCGTTCATGCCGGTGGGGACGAACCAGAGCCTGTGCTCCTCGGTCGTCGCGCCGAGGAGCAGGGGGACGGATGCCGCCACATCCTTCTGCACGGCATCGACCGGCTCGATCGGCACGGAGTCGGGATCGGCGACCATGCCGAAGGCGGTGGTTCCGGAGAGGATGTTGCCACGGCGCGTATAGGCGAACTGGGCCTCGACGAGGGTCGCCGGGTCGAGGGCGGCGAGCGCCTCGGCGGTGGCGGCGACACCGGCCTCCTTGGCGATGCCGGCGGCGACCTTGCGGGCGGCATCCTCGTCCTGCAGGAGCGGCGGCCCCGACTGCAGGATCGCCCTCTGGAAGAGCCCCTGCGCGTGCGGGGCGGCCAGCAGGGCAGCGGTGATGTTGGCGCCGGCGGACTGGCCGCCCACGGTCACCCGATCCGGGTCGCCGCCGAAGCCGGCGATCTCCTCGCGCACCCACTCCAGGGCGGCGATGACGTCGAGGAGTCCGCGGTTGCGCGGCGCCCCGTCGAAGACGCCGAAGCCCTCCATGCCCAGCCGGTAGTTGATCGAGACGAAGACGACGCCGTCGCGGGCGAAGGTCGAGCCGTCGTAGATCGGCTGGCTGGAGGATCCGTTGCGCAGCGCGCCGCCGTGGATCCAGACGAACACCGGACGCCTTTCGGCATCCGGTCCCGGCGTCCAGATGTTGAGGTTCAGCCACTCGTCGCCGGGGATCGTCGTATCGCCCAGGATGTCGGAGAGCGGCGGCGCGTAGGGAAGCTTGGGGGCGGTCGGGCCGAACGCGGTCGCATCGCGGTCGCCCTTCCAGGGCTCGACGGGTGCGGGCGCCTGGAACCTGTGCAGCCCCACGGGCGGCGCCGCATAGGGGATCCCGAGGAAGCGGATGCCGGCGGCGACCTCTTCGCCGCGAACGCTGCCCTTGCTGGTCTGTACCGTTGTCATTCGTGCTCCCTTGCGACGGATGTGGTGGTGATACCTACGCGCCGGCCATGCGCAGAGCCAGCTCGACGTAGCTTTCTGCGACCTGGTCGCCCGTGAACGGCACGTCCGGCCCGAACCAGTTCGCCACTCGCATGCCCATGCCGGCGATCGCCGTGGCGGTGAGGAAGATGTCGGCGATGTCGAAGTCGCCGCGCTCGGCGCCCTGGGTGAGCACCTGCACGAGCAGCTGCCGAGACTGCTCGCGCAACGTCAGGGCGGGGAGGGCGAGCTCGCCCGAGAGCGCATGCAGCTCGCTGTTCGTGACGAGGGCCAGGAGCGGATAGTCGGTGTGCACGAGCACGTGCGCACGCACGAGGGCGGCGAGCTGATCGGCGGGTTCGGCGCCGGCGCGCACGAGCGCCTCCTGAAGCCTGCCGTGCAGCTCCTCGTGGCCGTGGAGGATGAGGGCGGCGAGGATGTGCTCCTTCGAGGGGTAGTGCGCGTAGAGGGTGGCGGAGTTGACGCCGGCGTCCGCTGCGAGATCGCGGATCGAGGTGCCGTAGAAGCCGCGCTCGGCGAACTGCGCCAGGCCCGCCTCGAGGATCCGGCCCCGGGTGCCGGGCGGGGTGATCCCCTCGGGCAGGCGCACACTGACCTCGCTCAGACGTCTGGCGTTTCCGCTCACGTTCACTCTCCCCGGTGAGAACAACCGATCGATCGGCCGTAGCGATCCTGGATATGACCCAGAGTATACGCGTCAAACACTTCCTACCAATCGATCGATTGACAATGGCGACGACACTGCCTATCGTGAGCGGTACGTCATCCGACCGTCATTCTGCGCCGCATCCGACACCGACGTCCGGCGGCCCGTGCAAGGAGGCACCATGACAACCGACGGCACCCGCGCCGCCACATCCCCTCGCCGCGCCGCCATGGCGAGCTTCATCGGCACCGCACTCGAGCACTACGACTTCCTGCTCTACGGCTATGTCGCAGCGCTCGTGTTCGGCCAGCTGTTCTTCCCCGCCGACGACCCGACGGTCTCGACGATCGTGTCGTTCGCCGCCTTCGCCGTCGGCTTCATCGCACGGCCGCTGGGAAGCATCGTCGCCGGGCACGTCGGCGATCGCTTCGGCCGCAAGTCGATCCTGATCGCGACGCTTCTGATCGCCGGCGTCGCCACCATGCTCATGGGCCTCCTGCCGACGTACGCGACGATCGGCATCTGGGCACCGATCGCTCTGGTGACCCTGCGCCTGGCGCAGGGCTTCGCCTACGGCGGCGAGGTCGCGGGCGCCGTCCTCATGGCCACCGAGCACGCCCCGAAGGAGCGCCGCGGCTTCTACGGCGCCGTGATTCCCGCATCCGCTCCCGCCGGCCTCCTGCTGGCCACGATCGCCGTCCTGCTGGTCTCGCTGCTCGAGCCGGGCGCATTCCTCTCCTGGGGCTGGCGCATCCCGTTCCTGTTCTCGTTCCTGCTCGTGCTGGTCGGGCTCTACATGCGCGCGAAGGTCGTCGAGACGCCGTCGTTCGCCAAGCTCCGCGACAGCGGTGAGGGCGTGAAGCTGCCCATCGCGCAGCTGTTCCGCAACCACACCAAGGTGCTGCTGCTCGCCTCGGGCGTGGGCTACGGCTTCTACGTGGTCTTCTACATCCTGCTGGTGTTCATCGCCTCGTACTCGACGACCGAGCTGGGCCTGCCGGCGGCCACCGCCCTCACCGGCGTCGCCATCGGCTCGATCGTCACCCTCATCGTCGCCCCGATCGTCGGCTCGCTCTCGGACCGGGTCGGGCGCCGCCCTCCGATCATGCTCGGTGCGCTGCTGTCGGCGGGTTTCATCTTCCCCTTCTTCCTGATGATCCGCACCGGCCAGGCGGGGATGGTGTACCTCGCGTTCGCTCTGGCGTTCTTCTTCCTGGCGATCTACTTCGGCGCGGTGACGACGTACGCGGCAGAGCTCTTCCCCACCGAGGTGCGCTACAGCGCCGGTGCCCTGGCCGGTCAGATCGGTGCGGTCCTCGGCGGTGGTCTCGCCCCGCTGATCGCTGCGCTCGTCATGCGGGCGGCGGGCGGGGCGTGGTGGCCGGTGGCCGTGTACGTCTCGATCAGCCTGCTGATCTCGGTGGCGTGCACCCTGGTGCTGCACGAGACGAAGGGCACCGACCTGGATGCCGTCGCCGCGAAGGAGCCGGTCGGCGCGACGGCGGGCTAGTGCCGCCTGACCCCGAATCGCCCTTCCGTGAAACGGCAGCTGCGTTCCGAGACAGCGCGAGAATACTGCTGTCTCGGAATGCCGTTGCTGTTTCCTGGGCGCAGACGACTCAGCTCTCGTCGACGATCTCCGCCTCGATGACGTCGTCATCAGCATCGGATGCGGGAGCGTGCGGAGCCGCCTCGCTCGTCAGCACGAGCTGCGAGCCGTCCGCGGCGACATCCACCCTCACCAGATCGCCGTCGTGCACGCCGCCCGAGAGCAGCGCCATCGCCAGGCGGTCCTGGATCTCCGACTGGATGAGCCTGCGCAGCGGCCGCGCGCCGAACACCGGGTCGTAGCCCCGCTCGGCGAGCCAGGCCCGCGCGGATGGCGTGACTGCGAGAGTCAGCCGGCGCTCGCGCAGCCGCTCGTGCAGCTGATCGACGGCGAGCTCGACGATCTGCGCGAGGTCGTCCTGGCTGAGGGCCTGGAAGATCACGATGTCGTCGAGACGGTTGATGAACTCGGGCTTGAACGACTGGCGCACGAGGGCGTCCACGGCCTCCCGCTTCTGCTCGGTGCTCAGCGTCGGATCGATGAGGATCGGCGAGCCGAGGTTCGACGTCAGGATCAGGATGACGTTCTTGAAGTCGACCGTGCGACCCTGACCGTCGGTCAGGCGCCCGTCGTCCATGACCTGCAGCAGCACGTCGAAGACCTCCGGATGCGCCTTCTCGACCTCGTCGAGCAGCACGACCGAGTAGGGACGGCGGCGCACGGCCTCCGTGAGCTGACCCCCCT
>CAYOTY010000127.1:0-7213 GCA_964406995.1 uncultured Microbacterium sp.
AGAACGCGATCTCCTGCAGCGGCGAGAAGAAGTTGCGCACGTACAGCACGGCGGCCAGGAGGGTCCCGACCATCAGGGTGTCGCCTGCGACGCGGATGCCGCCCCACAGCACCACCGCGGCGATCGTGAGCGAGGCGATGGCGATGATCCCGGGCTCGAAGACGCCGAAGATCTTGATCGCGCGCAGGTTCACGTCGCGGTACTTGTCGGAGAGCCCGCCGAACTCCTCGTCGTTGCGCTTCTCCTTCCGGAAGGCCTTGACCGCGCGGATGCCGGTCATCGTCTCCACGAACTTCACGATCACCTGGGCGCTGACCACGCGCGACTCGCGGTAGACCTTCTGCGCGCTGACGTAGAACCAGCGCATCAGGAAGTACAGCGGGACGCCCATCATCACCAGGACCACGCCCGAGGGCGGGTCCAGCAGAAGCAGCGCGATGAGCGTGAAGCTGCCGTAGAGCACGCCGGAGACGAGCTCGTTGAGGCCTCCGTCGAGGAGCTCGCGGATCGAGTCGAGGTCGCTCGTCTGGCGCGAGATGATGCGCCCCGAGGTGTAGGACTCGTGGAACTCCAGGCTCAGCTTCTGCGTGTGCACGAAGATGCGCTTGCGGAGGTCCAGCATCACCGCCTGCGTGAGACGGGCGGCCACGACCGCGTACCAGCCGATGAGGGCGGCGCCGCCGAAGCCCGCCAGCAGGTAGACGGCGACGACGCCGATGGTCGGCATCCAGTCGCTCCGTTCGAGCACGGCCGGCAGGGCGTTGTTGATGCCGAACGCGATCAGTGCGGGGCCGGCGACACGCAGTGCCGTCGAAATGACGAGCACGGTCGCCGCGAGCGCGAGCTGCCATTTCAGCGGCCTCACCAGCGAGCCGAGCAGGCGCAGCGAGCGGCGGCGGATCGCGCGCGACTCCTCCTTGGTGTAGTCGGAGCGATCCTCGCCGCTGGTTCCGGTCACCGTCGTGCTCAAGCGTCCACCTCCTTCGTGTCGTCGGCGATCACTTCGACGGGACGTGTGGGAGTCCCCTTGCCCTGGCGTTCAGCCTCGTCCTCCAGGCTCGAGATGACGTGTCGGTAGTGCTCGCTCGTGCGCAGCAGCTCCGAGTGCTTCCCGACCGCCGTGACCCGGCCGGCCTCCAGGAGCGCCACCCGGTCGGCGAGCATCACCGTCGAGGGACGGTGCGCGACGACGAGCGCCGTGGTCTCGTGCAGCACCTCGCGCAGGGCGTCTTCGACGAGGGCCTCGGTGTCGACGTCGAGCGCCGACAGCGGGTCGTCGAGCACGAGCACGCTCGGCCGGGCCGCCACCGCTCGCGCCAGTGCCAGCCGCTGCCGCTGCCCGCCCGAGAGCGAGAGCCCCTCTTCGCCGATGACCGTGTCGATGCCGTCGGGGAGGTCGTCGACGAAGCCCGCCTGCGCGACGCCGAGCGCCTCGCGCAGCACGGCCTCGCCTTCGGGGCTGTGCGCATCGAGGTCCTCGCGTCCGAGCAGCACGTTCTCGCGGATCGACTGCGAGAACAGCGTCGCGTCCTCGAAGGCCATTCCCACGCGGGTGCGCAGCTCCGCCAGGGTGAGATCGCGCACGTCGACGCCGTCGAGGGTGACGCGCCCGCCGGTGACGTCGTAGAGTCGGGCCGGCAGGGTCGTCAGCGTCGTCTTGCCGGAGCCGGTGAGCCCGACCAGAGCCATCGTCTCGCCCGGTTCGAGGACGAGGTCGATGCCGTCGAGAAGGTCGCGCTCGGCATCCGATGCGTCCTGATAGCGGAACCGGGCGCCCTCGAACGCCAGGCGTCCGCGTCCCTCGGTCACCGTCCGGGGCTCGATCGGATCGACGATCGTGTTCTCCTCGTCGAACACCTCGAAGAGGCGATCGGTCGCGGTGCGCGCGTCGAGGAGGAAGGAGAAGAGGAAGCCGATCGACTCCATCGGCCAGCGCAGCACCGTCGCCATGGCGAAGAACGCGACGAGCTCCGGGGTCTCGAGGAGGCCCTGCAGCCGCAGCACCACGCCGACGCCGAGGCACAGCGCGAAGGCGATGTCGGGCAGCAGCACCAGCCAGAACCAGATCCAGCCGACCGCGCGGGCCTTGCGCAGCTCGGTCTCGCGCAGGGTCTCGGCCTGCCTGGCGAACTTCTGCAGGGCGTGCTTGCCGCGGCCGAAGGCCTTCAGCACGCGGATGCCGTGGACGCTCTCCTCCACGGAGGTCGCCAGATCGCCCGCCTGGTCCTGGCTCTGGCGTGCCAGGGTGCCGTAGGTCTTCTCGAAGCGGTAGCCGGCGTACCAGAGCGGTGCGCACACCAGCAGGAAGGTCGCCCCCAGCGCCCAGTGCCAGCGGAAGAGCAGCACGGCGCCGACGAGGATCGTCAGCATGTTGACGACCAGGAGCACGAGGCCGAAGGCCATCCAGCGCCGCAGCATGCTGATGTCCTGCATCATGCGGCTGAGCAGCTGCCCCGACTGCCAGCGGTCGTGGAAGGCGACGGGCAGACGCTGCAGGCGCCGGTAGAAGGTCGTGCGGATGTCGTATTCGACCTTGGTGGAGGGCGCCATCACGAACCATCGGCGCGCCCACACCATGAGGGCCTCGAGCAGTCCGAGGACGAGCACGGCCAGCGACCCCCAGATCAGAGCGGTGCGGCTCTGGGAGGACGGAGCCTGCTGCACCGCGGTCTCGAGGCCGCGCACCACCTCCTCGAGCACGAGCGGGAAGGCGAGGGCGAGGATGCTGGCCAGCAGCGCGCTCACGGCACCGAGGACGAGACGCGGCAGGGCGGGCCTGGCGAAGGGGTACAGGCGCGCGAGCGAGCGCGCGGTGGACAGCGATGAACCGGACGTGGCGGTGTCAGAAGAAGAAGTCATTGTTCCCGGGGATGACGAAGGCGTGAGAAGGGGCGCGCGATGGCGCATCAGACGGCGAGGCCGCCTGCGCAGGCGAGTCGAGCGGAGAGGCCGGCGGTGTCAGCTCGCGAAGGCGGGCGTTCCCGGAGCACCGACGTCACGGGCACCGCCACGGACGAGGACGGCAGCTGTGGGCTCGTAGACGGTGGCCTGGGACATGGCTTCCTCCTCGGATCGGTGACGATGGGCTGTCGGAGGTCACCGGTCGGGCGACGCGACAGCCTTACAGCCTATGGCCCTTTCTGCGTCACGCGCAAGATCGACTTTCCCGCCGGCCTCTCGCGGAGCGCGCGGAGCCGGTCCTGCGCGAGCAGGATCCCCAGGAGCACGAGCACGGCGCCCACGGGCTCGTTCCAGTGCAGCGCCTCGCCGAGCACGACGATGCCGAGGACGACGCCGACGGCGGGCGTGATGTAGGTGACCGTCGAGGCGCGCGTGGGACCCCAGGCCCGCAGCACGTTCTGGTTCCAGATGTAGGCGACGCCCGTGCCCAGGCTCCCGAGGGCGAGGAGGCTCGCGACGATCCACGGGTCCAGTCGCACCGGACCGACGGCGATCACGGGCGTGAGCAGCAGCATGAAGACCGCAGCGATGCCGATGTTCAGGAAGGCGAAGACCAGCGCGCTCATCCCGGTCTGCCCGACGAACCGGCGCATGTACGCGAGGCTGAACCCGTAGCAGGCGGTCGCCCCGAGGAGCGCGAGCTGAGCCACCAGGCTCTGCGTGAGATCGAGCCCCTGCCAGGGCGCGATGATCACCATGACGCCGAGCATCCCGACCAGGATGCCGACGATCTGCACGCCGCGGAGCTTCTCGACCCGGAACACCGCCCAGGCCATGATCGCGGTCATGATCGGCGTCGTGGCGTTGTAGATGCTCGCCAGGCCCGAGGTCACGTGCTGCTGCGACCAGGCGAACAGCAGGAAGGGCACCACGCAGAAGGAGAGGGCGATCACCGACATGTGCGCCCAGGTCCGGATGCTGCGCGGCAGCGCCTCCCGGCGCAGGAGGACGAAGAGTCCGAGCGTCATCGCTCCCAGGACGAGCCGGGACCACGCGACCTGACCGGGGCTGATGCCCTCGAGGGACACCTTCATGAACAGGAAGCTGGATCCCCAGATGATCCCGGTGAGGACGAACTGCGTGACCAGGAGCGCGGAGGAGGGGCGCCTTGTCCCGAGCTCCTGCCCGGTCATGAGCTCCTGCCCGCCGCCTCGCGCGCCAGGAGGGAGCGCTTGACGTCGATGCCCCAGGCGAAGCCGCCCATCGATCCGTCGCCGCGCAGCACGCGGTGGCAGGGCACGAAGAGCGCGGGGGCGTTGCGGGCGCAGATCGAGGCCGCCGCTCGCACGGCGCTGGGCCTTCCCAGGGCGACGGCGAACTCGCTGTAGGTCAGCGGGCTCCCGGGCTCGATCCGACGCAGCGCCGCCCAGCCGGCGAGCTGCAGCTCGGTGCCGAACTGCCGCACCGGCACCTCGTCGATCGCGCGCACGTCGCCCGCGTAGAAGGCGCGGACGGCGGATGCGGCATCCGTCTCCCCCTCCGCGTACTCGCCCGGGCGATGCGCGGGAGCGAGCCGCGCGAAGATCTCCTCGTGCGCGGCGGTCCAGCCGGAGGAGAGCACGCGCCCCTCGCCGTCCGCCAGAAGGGTGAAGGGGCCGTCGGGGGTGTCGAGGGTCTGGATGAGGGCGGTCATGCGGTCTCCTTGGGTGCGGGCGCGGCCAGGCTGCGCCAGAGATGTGCGGTCAGATAGCTGCGCCAGGGGGCGACGCGGCGGGTCCATTCGGTCAGCGGGCGCGGTTCGGCGGGAAGACCCGCCTTCTGGGCACCGGTGCGCACGGCCACGTCGCCGGGGAGGAAGACGTCGGGGTCGCCGGTGACTCTCATCCGCACGTAGTCGGCCGTCCAGGGACCGATGCCGGGCAGCGCCAGCAGGGCCTCTCGCTGGTCGAGGTTGTCGTCTCCGCTGGTGAGGGCGAGCTCTCCGCCGGCGAGGGCGGCCGCCGCGTTGACGATGGAGCGGATGCGGGCGCCCGGCCCTCGCAGCACCTCGGCGCCGTGCGCAGCGATCGCCGCCATCGTGGGGAACAGCCGGTCTGCGCCCTCCACCTCCGGAACGGCTTCGCCGAGTTCGGCGACCAAGCGGTTCAGCGCCGTACGGGCCGCAGCCACGCTGATCTGCTGGCCGACCATCGCGCGGATCAGCATCTCGTGCGGGTCTGTGGTGCCCGGAACCCGGATGCCCGGGACGCGCGCCACGAGCGGTGCGAGCTCGGGGTGTCCCGACAGGGCCGCATCGACCGCGAGCGGATCGGCGTCGAGATCGAACAGGCGCCTGACCCGCGCCACGAGCACCGGCAGGTCGGCCAGCGCCGCCAGACGCGTCTCGAGGCGCAGCGTCGCATCGGCGCGCCGTACGCGGAACCACCCGGGACCGCCGGGCAGCGCGAGCGTGCGCGCGAAGTGATCGGCACCGGCGACCTCCATGCCGTCGAGGGCGCGCACTCTCATCCACTCGAAGAGACCCTCCGCGTCGAAGGGCTCGCGCACGGGAAGCGCCAGGTCGATCGCCGTGGTCACCCCGGTCCCTGAGCCTTCCGAAGGGTCCAAGACCTCCGCCGGGCCCTTCGCGCCCCACGCCTCACTCCGGCCAACGCTTCGCGTTGCCCGGCTCCCCCGTCGCGCCCGGAGCTCGGTCGGCGTCAGCCCGAAGACCTCGCGGATCGTGTCGTTGAACTGGCGGATGCTGGCGAAGCCCGCAGAGAACGCGACATCGGATGCCGCGAGATCCGTACCCACCAGCAGCATGCGCGCGGTGTGCGCCCGCTGGGCGCGAGCGAGCGCGAGAGGCCCGGCCCCCAGCTCCGCGCGGAGGAGCCGGGTGAGGTGCCGCGAGGAGTACCCCAGGCGGCCCGCGAGTCCGGCGACCCCCTCCCGTTCGATCACGCCCTCGGCGATGAGGCGCATCGCGCGACCCGCGGCGTCCGACCGGAGGTTCCACTCGGGGGATCCGGGGGCGGCCTCCGGCAGGCACCGCTTGCAGGCGCGATAGCCCGCCTCGTGCGCGGCGGCGCTCGTCGGATAGAAGGTGACGCCGGTCGGCTTCGGAGTGCGGGCGGGGCAGCTCGGTCGGCAGTAGATGCCCGTCGAGCGCACCGCCGTGACGAACTGGCCGTCGAAGCGGGCATCGCGCGCGTCGATCGCGCGGTACCGCTCGTCGAAGGTCATCGTCAGGCTCATGCGACCAACTCTTGCACGGTCGGAACCGCCGATCTAGCGGAAAACGGACATCACTGCAAGGAATCCTGCCAAGACAATGAGGACGCACCTTGGTTCGTCCGCGATCGACGCCAGGGCGTTTCGACTCGATCGGCTGCGCCGCTCTTGCGGGGCGAACGGGTTGCGCTCGTGCGCGGCACGAGCGCCGTATGGACTTCTTCCACTGAACCGCAGGTTCAGTGGAAGAAGTGGCGCTCGCCCGTGAAGAACATCGTCACGTTCGCCGCCTTCGCCGCGGCGATGACCTCCTCGTCGCGCACCGAACCTCCCGGCTGCACGATCGCCTTGACCCCGGCGTCGATGAGCACCTGCGGCCCGTCGGCGAAGGGGAAGAACGCGTCGGATGCGGCCACCGAGCCGTGCACGCGGTCGCCCGCCCGCTCGACCGCAAGCCGACAGGAGTCGACCCGGTTGACCTGACCCATGCCGATGCCGACCGTGGCCTTGTTCTTCGCCAGCACGATGGCGTTCGACTTCACCGCGCGGCACGCCTTCCAGGCGAAGATGAGGTTCGTCATCCCGGCCTCGTCGGGGCGCTCGCCGGTGACGAGCTCCCAGTTCGTGGCGACCGAGGCGACGTCCGCAGGGAAGCGATCGGCGTCCTGCAGGAGGAGTCCGCCCGAGACCAGGCGCACATCCATCGGCTCCTGCTTCCAGTCGGCGGGCAGCTGCAGCACGCGCAGGTTCTTCTTCGTCCTGAAGACCTCCAGCGCCTCCGCCTCGAAGCTCGGGGCGACGATGACCTCGGTGAAGATGTCCTTGAGGTTCTCGGCCATCTTCAGGGTGACGGTGCCGTTCGCGGCGATCACGCCGCCGTAGGCCGAGACCGGGTCGCACTCGTGGGCGCGCAGGTGCGCGCTCGCGATCGGGTCGAGGGCGTTGGGCGCCGCGGTGGCGATACCGCAGGGGTTGGCGTGCTTGATGATCGCCACGGCCGGGAGCACCATGTCGAAGGCGGCGCGCAGGGCGGCATCCGCATCGACGTAGTTGTTGTACGACATCTCCTTGCCCTGCAGCTGAGTCGCCTGGGCGATGC
>CAYOTY010000128.1:0-7103 GCA_964406995.1 uncultured Microbacterium sp.
AGGTCGGCCATCAGATCCTGCAGTCGCTGAACCTGCGCGAGCGCAAGCTCGAGATCGTCTCCTGCCCCTCCTGCGGGCGTGCGCAGGTGGATGTCTACTCCCTCGCCGACGACGTCACCGAAGGGCTGAAGGACATGACCGTGCCGCTGCGCGTCGCCGTCATGGGCTGTGTCGTCAACGGTCCGGGCGAGGCGCGCGAGGCCGATCTGGGGGTCGCCAGCGGTAACGGCAAGGGGCAGATCTTCGTCAAGGGCGAGGTCATCAAGACCGTCCCCGAGGCCGAGATCGTGCAGACCCTCATCGAGGAGGCCAACCGCATCGCCGCCGAGATGGGTGCGGACGCCCCCGTCGGCACGGCGCAGGTCATCACCGCGTAGTCATGCTGCACCACGTCGAGCTCTGGGTCGCCGATATCCATGCGGCCAGAGACGAATGGGGGTGGCTTCTCGAACGCCTGGGATGGACGCGCGGGGATTCCTGGGGTCAGGGGTCGACGTGGATCTCCGGCGAGACCTACATCACGCTGACAACCTCGCCGAACCTGCACGGCGACGTGCACGACCGTCGGACGCCGGGGCTGAACCATCTCGCCTTTCGCGGCGGGGCGCCCACCGAGGTCGATGCGATCATGGCCGAGGCGGAGGGGCACGGCTGGCGCCCGCTCTACGCCGACCGCTACCCCCACGCGGGCGGATCCGATCACTACGCCGGGTGGCTGGAGAACGCAGACGGCTTCAAGGCGGAGATCGTCGCGTCGTGATCACGGAGATTCTGAAGGAGCTGTGATGGCCGAGGAGACGAGGGTGACCTTCCCGCAGGGCGAGGTGGCCGGCGCGGGCACGGTGGTGCGCGTCGAGAGCGACGTGGTGGTCGTGGACCGGACGCCCTTCCATCCGGTGGACCACACCTGGCCCGACCAGCCGGGCGATTCCGGGTTTCTCTCGCACGGCGACGAGCGCGTCGCGGTCGCGGAGGCCGTGATGGCCGCGGTCAGCACGGAGGGGGAGCTCGCCGTCGGGGCGTCGATCCCCGTCAAGCGCGGTGCGGAGGGATGGACGTGGCTCGTGGGTCACAGGCTGTCGGATGCCGCACCCTCCTGGCTCGCACCCGGTGCGAAGATCGAGCTCGCCGTCGACGCGGAACGACGGGCTGCGCTGAGCCGTGGTCACACGGCGTGCCATCTCGCGTCGCTCGCGCTGGATGCGGCGCTCGCGGACCTGTGGCGGAAGGATCCCGGCACGGATCCCCTCGGCGCGCCGGACTTCGAGGGTCGCGCCAATCAGTCGAGCTTCATCCACGAGGACGGTGCCGTCGACGAGTACCGGCTCGGCAAGAGTCTGCGTCGGGCAGGCTTCGATACCGAGGGTTTCGCGACGTCGCTGGGGGAGCGCCAGGAGCGCGTCAACGCCCGGCTGGCCGCATGGGTCGCCGGGCGGGCCGAGCGGCGTCGAGACGGACGGCCCACTGATCACGGATCGGCGTCGGTGGCGGTGCGCGCTGCCCGAGGGCGAGGCGGTCTTCCCCTGCGGCGGGACGCATGTGAGCTCTCTCGCCGAGTTCTCCTCGATCACCGTCGCCCTGGAACTGCCCGATCCGCAGACCCTGGTGATGACCACGAGGTCCGCACCGGCGTAGCCGCCCGCGGCCGGAAGACCGCGAGATTGATGGGAATCGTCAGCGTGAGGAGACGCTGCCGCGGATCTTGGCGACGGATGCCGCGATCCGCCGTTCGCGGGTCTCCGGCCTCTTCGCCTCCTCGACGGCGCGCACGTGCTCCTTGCGGTGGCTCGGAGCCAAGGCATCGAAGGCCTCCCGGACGCCGGCGGCGGCGAGCGCTGCGGCGAGGTCGTCGGGCACCACGATCTCGCGCGGTGCGTCGTCGAGCTCGATCAGAGCCTCGATCTCATCGCCGATCTCGACGCCGAGCTCTGTACGGCTCGCCTTGGAGAGCCCGATGACGTTCTGTCCGCCCATGACGGCAAGACGCAGGCGCGCCGTACGGCCGCCCACGGTGACACGGACGGCCGCGCGCTTGCCTCCGCCGAGCTCCGCGACCTGGTCGTCGTCGAGCTCGATATGCGTGGCAGGGCCGAAAGGCTCGAGGATGGTGCGAATACGGATCGCCATGTCTTCTCCTGACTCTTCGGACTCTCGCCCACTGTACGCCTCCGTTCCGCGGGACGGCAGCGTGCGGAGGTCTCGGCGCCGCCGCACGGGAGAACCGCGTGGAGGGGTGACGAGCGATGTGGAACGGCGTAGCGTATGAGGCATAGCATCGCTGCCGACCGCGACAGCGGCTCGAAGGGGGACGACATGGCCGACATCACCGTTCCGGCGCCGGTGCAGGCGCTCGTCGATGCGATCAACGGTGCGGACACGGAGGCATTCGTCGCGGCGTTCACCGCGGACGGCTTCGTGGACGACTGGGGTCGCGTGCTGCGGGGTCCCGATGGCGTGCGGAGCTGGGCGGGCAGCGACGCCATCGGAATGGGTGCGCGGATGACGGTGCTGTCCGCCGAGACCGAGGGCGATACGACCCGCATCCGCTTCGGCTGGTCGAGCAGGCGCTTCAACGGGGAGTCGGAGGGTATCTTCGTCATCGACGGCGACCGCCTCGCGAGCTTCACGATCCCGTCGCACGGCTGATCCGCCGACGTTGAGGGTGCAGGTGCGGGAAACGGCACAGGAGGTCGCCGCGCGCCGTGTCGGCACCCTCTGCGAGCATGGGGTCATGGACATCTCTGGGCTGCAGAAGGAGATCGAGTCGATATCGGCGTTCTACGCGCAACGCCACGGCATCGCTCGCACAGACGACTGGTTCCTCCTCAAGCTCGGCGAGGAGGTGGGCGAGCTCACCCAGGCCTATCTCGCGCGCTCGGGCCGGGCGCGAGACAAGGGGCGCACCGATGGGCAGCGAGAGCAGGAGTTCGCCTCAGAGCTCGCCGACGTCCTGGCGCATGCGCTTCTGATCGCCGAGCGCTTCGACATCGACATCGCGACCGAGATCGATCGCAAATGGCTCCGCTGGAAGAGCGAGATGCCGGATGCCTCGGCGGCCCGCCCCGAGTAGCCTTCCGCCCGACGACCCCTGGGCGGCTCACTCGCCCCGTACGAGGCGCTGCATATGCGCGTACTCCTCGGCCATGCCGGGGTTCGCGCGGCGCGGATCCTGCGACTGTCCCGTCTGCACCATCTCGTCGATGTAGCGCCGGTCGGCATCCAGGCGTGCGACCGCATCCGCCCCGACGCGGCCGTGCCCCGGAACGACCAGTGCCGCGCAGGCCGCATACGGCGCCAGTGCGTCCAGCGCCCCGATGTACGCCGGCAGATCGTCCGGCCAGAACGGCAGAGGCAGCTCGACGTCGCTGAGCATGTCGCCGGCGAGGAGGACGTGCTGCTCCGGCAGCCACAGCGCGGTGTGCCCGGGTGCGTGCCCGTCGTGCACGATCGGTTCGATGACGAATCCCGACGGCGCAGGCAGCGACTCAGGCATCGCCTGCACGCGCCCCATCAACTCCACGAGCGTGCCCGGCCAGCCCTCGCCGAGCGATGCCACCAGGCTCTCCCGTTCGCTCGCCGCCAGTTCCGCGGTGCGCTCCGAGGACCAGCGCGGAGCGTCCCCGAACTCCGGATGCCACAGCAGATGATCGTGGTGCGCGTGCGTCGCGAAGCCGCCGATGACATCCAGCCTCTGCACCCGCAGCCACTCCGCCAGCCCTTCCAGCTCGTTCCGCACCCAGCCCGGGTCGACGAGCAGCGCCTCGCCGGAGGCCGCGAGCACGGTCGAGGTCGTGTGCATCACCCGGCTCGTGGCGACGTGCACGCCGGGTGCGATCTCGGTCGGTTCCCGCATCCGCTCTCCGATCGTCGAACCTCAGTGCAGGGTCCCGCCGGGCACGGTGTCGTCCGCAGCCGTGTCGAGCGTGGTGCGCACGGCGATCTCCAGCGCCTGCGCGATCTCGTCCAGCGGCATCTCCGGCTCGACACCCGGCGCCTGTCCGCTCGCCCAGGGCACATGCACGAACCCTGCGCGCCGCCCGGAGGCGGCCGCCCACGACACCGCCCGGTAGAACACGTGATTGCAGACGAAGCTCCCGGCGCTGAGCGACAGCTCCGCCCGGATGCCGGCATCCGAGATCGCCCGCACGATCGCCTTGACCGGCAGCGAGGCGAACCGCGCAGGCGGCCCGCCCTCCTCCGATGCGGCGTCCATCGGCTGGAACCCGGCGTTGTCGGGGATCCGCGCATCGAGCAGGTTCACGGCGATGCGTTCGACGCCGACCGCGGAGCGGCCGCCCGCGAGCCCGGTGGCGATGACGACCTCCGGATCGAGCTCGGCAACCAGCCGCTCCAGCTCTGCCGCCGCCCCGGCGAACGTCACCGGCAGCACCGCCGTCACGAGCCGTTCCGATCCTGCCCATCGCGAGGCGGCGATCCTCACGGCCTCGCCGGAGGGGTTGTGCGCATCGCCGGCGAAGGGCTCGAATCCGGTCAGCAGAACGGTCGTCATCGAGTCAGACTAACCGGCCCTCGCCGCGTCCGGCATGGAGGAGCTCCGCCGCGTCCCGGGCGATCCGACCGGAGTCTCCTTCGGTCTCTGGAGCGATAACGCCGCACGATGAGGTCCGCAACCCCCTCCCGAACATCTGGGGACCGGGCTAGCGTGGAGGCATGAGCACCGTCGAGAAAGCCCAGACCCTTGCCCGCCTCTACGACGCCCCCGAGATCCTCCGCGTGGTGAACGTGTGGGATGTCGTCTCGGCGAAGGCGATCGCCGACCTCCCCGAGACCACGGCGCTGGCCACCGCCGGCCATTCGATCGCCGCGACCTTCGGCTATCCCGACGGTCAGATCCCGCGCGAGCTCATGATCGACATGGTCGGGCGCATCGCCGCATCCGTCGACCTTCCGGTCAGCGCCGACCTCGACGACGGTTACGGCGACGCGGGGGAGACGACGCGCCTCGCGATCGGCGCCGGCGTCGTCGGGGCGAACGTCGAGGACCGCCTGAAGCCGCTGGCGGAGTCGGTCGCCGTCGTCGAGGCGATCGTGCGGGCGGGCGAGGCCGAGGGCGTGTCGTTCGTGCTCAACGCCCGCACCGATGCGATCGTCCGCGCGAAGGACCGTCCCCTGGAGGAGTCGCTGGCGGATGCCGTCGAGCGCGGCCGTGCGTTCCTCGACGCCGGTGCGCACTGCGTCTTCGTGCCGGGCGTCCTCGATGTGGAGGCCACCAGGACCCTCGTCGAGGGGATCGGATACGGCAAGGTCAGCGTGATCGGCCTTCCGGGCGCGCTCGCCGCGAACGAGTACGAGTCCCTCGGCGTCGCCCGCATCTCCTACGGCCCCCTGACCCAGCGCGTGGCGCTGACCGCGCTGCAGGACGTCGCGAGCAGCCTCTACGCCGACGGGGTCATCCCGGAGGGCACGCGTGCGTTGAACTGAGCCGCGGCATCCAGCTGTTCACCCTGCATGACTTCGCAGATCCGCACGATCGCGGACGGTTTCCTGGAATTCCGTCCGAAGCAGTGCGGATCTGCGAGGTTGCGCGGCACTGATCACGGCCAGGGCACGAGCGCCGAGCCGACCTTCACGACGCCATCGCCGTAGCGCTCATCGAGCGCATCCTGCAGCGACCCGTCATCGAAGACGACCTCGACGTGGATCGTGCCCGTGGTCGTGTCCGGCCAGATTGCCAGAAGATCCGAACGGTCCGCGGTGATCTCCTCCGTGATGCGGCGCATCTCCTGCTCGCTCCGCTCTGCGGCGCTGACGCAGAGCATGCCGCCCCAGCGTTCGCGCAGCAGCGCCTCGGCGCGGGCGACGTCTCCCGTCGTCTTGACGTTGATGATCAGCAGCTCCGGATCGTTCATGCTCAGTTCGATCCCGAGGTTCGCATCGTCGTCATCGCCGAGCGGTGCATCGTTCAGAGGGTTGGGCGACTGATCGAGCCACGCTCCGGCGTAGCCGTCGAGCGTCTCGGCGAAGGCCAGCACGTCCTCCATGGTCTCCTGAGTGGTCAGGGCAGGATCGAGCATCCGCCAGCCGCCCGCGGGCTCGGGGCAGGGAGAGGTGAAGTCCACCTCGCCCATGCCGCTCGCATCGGGCAAGTCGTACTCTTCCGCGGGCACGACGTCCTCCACCGCGAAGGTGGACTCCCCGGGGTTGTAGTAGCCGGCGACCCAGAACGTCCCCCAGCGCACGCCGGAGGCCTCCTCGTAGTGCCCTTCCCAGTCGCCCCACTCCCAGCCGGTGAGCGCAGGGCCGCCGCACTGGGGCGGATACGACTCCATGACCCCGCCGAGGCACAGCTCCGGTCCGCTCCCGTCGTCGAGCACGGTCGCGGGGTATGCGGTGGAGACGCCCAGCTGCGTCCCGTCGCCGGGAGGGCTCGTCGGGGCGCCGGCGATGCCGCCGGCACAGGATGCCAGCGCCGTCGCGCTCAGCAGGGCGGCGGCGACCGCGAGGACACGTCGTGGCATCATGGGCTCCATACTCTCCAGTGTCTCGCGCGGCTGATTCGTCTCGGGAAGTCGTGCCCGCTCCCGGGAAGAGCGGGCGAAGGAATCGAGCCCGACCGACGCGCCTCACTAGACTGGCACCGTGGTCACACGTCTCTCCAACTTCTTCCTCCGCACGCTCCGCGACGACCCGGCAGACGCCGAGGTCCGCAGTCACAAGCTGCTCGTCCGCGCCGGCTACATCCGCCGCGCGGCCCCCGGCATCTTCACCTGGCTGCCACTGGGGCTGAGGGTGAAGGCCCGGATCGAGGCGATCATCCGCGAGGAGATGGCGAACGCGGGCGCGTTCGAGGTGCACTTCCCGGCGCTCCTGCCGCGCGACCCCTACGAGCAGTCGGGTCGCTGGACCTCCTACGGCGACGGCATCTTCCGTCTGCACGACCGCAAGGGAGCCGACTACCTCCTCGCGCCCACGCACGAGGAGATGTTCACGCTGCTCGTGAAGGATCTCTACTCCTCGTACAAGGACCTTCCGCTGACGATCTACCAGATCCAGGACAAGTATCGAGATGAGGCACGCCCCCGGGCAGGACTCCTGCGCGGGCGCGAGTTCACCATGAAGGACGCCTACTCCTTCGACTACAC
>CAYOTY010000129.1:0-7059 GCA_964406995.1 uncultured Microbacterium sp.
CGAGTCGGCCGCCGCGATCGGCCTGGCCGCCGCGATCCTGCATCGCCGCGACCCGGATGTCATCATCGGCTCCTTCAGCGCCGATCACGTCATCCGCGGGACCCAGGTGTTCCAGTGGGCCGTGCAGCAGGCCGTGCAGGTCGCCCGCGAGGGCTACATCGTGACGATCGGCATCCCGCCCACCGAGCCCTCGGTAGGCTTCGGCTACATCAGGAAGGCGGGCGAGATCGTCGTCGAGGGGGCCCCGGAGGCGGCGCTGGTGGAGCGCTTCGTGGAGAAGCCCGACCTCGACACGGCCAAGCAGTACCTGGCCGATCGCAGCTATCTGTGGAATGCGGGCATGTTCATCGCCAAGGCGAGCGTGCTGCTCGAAGAGCTCGCCCAGCACCAGCCCGAGCTCTACGCCGGACTCACCGAGCTCGCCGCCGCGTGGGACGACCGGGAGGCCCGCGGCCCGGCGGTGGACCGGATCTGGCCGACGCTGCCGAAGATCGCCATCGACTACGCCGTCGCCGAGCCCGCCGCCGAGCGGGGGCGTCTGGCCGTGATCCCCGGGCACTTCGACTGGGACGACGTGGGCGACTTCGCCTCGCTCACCAAGCTCATCTCCGCCGGGCGCAAGAACGATCTGGCGGTGCTCGGTCCGAAGGCGCGAGTGCTCTCGGATGCGGCCAGCGGCATCCTCGTCTCGCAGACCTCTCGCGTGATCAGCCTCGTCGGGGTGCGCGACATCGTCGTGGTCGATACGCCCGATGCGCTCCTGGTGACCACGATCGAGCATGCGCAGCGGGTCAAGAGCGTGGTCGAATCGCTCAAGCTGACCGGCCGCGGCGACGTTCTTTGATCGATCCTCGACAAACGATCATTGCAAGTCGGTAACCTTCCTGTTTCGCGGAGGCAAATCGCTAGGCGGGAAAGTGAAACAGTAGGTAACTTTGCTGTGCCCGCGAAATCCGCGGTCCCATCAATGTGGAGGCTGCATTGACCACTTCGATCACCAAGAAGGTTCTCGGCGTCACCGGCGCCGCGGCCCTGCTCATCGCTCTCGCCGGCTGCGGTCAGGCCCCCGAGGCGCCGAGCGGTTCGGCCGAGCCGGATCCCGGCACCGACAACAGCGACTTCCTCGCCTGCGCCGTCTCCGATGAGGGCAGCTGGAACGACAAGAGCTTCAACGAGGCCGCCTTCGAGGGCCTGAAGAAGGCCGAGGCCGAGCTCGGCGTCTCGATCCAGGGCTTCGAGTCGCACTCGCCCGACGACTTCGGCCCCAACCTCGAGTCCGCGGTCAACGCCGGCTGCGACATCACCTTCGCCGTGGGCTTCAACTTCTCGTGGGAGGGCTCGCTCGAGCGCATCATCAACGAGAACGCCGACGCGCACTTCGCCTGGGTGGACGGGTGGCCGATGGGCGACCACGGCAACCTGAAGCCCATCGAGTACTCGATGGCCGAGTCCAGCTTCCTGGCCGGCTACGTGTCCGCCGACTTCAGCACCAGCAAGGTGCTGGGAACCTACGGCGGCATGGACATCCCCTCGGTCACGGTGTTCATGGACGGCTTCCGCAACGGCGCCGCCCAGTGGGCCGCCGACAACGGCACCGATGTGACGGTCCTTCCGGACCAGTTCGTCGGCGACTTCGCCAACACCGGTGTCGCCCAGCAGATCTCCGAGGCGTTCCTCGCCGACGGCGCCGACGTGATCTTCCCGGTCGCGGGCGGTCTGTTCACGGGCACCGCTGCGGCGATCGAGGCCGCAGGCGCTGACGCGGTCTTCCTCGGCGTGGACAAGGACATCGCCCTCACCCAGCCGGCTCTGGCCCCGATGGTGCTGACCTCGGTCGAGAAGCGCATGACGCAGGCCGTGTTCGACGTCATCGCCGAGCTCGTCGGCGGTGCGGACTTCGACGCGACCAGCTACGTCGGCACGCTCGAGAACGACGGCACCGCGCTCAGCGACTTCTACGAGTTCGACGCGCAGGTCTCCGACGAGGTCAAGGCGAAGCTCGCCGAGCTCACCGAGAAGATCATCTCGGGCGAGATCGACCCGACGGTCGCTCCGTAACATCCCTTCTTCGGTCGCCCCGCGGAGTCCTTCCGCGGGGCGACCGAAGTGGTTCTTCCCCAGACGAGGCCCCTCCGGCAGACTTAGGCACCATGAAGCTCGAACTCCGCGGCATCACGAAGAGATTCGGACCGCTCGTCGCAAACGACTCCATCTCGCTCACCGTGGAGGCAGGGCAGATCCACGCGCTGCTGGGGGAGAACGGGGCGGGCAAGTCCACCCTGATGAACGTCCTGTTCGGTCTCTACGACCCCGACGAGGGCGAGATCGTGCTCGACGGCGAGCCGCGCGACTTCGACGGACCCGGCGACGCCATGCGTGCGGGGATCGGGATGGTGCACCAGCACTTCATGCTCATCCCGGTCTTCACGGTCGCCGAGAACGTGATCCTGGGCTTCGAGCCCACGCGGGGCGGAGGCCTGCTGGACCTGGGTGCGGCGCGCAGACGTGTGCGGGAGCTCTCCGAGCGGTTCGGCTTCAACATCGATCCGGATGCCGTCGTCGGCGATCTCTCTGTCGGCGCCCAGCAGCGCGTGGAGATCATCAAGGCGCTCTCCCACGATGCGCGCGTGCTCGTGCTCGACGAGCCCACCGCGGTGCTGACGCCGCAGGAGACCGACGAGCTCATGGAGATCATGCGGCAGCTGGCCGCCGAGGGCACCTCGATCGTCTTCATCACCCACAAGCTGCGCGAGGTGAAGGCGGTCGCCGACACGATCACGGTGATCCGGCACGGCCGGGTCGTGGGCGAGGCCTCGCCGGATGCTACGCCTGCGGAGCTGGCCACGATGATGGTCGGCCACGCCATCGACCTCGTCGTCGACAAGGAGGAGGCCACGCTCGGCGAGGTCGCCCTTCGGGTCAAGGACGTGGTCGCCTACGACCAGTTCCGCAACCCCGTCCTCAACGGCGTCTCCTTCGACATCCGCGAGGGGGAGATCCTGGCGATCGCGGGCGTGCAGGGCAACGGCCAGACCGAGCTCGCCGAGGCGATCGTGGGCCTGCGCAGGGTGCAGGGCGAGATCGCCCTCTACGGCAAGGACCTCACCAGGGCAGGCGTCAGAGAGGTGCTGGACGCCGGCGTCGGCTACGTCCCGGAGGACCGCAAGCGCGACGGTCTCGTCGCCGAGTTCTCCATCGCCGAGAACCTCATGCTCGATCGCAGCAACGGCGCTCCCTTCGCGGGGCCCTTCGGCATCGACTTCGCCTACCGCGATCGGTTCGCCGCCGAGAAGATCGCCGAGTTCGACGTGCGCACGCAGGGGCCGGACGTCCCGGCGGGCAGACTCTCGGGCGGCAATCAGCAGAAGGTCGTGGTCGCGCGCGAGATGTCGCGCGATCTGCGTCTGCTCGTAGCCTCCCAGCCCACGCGCGGCGTCGACGTCGGCTCGATCGAGTTCATCCACGAGCAGATCGTCGCGGCGCGCGACTCCGGCATCCCGGTGCTCATCATCTCCTCCGAGCTCGACGAGGTCGTCGCCCTCGCCGACCGGATCGCGGTGATGTACCACGGCCGCATCCTCGACATCGTCCCGCCGGACACGGCCCGATCGAAACTCGGTGAACTCATGGCGGGAGTGGCCTCATGAGCAGGAAAGACGCGGCGCAGCGGGACTTCGAGCGGCTTCAGACGGAGCATGAGCCCTCCCGCGGGTACCAGATCCTGCACGAGATCTTCGCCGGCGGCTTCATGCGCACCGCGTGCGCGGTGCTGGCCGCCTTCGCCATCGGCCTGCTGCTGATCATCTTTACCAACGACCGGGTGCTGGAGGCGATGGGCTACTTCTTCAGCGCTCCCGGTGCGACCTTCCGGGCGATCGGCGACGTCGTCGGCAGCTTCTTCACGGGCCTGTTCCGCGGCGCGATCTACGACAGCTCGCAGGCGACCTTCGCGGCGGGGCTGAAGCCCCTCACCGAGACGCTGCGCTTCGCCGGTCCTCTGATCGCGGCGGGCCTGGGCATCGCGCTGAGCTTCCGCGTCGGCCTGTTCAACATCGGCGGCCAGGGCCAGATCCTGGTCGGCGCGAGCTTCGCGGGATGGGCGAGCTTCCAACTGCAGCTGCCCATCGGCCTGCACCTGGTCGTCGCGGTGCTGTTCGGCATCGTCGGCGCCGCGATGTGGGCCGGCATCGTCGGGTTCCTGAAGGCCTTCACCGGGGCGCACGAGGTGATCGTGACGATCATGATGAACTACATCGCGCTGTTCCTGGTGACCTTCCTCATGCGCACCTCGATCCTCAACCCGGGCGCCACGACGACGAACCCCTCGACGCATCCGCCGGCGCCCACGGCTCAGCTGCCGCAGCTGTTCCCGGGTTACCAGCTGCACGCGGGCTTCCTCCTCGCCCTCGTCGCGGTGCTGGTCTACTGGTGGGTGATGGAGCGCTCCGCGCTCGGATTCCGCTTCCGCGCGGTCGGCTACAACCCGCTCGCGGCCGAGACGGCCGGAATGAACCCCAAGCGGATCATCATCGTCGCGATGCTCGCCTCGGGGGCGCTGGTCGGCGTCGCCGCGGCGAACCAGGCGCTCGGCCGCAGCGGTGGCTTCAGCCCTTCGGTCGACAACGGGGTGGGCTTCGACGCGATCACCGTGGCGCTGCTCGGCCAGAACTCCGCGATCGGGATCCTGTTCGCCGGGCTCCTCTTCGGCGGGATGGAGGCGGCGGGTCCGGCGATGCAGCGGGTGGGCGTCTCGCCCGACATCCTCGGCGTCGTGCAGGGCCTGATCGTCCTGTTCGTCGCGGCGCCTCCGCTGGTGCGCGCGATGTTCCGCCTGCCCAAGCCCAACCCGAACTTCGCCGGATTCCGCGGCGGGGGCTCGGACGCGATGGCCGCGGTGCACGAGGAACCTCCCCTGCCCGATGAAGAGGCGGCCCCAGAGCCGCCGGATGCGGCAGGCAGCACCGAGGAGGCACGGTCATGAGCACCACCCAGACTCCGATGACGGAGACGACCCGCGCCCTCGCCGCCTCCGCCCCGATCGCGTGGAAGGCGCCGATCCTCTACGGGGTGACCGCTCTGATCGTGCTGGTCTTCTTCGGCGCGATGAGCTCGGACACGCCGGTGCGCTTCCGCTGGACCGATCCCGGTGCGGCGATCGCGCTGGAGCCGACCGTGCTCAACCCCCGCATCGTGGGCTTCGTCTGCGGCGGGCTGCTCGCGGCGATCGCGGTCTACGCGGCCTGGCGGGCCGTGCAGCGGGCGTCTCTGAGCGCCTGGTTCGCCGTGGCGGGCGGGTTCCTCTTCCTGCTGAGCCTGCTGGCCTGGACGGGTGCGGGCGGCACGGTGCAGGTGGTCTACCTGCTCAACGGCACGATCGCCCTGTCCACCGCTGTCATCTTCGGTGCCTTGGCGGGTGTCATCGGCGAGCGTGTGGGCGTGGTCAACATCGCCATCGAGGGCCAGCTGCTGGCGGGGGCGTTCGTGGCCGCCGTGCTCGGCAGCATCACCGGCAACCTCTGGGTGGGCCTCCTCGGCGCGATGATCGGCGGGGCGCTCGTCTCCCTGGTGCTGGCGGTGTTCTCGATCAAGTACGTCGTCAACCAGATCATCGTCGGCGTCGTGCTGAACGTGCTCGTGATCGGCCTGACGAACTTCTTCTACTCCTCGGTGCTCAACAGCAACGCCGCCGAGCTCAACAGTCCCGGCTTCTTCCGCAAGATCACCATTCCCGGTCTGTCGGAGATCCCGGTTCTCGGGCCTGTGCTGTTCGACCAGAACATCATCACCTACACGATGTTCTTCCTCGTCTTCGCGGTCTGGCTCGTGCTGTTCAAGAGCAGGCTGGGCCTGCGGATCCGGGCGATGGGCGAGCACCCGCTGGCGGCGGACACGGTCGGTCTGAACGTCAACCGCACCCGGTTCTGGACGGTGACGGTGGCCGGTCTCATCGCCGGCCTCGGCGGTGCCGCGCTCACGATCGGCTCGGTCGGCGCCTTCGGGCGCGAGATGAGCGCGGGTCAGGGCTTCATCGCTCTGGCCATGGTGATCCTCGGACGCTGGCACCCGCTGTACGCGGCCATGGCGGCGCTCCTGTACGGCTTCAGCGGCGCATTCCGCATCTGGGCGGGCGGGGTGCCGGTCGGCTCCGAGATCCCCTCCGACCTGATCCAGATGGTGCCCTACCTGGTCACCCTCGTGGCCGTGGTGCTCTTCGTCGGGAAGGCGATCGCACCGGCGGCCGTCGGCAAGCCCTACATCAAGGAGTAGCATCCGATGACCGATATCGACTGGGACGAACTTCGACAGGTCGCGACCGAGGCGATGCGCAGGGCCTACGCCCCGTACTCGCGATACCGCGTGGGGGCCGCGGCGCTCGTCTCGGACGGGCGGGTGATCGCCGGGTGCAACGTCGAGAACGCCTCCTACGGGGTGGGGCTGTGCGCCGAGTGCGCGCTCGTGGGCGAGCTGCACATGTCGGGCGGCGGGCAGCTGGTCGCCTTCGTCTGCGTGAACAACGACGGGGAGACGATCATGCCGTGCGGGCGGTGCCGTCAGCTGCTGTACGAGCACGCGATCCCGGGGATGCTGCTGGAGACGGTCTCCGGCATCCGCACGATCGACGAGGTGCTCCCGGATGCCTTCGGGCCGCGTGATCTGGAGGACGTCCGATGAGCGTCGAGCCTTTCGATGCCGTGCAGGTCATCACCGTCAAGCGCGACGGCGGCGAGGTGCCCGAGGACGCGCTGCGGTGGATGATCGACGCCTTCACGCGCGGATACGTCTCGGACGCGCAGATGGCGTCCTTCGCGATGGCGGTGCTGCAGCGGGGCATGAGCCGCGAAGAGATCCGCGTGATGACCGATGCGATGATCGCCTCGGGGGAGCGCATGAGCTTCGCCACGCTCGGCAAGCGCACGGTGGACAAGCACTCCACCGGCGGTGTCGGCGACAAGATCACCCTGCCGCTGGCGCCGCTGGTGGCATCCTTCGGCGTCGCGGTGCCTCAGCTCTCCGGGCGCGGACTCGGCCACACCGGCGGCACCCTCGACAAGCTGGAGT
>CAYOTY010000130.1:0-6148 GCA_964406995.1 uncultured Microbacterium sp.
GCCATCGGCATCGGCGGCGACCCGATCATCGGCACGACGCACATCGACGCGCTCGCAGCGTTCGAGGCCGACCCCGAGACGAAGGCGATCGTCATGATCGGCGAGATCGGCGGCGACGCCGAGGAGCGCGCGGCCGAGTTCATCAAGGCCAACGTGACCAAGCCGGTCGTCGGCTACGTCGCGGGCTTCACGGCTCCCGAGGGCAAGACGATGGGCCACGCCGGCGCGATCGTCTCGGGCTCGGCGGGCACCGCGCAGGCGAAGAAGGAGGCCCTCGAGGCCGCCGGCGTCAAGGTCGGGAAGACCCCGAGCGAGACCGCCGCGCTCATGCGCACGCTCATCGAGGCGCTGTAAGAAGCACTCTCCCAGGAGGGGCCGGATGCTGCAGCATCCGGCCCCTCCTCGTCGTCGCAGGCAGCACCCACGGCGTCCGTCATCCCGGGATGAAGCGCTGAATTCATACCGGTCGCGGTGTCGTCCGGACGGACCGTCCCAATACACTCGAAGCCGAGGGGAGGGGCAGCCGTGGGGGAGCATGGTGCATCGCGTGGACTCGTGGCGCGCACGAGCCCGCGATGGGAGACCTGGGCGGCCGTCCTCGTCGCCCTCGGCATCGTGGTCGCCGTCCTCTTCGCGGCGTTCACCGCGATCCCGCCCGTCCTGCGCAACCTCTCCACATCCGTCGCCGACGGGACGAGCGTCACGGCCCTTCCCGGCCTCCCCGAAGGGGCGGGCCTCCTCGCGCCCGCGGGCTGGCTCCTCCAGGAGGATGGCGATGCCGTCCTCGTCTCCTCGCCCGATCGCTCCCTGCTCGTCTCCTTCCGGGCCGCCTCGGGCGACCCGGAGGAGGCCCTGGTCGCGCTCCTGGAGGAGGCGGAGGCGACGCCGATCACGCCGACGCGCAGCGAGACGCTCACCGGCGGACTGCGCCTCGTCCACCTCGACGCCGACGACGGCGCCGTCTGCGGCGTGGTCGCCTCGGGGGATCGTCGCGTGGCTTTCGTGGCGCGCGTCGCCGGGGACGCGGACGCGCGCGACTATCGCGCGGCGCTGGCCGGACTGCTCGACGGGATACGAGGATGAGGGCGCGTCGGAGGGCGGCCGCCTCTCTCGTGCTCGTGAGCATCGGCGTCCTCGCCGGCTGCGCCCCCTCCGCGAGTGCGGGCTGGACGCCGCCCGCATGGTCGGCATCCGAGGTGCGCGTGGCGGAGGCGCTGCCCGCGCCCCTGGACCCGGCCGGACTCCCGCAGCTCACCCTGCAGCGCCTGCGCAACGAGGTCGTCGGCGTGCAGGCGCGCCTGGCCTACCTTCCCGGTGCGCAGGGCCCGGTGGCCGCCTTCAACGCGCGCATCGATGAGATCATCCGCGCGGCGATTTCGCAGCGCAGCGTGGAGGGAGGCGTGGCGTACCGGCCTGCCGTCGGTCCGCGCGACGCCGGTCTCGCCGCGCGCGGCTGCGTGCCCGGTTCGACGTCGCTGCCCGCCGCCGAGGTGCTCGGCGACCCCGCCCTCGCACCGTCCTCGGGCAGCGGCGTCGCGATCGTGTGCGATGTCGTCGCCGCGCAGGGCGAGATCTTCGGGGAGCGGCTGCGCGTCGTCGTCGGAAGCTCTTCCGAGGTGGCCTCCGACACTTCTGTCGTGATCTACGTCGACACCGCGACCGGTGAGCTCGCCACGGCCGAGCAGCTCTGGACCGCGGAGGCGGCCGCGATCCTGCGCGCCGACATCGTCGAGGCGATCCGCAGAGAGGCCGGCGGACTGAGCCTGGTGCCGCTGGGTCCGCCCGACGAGGAGCAGGAGAGGATCATCCGCCTTGGCCTGGCGACCGCGGTGCCGGCTCGCGACGGCGCCCTGGCATTCACTCTTCCGGCCGGTTTCCAGGCGGCCGAGCTGACCGATCTCGGCATCGAGGCGACGCAGGAGCCGCTGACGATCGAGGTGCCGTCGCAGCTCGTGGTGCGCGTGGCGACGCCCTTCGGAGCACGGCTCTCCGAGGCATCCGGAGCCGACTTCCTGGGGCCCTCCGCCGTGCCCGCGGGGAGGGAATGGGTCGACTGCCGGCTCCTGCCCTGTCTCGCGCTGACCTATGACGACGGCCCCTCCTCGCTCACGCCGATCCTGCTCGACCACCTCGCCGATGCGCGGGCGGCGGCGACGTTCTACGTGCTCGGCCGGTACGCGTCGCGGAACCCGGAGACGATCGAGCGGGCGGCGCGGGAGGGGCACGAGCTCGGCGGGCACACCTGGAGCCACCCCGATCTGACCAGGCTCACCGACGAGGAGATCCGCTCTCAGCTGGATCGCACGCAGGGCCTGCTGCAGAGGCTGTCGGGGCAGCCGGTGACCACCTTCCGGCCGCCGTACGGGTCGTTCGACCGGCGGGTGCTCGCGGCTGCGGATCGTCCGGCGATCATCTGGACGGTGGACACGCGAGACTGGGCGGGGCCCTCCGACGAGGTGCTACGGCAGCGAGCGATCGACGAGCCGCGCCCGGGCGGCATCGTCCTCTTCCACGACACCAACGAGCGGACGGTGCGGCTGGCGCCGGAGATCATCGCGGCGCTGCACGACCGCGGATTCACCCTGGTCACGGTGACGCAGCTCTTCTCCGGGGAGCTGCCCAGGAGCGGGGCATGGCGAGGAGCTCCCTGAGGCGCCCCTCCCCATCGCCTCAGATGCCGACCCCGAAGAGCGCCTCGATGGGACCGCGGGCGAAGAAGAGCACGAAGCCGACGGCCACCACCCACAACAGCGGGCTGATCGTCCGGGCCTTTCCGGAGAGGGCGTGGATGAGCACCCAGCTCACGAAGCCGGCGCCGATGCCGTTGGCGATCGAGTAGGTCAGCGGCATCACGGTCGCGGTGAGGAAGACCGGCACCAGCACGCGGAAGTCGCCGAGGTCGATGTGCTTGATCTGCGACATCATCATCGCGCCGACGATCACGAGCGCGGCGGCGGCGATCTCGGTGGGCACGATCTCCGTCAGCGGGGTCAGGAACATCGCCAGCACGAACATCAGGCCGGTGACGATGTTGGCGAAGCCCGTCCGGGCGCCCTCGCCGATGCCGGATCCCGACTCGATGAACACCGTCGTCGAGGAGGAGGAGGTCGCGCCGCCGACGACGGCGCCGACGCCCTCGACGATCAGCGCCGACTTGATGCGCGGGAAGTCGCCCTTCGCATCGGCGAGGCCCGACTCCTTGGCAAGGCCGGTCATCGTGCCCATCGCGTCGAAGAAGTTCGAGAAGACGAGGGTGAAGACGATCATCACCAGCGCCACGAGGCTGACTTTGCCGAGATCGAAGCCGAAGCTGATCTGGCCGATGAGGCTGAGGTCGGGCAGGCTGAAGGGCGAGCCGGACAGGGCGGGGACGGTCAGCCCCCAGCCGCCGGGGTTGACGCCGTCGGGTCCGAACATCGGGCCGATCTTCCAGATCGCCTCGACGACGACGGCGGCGATCGTGCCGCCGACGAGTCCGATCAGGATGCCGCCCTTGACCTTCAGCGCGACGAGCACGCCGATCGCGAGCAGCGTCAGCACGAACAGCAGCGTCGGGACCGTGGCGACCGAGCCGCCGACGCCCAGCCCCACCGGCGGGTTGTCGCCGGAGGTGACGAAGCCGGAGTTGACGAAGCCGATGAAGGCGATGAACAGGCCGATGCCGACGGTGATCGCGATCTTCAGCTGGATCGGCACGGCGTCGAAGATCATCTTGCGCAGGCCCGTCGCGGCCAGCAGCACGATGATGAGACCGTTGATGACGACGAGCGCCATCGCCTCGGGCCAGGTCACCTCGCCCGCCACCGAGAACGCGACGAAGGCGTTGATGCCGAGGCCCGCCGCGAAGGCGAAGGGCAGGCGCGAGATGAGGCCGAACAGGATCGTCATGACCGCGGCGCTGAGGGCCGTCGCGGCGCCGATCGCGCTGAAGGCGAGGGAGTTGCCCTCGACGTCGGTCACTCCCGAGAGGATGATCGGGTTGAGGATCACGATGTAGGCCATGGTCACGAAGGTGACCATGCCCCCTCGCACCTCGGTGCCGAGGGTGGAACCCCTCTGGGTGATCTCGAAGTAGCGGTCGAGCGCGTTCTTGGGCTGGGCGTCTGCGGGTGCCGATGCCGGGGCTTGTGTCATGGGTAGGACCTCCGAAGACGACGTTAGCGGTTGCGGACCGGGCGCGCCCAGCGGAACCGGAGCGAATCTCGTCGTAGTCTCGTTGGGATATGCAACGCCTTCTCGTCGCCGCACTGGCCGCCGTCGACGCCGCCATCGCCGCGGCGGTGGGACTGGCCGTTCTTCTGGCGCCGCTGACCCTGCTGTGGGTGGTGATGTTCGGGATGGCGGGCGACTGGGGGGCGCTCTGGCCCACGACGGCGACCCTGTGGCAGTTCGGCCACGCGGTGCCGCTGGCCGTCACGATCCCAGACGAGCTCCTGCGCTCTCTGGGGATACCGGAGGATGCCGCCCGCTTCGTCGTCTCGCTGGCCCCGCTGGCGTTCCTCGGTTTCACCCTGCTGTTCGCGGGTCGTTCGGGGGCGCGCGCCGTCCGCGCCGGCGCCTGGATCTCCGGTGTCGCCGGAGGAGCGATCGCCTTCACCGCCCTCGCCGTCGGCGTCGCGCTGACCGGGGCTCTCGAGGTGGCAGAGGTCGCCCTCGCCAGCGCGATCGGCTACCCGGCGCTCGTGTACCTCGCCGGCGCTCTCGCCGGGGCGATCGGCACCGCGTGGCGTCACGGCGACGGGGGAGCGATCGACCGCATCCGCGCCTGGGTCGAGGACTACCACGAGTGGGGGGCCGTGCCCGAGGGCGTCGTGCGCGGGGCGGCCACGGCCGTGGTGGCGCTGCTGGGGCTGGGCGGGCTGCTGCTGGCCGCACGCGTCTTCGCGCGTATGGGCGACATCGTGGCCCTCTATGAGTCTCTCGGCGTCGATGCGCTCGGGGCGACGGTGATCAGTCTCGGCCAGCTCGCCTACGTGCCCACGCTCGTCGTCTGGGCGGTGGCGTGGATGGCCGGTCCCGGGATCGCCGTCGGCACCGGCACCTCGGTGTCCCCGGTCGGCACGGAGCTGGGCGTCGTCCCGGCGATCCCGATGCTCGGGGTGCTGCCGGAGAACACCTCGATGTGGATGCTGATCGTGGTGCTGCTGCCCGTCGGCGCCGGAGCGTTCGCGGGGTGGGTGATCCGCTCGCGGCTGGTGTCTCTCGGGGAAGATCCGAGGGTGCTGCCGCGTGCCGCGATCGCCCTCGGAATCGCCGTGCTGGTGGCGGGGTCCGGCGCGGCGCTCGCCCGGCTCGCCTCCGGATCGATCGGGCCGGGCCGCATGGCCGAGGTCGGGCCGCACCCGGGTCTGGTCGCACTCGCCCTCGGGGCGGAGGTGCTGATCGGTGCCGCGATCCTGCTGCTCTCTCCCCGGCACCGCGACGAGCTCGCCGCGGAGGCTCCGGGCAGCGCGAAGCACTGGCGGGAGGGAGACGTGGGGATCGAAGGGTCCGAGGACGAGACCGCTCCCGTGGATCTCGGCTTCCTCGGCGACGGGGAGCCTCCCGAGACTCGGTAGACTTGCCGGGTGCTCCAGGTCGTCGTCCTCATCTCCGGCACCGGCTCGAATCTTCGCGCCCTGCTCGAGGCCACGGCCCTCCCCGGCTCTCCCGCGCGAGTGGTCGCCGTCGGCGCCGATCGCGACGCCGCCGGACTCGCGCACGCTGCGGAGTTCGGGATCCCGGCCTTCACGGTCGCCTGGCGCGACTACGACAGTCGCGAGGCCTGGGGCGAGGCGCTCGCGGCCCGGCTGCGCCCCTACGCGCCCGACCTCATCGTTCTGAGCGGCCTCATGCGCCTGCTGCCGTTCGCGATCGTCGCCGAGTACGCTCCGCGCATCATCAACACCCACCCCGCCTATCTGCCGGAGTTCCCGGGCGCCCACGGCGTGCGCGACGCGCTCGCGGCCGGCGTGAGCGAGTCCGGGGCGAGCGTCATCGTCGTCGACGAGGGCGTCGACTCCGGTCCGATCCTCGCTCAGGAGCGCGTCCCGGTGCGTCCGGGCGATACTGAAGAGACCCTGCACGAGCGCATCAAGCCCGTCGAGCGCGAGCTCTACGTCCAGACCATCAAGGAGATCCTCGACCGCGGATCGGTGCAGTGAGTCGG
>CAYOTY010000130.1:6158-6752 GCA_964406995.1 uncultured Microbacterium sp.
CGAGCGCATCAAGCCCGTCGAGCGCCGACTGCTCATCGATGTCGTCCAGCGCGTGGCGACCGGTGATCTCGCCCTCGCGGCATCCGACTGACCCCCACTGAAGGAGAGTTCCATGGCCGGCCCCCGTCACGACCCCTCGCTCTATCGCGATCGCGACGCGGTGCCGATCCGGCGCGCCCTGGTGTCGGTGAGCGACAAGACCGACCTGCTCGTGCTGGCCGAGACGCTGGCGAAGGCGGGCGTGGAGATCGTCTCCACCGGCTCGACGGCCGGGGCCATCCGCGACGCCGGGTTCGAGGTGACCGACGTCGCGGCGGTGACCGGATTCCCGGAGTCTCTGGGCGGCCGTGTGAAGACCCTGCACCCGAGCGTGCACGCCGGCCTGCTCGCGGATCTCCGCCTGGAGGACCACGAGCGTCAGCTCGCCGATCTCGACATCGCGCCCTTCGAGCTCGTCGTGGTGAATCTGTACCCGTTCGTGGAGACCGTGGCCTCCGGAGCGGCCCCCGATGAGGTCGTCGAGCAGATCGACATCGGAGGGCCGGCGATGGTGCGACGTTGGCGAAGTTCTTCGCCGAGGCGCGCACCATCGCC
>CAYOTY010000130.1:6762-6998 GCA_964406995.1 uncultured Microbacterium sp.
ATCGAGGCGGGCGAGGGCGAGGGCACCTCCCTCTCGCAGCGCCGCGACCTCGCCGCCCGCGCCTTCGCGCACACGGCCCAGTACGATCGTGCGGTGGCGACCTGGTTCGCCGAGGGAACCCTCGCCGAGGACGAGGATCTGCCCGAGCACCTGACGATCAAGGCCGAGCGGCTGGTATCGCTCCGCTACGGCGAGAACTCGCACCAGCGCGCCGCGATCTACTCGCGCGCCGGCGG
>CAYOTY010000131.1:0-6965 GCA_964406995.1 uncultured Microbacterium sp.
GGAGCGGACCTTCCCGGTGTGGGAGATCGCGGCGCTCGAGCCCTCGAAGACCATGCCTCAGCTCACGCCCGCAGCTCGAAGCTCGTCGCGCCCACCTTGATGGGGGTGCCGATCGTCACGGGCGTGCCGCCGGTCACCCGGGCGCCGCCGTGGAACGTGCCGTTCGTGGAGTCGAGGTCCTGGATCGTCCACACCCCGTTTCGGACGAGGAGTCTGGCGTGCTGGCTGGAGGTGTAGTCGTCGCGGATCACCAGGCCGCATTCGCTGGAGCGCCCGATCGTCATCGGCTCGTCGCCGAGGGGAAGCTCGAGTCCGGCCTTGGGGCCGGAGGTGATCACGAGGCGGGTCGCGGCGCCGAGCGCCGCGAGGGATCCGGATGCCGCACCGGGACCCTTCGGTCGGGATGCTGCCGGAGGAGCCGGCGGCGCCGCCGCGGCCGCCTCCACGGGGAGCTTGCGCACCTTCACCCCGAACAGGTCGGCCCGCAGCGCATAGACGACGGCGAACACGAAGAACCACATCATCACCAGGAAGCCGATGCGCAGCAGCACCAGGGTGAGTTCGCTCATCGAATGGTCACCTCCGCGGGTCGTCTCGCTGCGACCTTTTCCTGAGTGAGCATCGGTGCGTCGAAGTGGAGGGCGCTCATTGCGGCAATCCTCCGAACTGCCGGGTGGCGTCGTCCGTCGGGGCGGTGCGCGGCGCGGCGATCGGAACGATCCGGAACACCAGGTCGGTGCGGCCGATCGTGATCACGGTGTCGCTCGGGAGGGGGGCTTCGCTCACCTTCACCCCGTCGACCTTGGTGCCGTTGGTCGAGCCCAGATCGCGCATCATCGCGCGCTCGCCGTCCCAGAGGATCTCGGCGTGACGGCGGCTGGATCCGGCATCCGATATCGCGATGCTCGCCTCGCTCCCCCGCCCGATGACCGTGCGCGCCTGCGTGATCGCGTGTCGCCTGCCGTCCACGTCGACGACCGCCTGCCAGTTCACCCGCTGCTCGGAGCTGGTCGAGTTCACCTGCACCACACCGGTCGTGACCCGTTCGTCGGCTTCGAGCTCGATCGTGACGGGTCCGGCGAAGCTGTATCCCTGCGCCTCCGCGTGCGTGGACAGAAGTGCGCGCAGCTCGTCCACGAGCGCGCCGCCGAGGCCGCGCATCCGTGCGTAGTCGTCCCCGCTGAGGTGGACGACGAAGGCGTTCGGGGCGATGATGCGGTCGCGAGAGACCACCGCGGCCTTCGTGTCGAGCTCGCGACGCAGGGCGGAGGAGATCTCGACCGGCTGGATGCCGCTGCGGAAGGTCTTGGCGAAGGCGCTGTTCACTGCGCGCTCAAGACCTTTCTCAAAGCTGTCTAGTAGTCCCACAGGGCTCCCATTGCTCGGCGACCGGTATGGGACATCGTAGCCAGCCTGGCTGTGCGTTGCCGGGTTTTGTCGCTGACCGTTGTCGATTCGTTCGTCGCGAAGGACCCCCGCGCGCGTGATATCCTCGGGAGGTTGAGTTCTTCGAGGCTCAGCAACACTCGCGCGAGTGGCGGAATTGGTAGACGCGCTGGCTTCAGGTGCCAGTGTCCTTACGGACGTGGGGGTTCAAGTCCCCCCTCGCGCACACTGTGTTGAGACAGTGGAAGAGCCGGGCCTTCGGGTCCGGCTCTTCGTCTCTCTCCCCCGAAGCCCCTGGGGACCTCCGCCATGCCGAATGAGTATCGAACCGTCCAGTGCGTATCGAAACGACGTCGGTGAGGTACGCACTGGACGGTTCGATACTCAGCGGGGGGGGGACCTCAGTTCAGCGCGATGATGCCGATGTTCAGGCTCGAGGCGAACAGCAGCCAGGCGAGGTAGGGCACCAGCAGCCAGGCCGCAGCCCTGGAGTGCTTCGCGGAGGCCGCGACGAGCCAGACCACGCTCGCGATCAGCGCCACGATCACCACCAGGGCGGCCCACCAGGCGGCCTCGCCGATGATCGGATAGCCGGCGAAGAAGAGCGGCGACCAGATCGCATTCAGCCCGAGCTGCAGGCCATAGACCCACAGGGTCTTCCGGGCGGCGTTCGGCCGGCCGGCCCCTTGGTGCCCCGACCGCCAGAGGAGGAATCCGGCGAGGGCGATCAGCAGGTACAGCACCGACCAGGCCGGGCCGAACACGCCATCGGGCGGATTCCACGGCACCTTCGCCGCATCCGCATACCAGCCCTCGACGTTCGGGATCGTTGCGAGCGATCCGAAGAAGGCGATCGCGGCGACGGCCGCGAGGAGAAGGACGGCGACGGAGATCTGTCGCGCAGTGCTCGGACGCATCCTGGACTCCTCACCTCGTCCTCGCCCCGGAGGTGCCAGCGACTCTAGCATCACGGTCCTCCTGCCTCCCCGACCCAGCCCGCTCATACACTCGCGCTGGTAGCATGGCGCATGGGCCTGGGGCCTTCCGAACGACCAGGGGATCGGTATGAATCCGGTGAGCGAGAAAATCGCGCAGGACGAGCGCGTCGATGCCCTGACGCTGACCGCCCCCACCGAATCGGCCGCCGATCGCTTCATGCGGCGCCTTCTGCGCGTGGAGAAGGTCGAGCGCTCGGTGAAGGCGGAGCGCGCGGCGCACCGCGGCTTCCGGATCGCGCTGGTGGTCACCGGCATCCGCTGCCTCATCTCCTACCTGATCATCCCGATAGGCGTGCCCATCCTCGGCCTGTCCGGAATCGTCGCCGCCCCCATCGGGCTGGCGCTGTGCGTCATCGCCGTGGTCAACGGCGTGCTGAGCCTTCGCCGCTTCTGGAAGGCCGATCACCGCTCCAAGTGGATCTACACCTGGTTCATCGCCTTCGTGTTCGCCGTGCTGGCCGTGGCGATGGTCAGCGACATCATGCGGATCGTGAGCGCCCTATGACGACACCCGAGACCGAAGGCGCCCCGCAGGATGTCGAGGAGTCGCCGGAGAACGTGCCCCCCAAGGCGTGGATGACCTTCGGCATGTTCGCGCTCTTCGTCGTGGGCCTGGGCTCCTGCATGTCGCTGTGGATGTTCGACTGAGCGACGGCGCGGCGACATCCGCAGCGTAATCTCGTCGATCTGCACGATTTCGCAGATTCTCAGCGGATTGGTCCGCAGTTGTGCGGATCTGCGAGGTTGTGTGCGGGTTGTCGCGCCCCTAGCGCCGCAGGAGGCCGTCGAGGGCGACGGCGAGCACGTCGTGCGAGAGGGATGCGGCGTCCTCCGAGCCGCCCGGCCGGTACCACTCGACGAGCGAGTTGATCATGCCGAAGACGAGACGGGTGGCCACGGCCGCGTCGATGTCGGAGCGGATGTCACCCTCCTCCTGAGCCGCACGGACCAGTGCCGTGACCCGATGGTCGAAGGAACGACGCCGCTCCAGCGCCGCCCGCTCGACATCGCTGTTGCCGCGCAGGCGCAGCAGGAGCGTGACCGAGGGGAGCTCGGCGACGAGGACCCCGACGGCTCCGGCGACGGCGGCTTTCAGCCGAGCGGATGCGGCGCCGCCGGCGTCCTCGGCGTCCGTGAGCACTCCCTCCAGACCGCTGAGGGCGGTCTCCAGGGCGATGCCGAGGATCTCCTCCTTGGAGCGGAAGTGGTGGTACAGCGCCGACTTGGTCAGCCCGAGGCGTGCGGTGAGGTCGGCGACGGAGGTCGCCTCGTATCCCTGCTCGTTGAAGAGCGCGACGGCCACACGCAGAACGTCGTCGCGGTCGTAGCCGGGGCGGCCGCGCCGGGCGGGTGCGATATCGGAGCTCACGGATTCAGTCTTTCATCTGGCACGGCATGTCCTTGCCGTGCGGGGTTCCCTCTGCGAAGATTACTGAACGAACGGTGAGTAATTCCAGCTGTCTCGAGGAGGAGATGTGGGCGTTCTTCCCAGCTACGTGCAGGGCCGGTGGTGGGAGCCGACGGGCCCTTCGACGGGCTCAGGGACCGGAACAGTGGTCCGCGACGCCTCGACCGGCGAGGAGATCACGCGGGTCAGCACCGCAGGACTCGATCTCACGGGCGCGCTCGACCACGCGCGAACCGTCGGCCAGAGGAGCCTCGGAGAGCTGACCTTCCACCAGCGCGCCGTGCTGCTGAAGCAGTTCGCCGGCATCCTGAACGAGCGCAGGGAGGAGCTGTACGCGCTGTCCCTGCGTGCGGGCGCCACCCGCCGCGACTCGCTGAGCGACGTCGACGGCGGCATCGGGGTGCTGTTCACCTACTCGTCCAAGGGCCGCCGTGAGCTGCCGAACGCTCAGGTCTACCTCGACGGGGCGCCCGAACCGCTGTCGAAGGACGGCACATTCCTCGGACGGCATATCTGTACCCGCCTGCCCGGGGTCGCGGTGCAGATCAACGCCTTCAACTTCCCGACCTGGGGCGCACTGGAGAAGTTCGCCCCGGCGTTCCTCGCGGGCATGCCCTCGCTGATCAAGCCGGCGACGCCGACGGCCTACATCGCCGAGGCCTGGGTGCGGATGCTCGTGGACAGCGGCCTGCTCCCCGAGGGATCGCTGCAGCTGGTCAGCGGCGCGGTGCCCGACCTTTTCTCCCACCTGCGACTCGGAGACACGGTCTCCTTCACCGGCAGCGCCTCGACGGCCGGGGCGCTGCGGGCACAGGCACCCGACGGCGTACGCTTCCTCAGCGAGACCGATTCGATCAACGCCTCGATCCTCGCGCCCGACGCCGCGCCCGGCTCCGCCCTCTTCGACGGCTACGTGCGGCAGCTGCTCGTGGAGCTCACCGCCAAGGCCGGGCAGAAGTGCACGGCGATCCGGCGGGCGCTCGTGCCCGCGGAGGCGGTGGACGACGTGGTAGACGCCCTGAAGGGGAAGATCGCCGAGCGGATCGTTGTAGGCGACCCGCATGCCGAGAGCGTGACGATGGGCCCGCTCGTCTCGATCGCGCAGCGCGACGACGTGCTGCGGCAGGTGCATGCGCTGCAGGATGCCGGTGGCACGCTGCTGCTCGGCACGCTCGACGAGCCCGAGGTAGTGCGCGCGGACGGCACGATCGGGTCTGCTCCCGACGGCGCCTTCGTCTCCCCGGTCGTGCTCGGCTTCGAGGATCCGACGACGCCCGCCGTTCACGAGATCGAGGCCTTCGGGCCGGTGACGAGCATCCTCCCCTACCGCACCGTCGCCGAGGCCGCCGAGCTCGTCGTGCGTGGCGGCGGCTCGCTCGTGACCAGCGTCGCCACGGGCGACCCGGACATCGCCGTGGAGCTCCTGTCGCGCATCGGTGCCTGCAACGGACGCGTGCTGATTCTCAGCGAGGAGAACCTGCGCACGTCGACCGGCCACGGTGCACCCGTCCCCCACCTGGTGCACGGCGGACCCGGAAGGGCCGGTGGAGGAGAGGAGCTCGGCGGCATCCGCGCGGTCCTGCACTACATGCAGCGCACCGCCGTGCAGGGGAGCCCGGAGATGCTGACCGCCCTCAGCGGCGTCTGGCACAGCGGCGCCCCGGCGGAGCCGGACGGCGTCCACCCCTTCCGCAAGACGCTGGCCGAGCTGGGCCTCGGCGATCAGCTCGTCTCCGCATCGCGAGTCGTCACGCTCGACGACATCGAGACCTTCGCGCACTTCACCGGCGACACCTTCTATGCGCACATGGACGAGGCCGCGGCATCCGCCAACCCCTTCTTCCCCGGGCGCGTGGCGCACGGCTATCTCCTCGTCTCCTTTGCGGCCGGTCTCTTCGTCGACCCCGACCCCGGGCCGGTGCTCGCCAACTACGGCCTGGAGAACCTGCGCTTCGTCACGCCCGTCTCCCCCGGCGACGAGATCCGGGTGACGCTGACGGCGAAGCAGATCACTCCGCGCGAGACCGACGAGTACGGCGAGGTGCGCTGGGACGCCGAGATCCTCAACCAGCGCGACGAGCTGGTCGCCTCCTACGACGTGCTCACGCTCGTGGCGAAGGAGTGAGGCGGCTCACGCGGGGGACAGCTCCCGGCGCATGATCCACCGCTCGCGGTGCCCCGCGTGTGCCTTGGTCAGCAGCACGCGCTCGAAGCCGTGCTTCTCGAAGAGCTCGACCGTGCCGACGTAGCCGCTGATGAGATCGATCCGCTCGCCGCGCGTATCGGCGGGGTAGCCCTCGACGACCTCGGCTCCGTGCGAGCGGGCGTGCTCCACGGCGCCGTCGAGCAGCTCGTGCATGAGTCCGCGCTTGCGGTGCCCGGCGCGGACGACGAAGCACACGATCGACCAGGGATCCCTCTCGTCCACGTGCGGGATCGTCCGCGAGTTCATGAGGCGCCGGTAGGTCGACCGCGGGGCGACGGAGACCCAGCCGGCGACGACGTCGTCCTCGTAGAGCAGCGCTCCGGGGCCGGGCTCGCGCGAGCACTCGTCACGCATGTGCGCGATGCGCCCGGGCATGTCCAGCCGCGCATCCCGGTACGACATGCACACGCATCCGCCCCCGCCCGGCTTCTTGGGCACCAGGATCTCGGCGAAGTCGTCCCATCGCCCGGTCGCCGGCAGCACCTCGATGCCCATGCGCCGAGGATACTCCGGCCCGCCGACACCCGGCAGAGCCTCGCAGATCTGCGCTGTTTCGCAGACAATCTCCGAAATCCGTCCGAGAGCGTGCAGATCTGCGAGTCTGTGCGGCGAAGCCGTACGGTGCTTGCCGGCATCCGGGCACGCGGTTACAATTTACTGAACGAACGTTCTGTAAAGGGGCAGATCATGGAAGCGGATGCTGCGGTGCAGGCCGAGACCGAAGAGCAGGCGCTCTTCGACGAGCTGATCGCCGCCGAGCAGCGCATCGAGCCGCGCGACTGGATGCCGGAGGCGTACCGCAGGACGCTGATCCGCCAGATCTCGCAGCACGCACACTCGGAGATCATCGGCATGCAGCCCGAGGGCAACTGGATCACGCGCGCCCCGAGCCTGAAGCGCAAGGCGATCCTCATGGCCAAGGTGCAGGACGAGGCGGGACACGGGCTCTACCTCTACTCCGCCGCGC
>CAYOTY010000132.1:0-798 GCA_964406995.1 uncultured Microbacterium sp.
CTGGACGGTGATGCCGCTCCAGGCCTCGTCGACGCGGACGTTGAGCTGCACGAGCGAGTTGTAGGTCGCCCACAGGTAGATACCGAGCAGGACGAGCACGCCGACGATGATGAGTACCGGTACAAGCCATTCCATGAGCGGCTTCCCCCTTCAGAGTTTCCTTCATCCTATCCGCGTCGCCGCCCGCTCACGCTGGGCAGTGTCTGCGAATCGCGGTCCGTGAATCGCGCCTACGCGCCGAGCACGCGCTCCAGATAGCGGTTCGCGAAGCGGCGCTCGGGATCGAGCCGGTCGCGCAGCGCCGCGAAGTCGTCGAAACGGGGGTAGCGCTCGCGCAGCTGCTCGGCGCCGAGGGTGTGCATCTTGCCCCAGTGCGGCCGCCCGCCGTGGGCGAGCATGATCTGCTCGACCTCGCGGAAGTACTCCGAGGGGTCTATCCGCCAGTAGCGGTGCACGGCGATGTAACCGCTCGCGCGTCCGTGGGCGGTGGAGAGCCAGAGGTCGTCGGATGCGGCGAAGCGCACCTCGATCGGGAACTCGATCCGCCACCCCCGCCGGTCGATGAGCGCACGCACCTCGTCGAAGGCCGCGAGCGTGCTCTCGACCGGGAGTGCGTACTCCATCTCGCGGAAGCGCACGGTGCGCGACTGCGTGAGCACCCGGTGGGACAGGTCGGTGTACTCGCGGTCTCCCGTGAGCGTCACGGCGAGCCTGTTGAAGGGCGGCGCGATCGCCGGGACGAAGCCCGAGGTTCCGCACACCAGGCGGTACACGCCGTTGGAGAGCAGCGTCTCGTCG
>CAYOTY010000132.1:808-6814 GCA_964406995.1 uncultured Microbacterium sp.
GGTGAGCGCGACCCCGGTATGCGCGAACCAGTAGAACTCGAAGTGATCGGATGCCGCCACCCGCTCGTCCAGGCTCTCCCGCAGCTCCTCCAGGGCGACCGGCTCGTCCACCGCGTGCATCGCGAAGGCGGGAACGCACTGCAGGGTCACCTCGACGAGGATCCCGAGTGCGCCGAGGCCGAGGGCGATCGCCGGCAGCAGCTCGGGGTCGTGGTCTTCATCAACGCGGAGGAAGTCGCCTGCCGCCGTGATCAGCGTGGCGCCGACGACCTGCGTGGCGATGCCGCCGAACCCGACGCCGGTGCCGTGCGTCCCGGTGGAGATGGCGCCCGAGATCGACTGCCGGTCGATGTCGCCGAGATTCTGCATGGCCAGGCCGTAGGGGGCCAGGAGCGCCGGGATCCGGTGCAGCCTCGTCCCGGCGAGAAGGGTGGCCCGGCCGGTGGCGGCATCCGCCCGGACCAGCCCCTGCAGGTCGTCGAGCTCGAGGAGCACACCGGGAGCCACCGCGACGCCCGTGAAGCTGTGGCCGGCGCCGACCGCCTTGATCGGCAGCCTCTGCGCCACCGCCGCCCGCACGGCGCGCTGCACGCCCTCGGCGCTGCGCGGGCGCTCGACGCGGACCGGCCTGACCGTGGCCGAGCGCGCCCAGTTGCGCCAGACGCCCCCGGGGCGCGTCACAGGAACGCCTTCCCCTCGCCGCGGTACGTGGGAAGCTCGTCGACGACCCGGTCGCCCTGCACCAGGTGGAAGCTGTTCACCCGCTCCGCGGGCTCGCCGCTCTTCGCATGGCGGAACCAGACCCGGTCGCCGGGGCGGAGGGCGGATGCCGCCTCCCCCTGCAGCGGCGTCTGCACCTCTCCGGCGGCCTCCCGCGGGAGGGTGCGAAGCCCATGCGGCCACACCGGCTTCGGCTGGCGCGAGGCCTCCACCGGCCCCGAGGCGATCCAGCCGCCGCCGAGGACGGTGGCGATGTCGCCGGTCGGGCGACGGACCACGTCGAAGGCGAAGGCGGATGCCGGTGCGGGCCGGAACGCCCGGTAGCCGTCGAAGAGGTGCCCGGCGAGCAGACCGCTGCCGGCGCTGGCCTCGGTGACGGCACGGTCGCTGCCGGTGAACTCCAGCGAGCCCGTGCCCCCGCCGTTGAAGAACTCCAGCGGGGCCATCGCGGTGAGCTGACGGGCGATCTCGGCCCGCCGCACGCGCAGCTCCTCGCGGGACTGCTGCTGCAGCATCCGGATCACCGGCGCCTCATGGCCGGCCTTGTCGCCGACGCCGGCCAGCTGCGCCTCGTACATCTGCACGCCGATCAGCCGGAAGCCGTCGCGCTCGTGCACGGAGCGGACGAATCGCGTGACCTCCTCCGGTGTGGACAGCGGCGAGCGCCGCACTCCCACGTGCCCGACCACCGGTGCGCGGTAGGAGGCGTCGACATCGACGGCGACCCGGATGACCGGGCGCTTTCCGGGCGGAGCGATCTGGTCGATGAGATCGAGCTGGGAGTGATCGTCGATCATCAGCGTGATGCGAGCCGCGGCGACCTCGTCGCCCACGAGACGCTCCAGGCACGCGCGGTCTGCCGTGGGATAGCCGAGCACGATGTCGTCGTGCTGCTCGGCCAGCCACAGCGCCTCGGCGAGCTGGAAGCAGAGAAGCCCTCGGAAGCCGGGGAGCTTCAGTACCGCATCGAGCACGCCGCGCACCCGCACCGACTTCGTCGCCACCCGGATCGGCACGCCGCCGGCCCGAGCGAGCAGGTCCATGGCGTTGTGACGGAGGGCGTCGGCGTCGATGACGGCCACGGGCGCGGGCAGATGGGCCGTCGCCTCGGTCAGGCGCGGCCACCACCGGGCGGGGTCTTTCCAGCCCTGATGCGGCGGTGTCGGTTCAGCGGTGAGATCGAGCACCCTCCCACCCTATGCCGACTAGGCTGTCCTCGAACTGCGCCCCCATAGCCCAACGGCAGAGGCAGGCGACTTAAAATCGCTTCAGTCTGGGTTCGAATCCCAGTGGGGGCACGGACGGCGCCGCGGAATGTGGTCGCCTATGCCTGCCGGGTCGGACGCGGATCGGGGTCTCCGCCGGCTCAGGTCGAGACGATGTAGCGCAGCTGCTCGGATAGCCGGCGCAGGGCGTCGCGGCCCAGGAGCCCCGAGAGAAGCGCGTCGATGTCACGACCCATGTCCTCGTTGCCGCTGACGTAGATCCAACCCTCGGTGAGGTCCGGCAGTCCGGAGAGTGTGGCCAGCGCTCCCGGGACTCGCTCCGGGGTCTGCACGATGCGGAGTGCGGCAAGCCCGCCCGTCGCAAGATGTTCGTCGAGCTCGGCATGCACCCAGGGTTCGAGCGTCTTGTCGCCGATCCCCCACAGCAGCTGCACGCCTCTGGCTCCGGCACGAAGCGCCGAGAAGACCCCGGCGGCCCCGGATCCGGTGACGACGGCGAGACCGGGAGCGTCCGAGGGGACGCGGTGAGGATGCGGGAGGACTCGTACCGGCATCCGATTTCCGGGCTCCACGGCATGCAGGAACGCGGCGGCGCGCTCGGGCCAGGTGCCCACCCGCGTCACCTGAAGACGCACGAGCGCATCCTGCCCGCGGCGCTCGACCCCCGAGACCGTGAAGAAGCGCGGAGTGATGCGCGGCAGCTCCCGGGCGTCTGCCGGAGCATTCGCCCCGGACAGGTCGAAGACGGATGCGGCCAGCTCCTGCGGGGAATACCGTCTCCGCAGCGAAGGGCGGTGCGGGAGCGGCGTCGTCCAGTATGCACCTGCAGGCAGATGCGGCGCATGCCTCGCCGTCCGCTCGGGAGCGTTCTGCCAGAGCACGTGCAGCATGTCACCGGGTTCGACGGTCGCCGACATCCGCAGCGTCAGCTCGGTGATCGCACTCCGTTCGCTCCGGGCGAGCAGGCGGTTCTCGACGACCACCGCCTCGGCCGGCTCGTCGCGCAGGATGCGACGTACCTGACGGAGGTACCCGTCGAAAGCGAGATCCCGCGGGGTCCGCCGCCAAGGCGGCGCCGTCACGAGGGCGAAGCGGGCGATGTCCTCCACGTGTGAGAACAGCGCCCGCCGCGTCGTGAGCGGACCTCCGGGAAGCCGAGTCACGGCAGTGCCGGTTCAGACGCCGTCTCGGTGACGGTCGCGTGCTGGAGCCACCGCCGGCCGAGGAGGCGCCCCAGCAGCAGTGCCGCCTTCACCGCCTCGGCGATCACCAGCGCCCAGAAGATGCCGGCGATGCCCATGCCCCACTGCTGGATGAACAGCCAGGAGACGGGAAGGAGCACCGCGATGCTGGCGATCAGCGACATGGCCATCGGAACCACGACATCGCCCGCCGATCGCAGGGCGCCGTAGAGGATCGCGCTGGCCGCCGACAGCGGCAGCAGCACCGCGCTGATCAGCAGCGCCTCGCGCGCCTGCGTCAGCACCGCATCGTTCACGCCGAAGATCGACAGGGCGCTGTCGGCGAAGTACCACAGCACCAGAGCGAGGAGGGTCGAGGCCAGCGCCGTCCACGACACGGTGCGAAGCGTCAGGCGACGAGCCTGCAGACGCTGACCGCCGCCGACATCCCAGCCGACGATCGTCTCGTTGCCCTGTGCGAGGGCGAGGATCACACCGGTCACCAGCGCGGTGAGCGTCAGCGCATAGGAGCGGGCGTTGATGGCATCCGTTCCCAGGACGTTGATCAGCGAGACCGTGAAGACGATCACGAGGTTGTAGGCGCCGTTCTCCACCACCGTCGGGATCGACAGTCGCGCCATCCGCCACGCCCCGCCGCCCTCTGCCACCTGCGGCAAGGGGCCGAAGAAGCGCGCGCCCGTGCGACTTCTGATCATGAGCGCGAGGACCAGCACGCCCACGCCTCGCACGAGCAGGGTCGGCAGGGCGGCGCCGGCGGCGCCCAGTTCCATCACCAGGAGGAAGAAAGCCAGCAGCGCAACGTCGAGAACGTTGACGACGATACCGAGCACCAGCAGGGCCGGAGTGCGGCCGTAGGCGCGCAGCACCGCCGACGCGGTGACGATGTAGGCGTTGAAGGCCAGCCCGAACGCGACGATCCACAGGTACGCCAGTGCGTCATCGAAGATCTCCGCGGGCGTGTTCACCGCGCGCAGCAGGGCGGGTGCGGCGAGGAAGATGGTCGCTGCGAGAACGAGACCGAGGATGCTCGCGGCGCGCAGCGCGATGACCGAGGAGCGACGAGCCGCGATCATCGCACCCGCACCCAGCGATTGGGCGATGACGACGAGCGCACCGATGCTGAAGAGCACCGAGACGTCGTACATGACGCCGAGGATCTGATTCGACGTCGCCACGGCGGCGTTGAGCTCCGGCGAGGACATGCTCAGCAGCACTACGTTGCCGAGGGTCGCCAGCAGCGTCAGAACGGTGACGAGCAGCAGAGGCCAGCTCAGACGGAGGAGACCTTTGCGCACGAAGGTCGGGGCGGCGTCGGACATGGGGCTCCTGTTAGGTAAGGGTTACCTAAGCATAGAGCCCCATCCTGCCCAAAATGATCATGCAGGCGACTGCCCTCCGTCTCCGATCGCGACGAGAAGCTTGCGCAGAGCGCCGTCGAGGGAGGCCCGCTCCTCGGGCGAGAGAACAGCAAGGAGTCGCGATTCATTCGCCGTGTGCCGGGCGACCAGATCATCGACGAGGAGTCGCCCCCGCTCGGTCAGCCCGACCAGCAGGCTGCGCCGATCGGTGCCGTTGGCGAGGCGCTCGACAAGTCCTCGGGCCTCGAGCCTGTCGATCCGCTTGGTCATGCCGCCCCGGGTGACGAGCAGGATGTCCGCAAGCTGCGAGGGGGTCATCCGATAGGGCGCACCGTGGCGGCGCAGGCCGGCGAGGACATCGAATTCCGCTCGCTCCAGGCCCGCCTCGGCGAACACCGCGTCGACGAGCTTTCCACCGAAGAGCACCAGTCGGGCAAGGCGAGCGAGCGGCCCCATCGCCGAGAAATCGAGGTCCGGGCGCTCCGCCCGCCACTGCGCGACGACCACGTCGGCGAAGTCCTGCGGGAGGTCGGCCATCTCTATATGATTCATGGAGATATAGTATCTTAGGAAACTACTTTGGAGGATCGACATGCCGATCGTGACGGAAGGGCGGGCGGTCATCGACACGTCTGCGCAGATAGCCTGGACAGTCCTCGCGGACTATTCGAACGACCCGCTCTGGCGCCAGGGAGTGACGCGGATGGAGCAGTCGCCTCCGGGCGAGGTGTTCGACGGCGCCATCGTGGTGGAGGAGCTCCACGTCCTCGGCCGCTTGACGCGCACCCGTATCGAAGTGCGCGACGTGCGGCCCGGAGTCTCCTTCGCCTGGCGCGCCGTGGACGGAACCGATGCGCGCGGCACCCGCTCCCTCGTACCGCTCGGCGAGGGGCGCTGCGAACTGCGCACCTGGCGACAGATCCGTCTCCGTGGCGCGGACCGACTGCTGGGGCCTCTTGTCGCCGGCGTGATGGCCCGCGCCGAGCGCGGTGACGTGCACCGTGCCGTGGGACTCGTGACAGAACGGCTGCGGAAGCAGGTGTGACAGGCGCCTCCCGCGGGGCGGGCCTTCCCGTCCGGCCTCAGGAGGCGACGCTGGCCTTGACGGGCTCCTTCTCGGCCTCGGCCTTCTTCGGCGCGGGCGCCGGGGCGCTCGCCGCGCGCGGACGGGCCGCGAACTCCTCGAACACGTAGCGCGGGTTCTGCACGGTCTGCAGGTTCACCAGGTCACGGCCGAGCCACAGGTTGTTCCACCAGCCCCAGAGCACCCGCCACTTGCGCTCCCACGTCGGCATGGCCAGGCCGTGGTAACCGCGGTGCGCGATCCAGGCGATGAAGCCCTTCAGCGCGAGCTTCCCGGACTGGAAGACGCCGTTGTAGAGCCCGAGGCCGGCGACGGCGCCCAGGTTCTTGTGGACGTACTGCCGGGGCTCCTCGCCGCGGATGACGGCGACGAGGTTCTTCGCGAGCAGCTTCGCCTGGCGCACCGCGTGCTGCGCG
>CAYOTY010000133.1:0-6783 GCA_964406995.1 uncultured Microbacterium sp.
TCGTGCAGGAAGAAGGCGAGATGGGCACGCTCGGAGAAGAGTGGTCCGGAAGCGGGCGCCGGATGCCGCGCGGGCGGCAGCTGCCACAGCCGGTGCCGGATCTCGGCGAGCCAGATCAGCGCCCACTCGGCCGCGGTCCCCTGCACGACGAAATTACGGGTGAAGCGGCCTCGGTCCTTCGCCGCGCGACGCGCGCGGCTCTCCTCTCCGGCCCCGGCATCGGGCCCGCTGGCGGCACCCTGGATCTCGTGCCACCGTGGAGACGGCGGCGGGCAGGAGCGCCCCAGCCAGGTCGAGACGAGCCCGCCCTGCTCCCCCCGCTGCGCCGCATCGTCGACGAGCCCCATCGCCCGCGGGAACACCTTGCGCAGACGCGGCACGAGCCGGCCGGCATCGCCCGTGGTCGCCCCGTACATCGCCCCCAGGACGGCGTACTTGGCCTCCTCGCGCGTGGCGACCGCGCCCGAGGCGACGATGCCCTCATAGAGGTCGGCGCCCTGCGCCGCGCGCACCATGGCGCTGTCGCGGGACATCGCGGCCAGCATCCGCGGCTCCAGCTGCGCCACGTCGGCGACGATCAGCCGCCAGCCCTCGTCGGCGCGCACCGCGGGCCGGAGGCTGCGCGGCAGCTGCAGCGCTCCGCCGCCGGACGAGGCCCATCGCCCCGTGACGACGCCTCCCGGCACGTACACGGGCCGGAACCTGCCCTCGTCCACCCATTCCGCAAGCCACGCCCATCCATTGGCGACGTGCAGGCGCGAGAGCTTCTTGTAGGCCAGGAGGGGCTCGATCGCCGGATGCCGCTGCTCCGCCAGCTCCCACCGGCTCGTGGACTCGACCAGCATCCCCGCGCGGTGCAGTGCGCGCAGCAGCTTCGGCGGGCTGTCGATGCTGAGCGCGGGGTCGCCGAGGGCCTCCCGCACCTTCTCCGCGTAGTGCGCCATCCGCGTCGGCATCCCGCCACCGGGAGGGCGGGCGCCCAGCGTCGCGTCGAGGATCCGCCCGTGCTCGGCCCCGTCCCAGGGCACCCCTGCGGCCCGCATCTCCTCGGCGACCAGCGCGCCTGCGGACTCGGCGGCCGCCAGGAGCGCGAGCCGCCCGCCGGCGTCGCGGGCCATCGCCTCGCGCTGAGCCCGGTACTGGGCGTGTGCCGCCTGCACCGATTCGTCGCGAGACTCGCTCGGCGTGCGCTCCAGCTCGAACAGCGTCGCAGGGGCGGCATCGGTCTCCGCCGGTGCGTGAGCCTCCCAGGCCGGGTCCGGTGTCAGGGACGGATCGATCAGGGCGGTGTCCCGCAGGATCGCGTGGCAGAGGACGAGATCGTGCGCACGGGCGACCCGGGCTCCCGCGGCCAGCAGTCGCGGATATCGATCACGCGCGCTGCTCCAGACCCACCGCGGCGCATGCTCCGCCTCGATCGCGCCGATGCGTGCGGCCAGCTCCTGATCGGCGACGCGCTCACTCGTGATCGCCTCTCCGGCCACGTCGAGGAACAGCATCTCCCACAGGGCGGGATCGTCTCGGACGATGCCCACCACGACGCTCTCCGTGCGGGCCACGACACTCAGCGTTCCGTCAGGGCACCCGCGCGACGGACGAAGCTCGCCCGTGCGTCCATAGACTCGTTCGCCACGGCGTCCGCACGAGCGTTCTCGGCGCGGGGCACCCACTCGAAGCTCACCTCGCGCCCGGCGATCAGCTCATGCGCGGCGCGAGCGAGCTCACGCATGTCGGGGTGCTTGATCTTCCACCGCCCCGACATCTGCTCCACGACGAGCTTGGAGTCCATGCGCACGCGCACCGGCGCCTCTCCGTCCTGCGCGAGGGCCTCGCGGAGCCCTTCGATCATCCCCTGGTACTCGGCGACGTTGTTCGTCGCCGTGCCCACGTAGACGCCGACCTCCGCGAGCAGTTCACCGGAGTCGGCGTCGATCACCACTGCCCCGCCGGCGGCGACGCCGGGGTTGCCGCGCGAGCCCCCGTCGGCCTCGACGAGGAGACGCCTGGGTGCATTCGGGTGCGCCCTGCCGGCGCCGGAGAAATCGCTCATCCGACAAATCTAGGCCAGACCGCCGACGTTCCCCCGCCGCTGTCGGGTGGGTAGACTCGCCGGGTGCCAGAAAGCGAAGCGAACTCCCCGAACGGCCCGCTCACCCGCGCCCAGGCCAAGGCGGACAAGGGTACCGGCGGCATCCGGAACGCGCTGGAGCGCCACAACCGCCGGCTCGGCTGGATGGACACGCTGCGGGGCCTGGCGATCCTGCTGGTGATCCTGCACCACAGCACGCAGAACGTCACCGCACGCGTGGGCGAGGTCCCCGAGGTCTTCGTGTTCCTCAGCGAGTTCTTCGCCCCGTTCCGGATGCCGATGCTGATGTTCCTCTCCGGGCTCCTCATCGCCGGGTCCCTGAAGCGCCCGGCCGGCGAGTACATCTGGGGGAAGCTGCGCCGCATCGCCTGGCCGATCATCGTCTGGACGATCGTCTACCGTTTCGCCGGCGGCGAGTTCGACATCGCCAGCGTGGCGTTCTGGGACAGCTATCTGTGGTTCATGCAGTTCGTGCTGGCCTACTACCTGATCGCCCTGGTCACGCGCTGGATCCCGATCTGGGTCCTCGTCCTGCTGCCCTTCGCCGGGATGCTGCTGCTCCCGGCCGAGACGCTGGGCCAGCGCTTCTTCTACCTGATGCCCTTCTTCTTCCTCGGCGCGTTCATCGAGAAGCACTGGGAACGCTACGCGAGCCTGCTCAGCATGCCGCTGGCCGCGGCCCTGTGCGTCGTCCCTCTCGGCGTCGCGCTGTACTCGGGACTCGTCGAGCCGCTCTGGTACGACCCGATCGCGGCCGTCCCGGCGATGCTGGGCGTGGTGATCCTCGTACGCGTGTCGGTGGCGATCCCCGATGCGCGCTGGCTCGCCCCCGTGCGGTTCGTCGGACGCTGGTCGCTGATCTACTACTGCGTGCACTATCCGGCCTTCGCCGCACTCGGACGCCTCGCCGAGCGCGCGGGCCTGGACAGCCCCACCCTCGCGCTGCTGGGTGTCTTCGTCCTGACACTGGCGGTGTCGACCGTCTTCGCCCTGCTCGGCCGAAGGATGCCGGTGAGTCTGCTCTTCGAGCTTCCGCGGCGCCTCTGGCCGGCACGGAGAGAACACGAGGCGGCTTAGAGGCCGGACTCCTCCGTGCGGACGAGGATGCCCCCGCACTCGGGGCACGACATCACCTGATCGGGCGCGGCCTGGCGCACTCTGCTGATGTCTGTGCTGGAGAGCATCATCTGGCAGCCCTCGCAGGTGCCGCGGCGCAGAAGGCCGACGCCGACACCGCGTGACGCCCGTCGCTCGTAGTCGGCGAGAAGCTCGGCGGGAAGGGTGCCGGCGACCGCCGCCCGATCGCGTGCGAGATGCTCGGCCTCGGTCGCTGCGGCGGCGACGGCCGCCTTGGCCGCCGCGGTGAGCTCGGTGCCCTCGGCGGTGGTCTGGTCGATGAGCGCCTGCTGCGCGGCCACGGCGGCCTCGGCATCCTCCACACGCCCCATGACCTCGAGCTCGGCGTCCTCCAGGTCGCTCAGGCGCCTGGCGAGGCTGGCCAGCTCGTGCTCCAGCGCCTGAGCGTCTTTCGGGCTGCTCGTGGTCGCGAGGCGCTGCGCGTCGCGATCCCGCCGCTGCTCGGCGAGGGCGACATCGGACTCGAGGCGCGACAGCTCCGCACGGGTGTCCTCCAGGACGCCTGTCAGCCGCGTCAGCTCCCGGACCTGCTCCTGCCGCTGCGCGGCGAGCTCCCTGATGCGCGGGCCCTCCGCGGGGTTGGCGCGGGCGTGCTCGGCGCGGGTGATCTTGCGATCGAGCTCGGCGATCTCGAGAAGGAGGCGCTGATGTTCGGGGCTGGCGTTCACGTCTCCAACCTACCGGTGCTCGCTAGGCTGAGGGGACGCGATCCGAGGAGTCGTCATGTCCGCTGCCGCTTCATTCACCGCCCACAACGGTTTCGCCCTGCCCGCCATCGGTCTCGGAACCTACGGGCTGCGCGGCACCGAGGGTGCTGCATCCGTCGCTCAGGCCCTGGAGGCGGGATATCGGCTCGTCGACACCGCCTTCAACTACGAGAACGAGGGCGCGATCGGCCACGGGGTGTCCGCCGCCGCGGTGCCCCGCGAGGAGATCATCGTCACCTCGAAGCTCCCCGGCCGCCATCACCCTCTCCACCGCGCACGCGTCAGCATCGAGGAGAGCGTTCACCGGCTCGGCCTGGAGGCGCTGGACCTGCATCTCATCCACTGGCCGAACCCGCATCAGGGCGAGTACGTCGAAGCGTGGACCGCGCTCGTCGAGGCGCAGGAGCGCGGAACCCTTCGCCAGATCGGCGTGTCGAACTTCCTGCCCGAGCACCTCGAGCGGATCGAGGCGGAGACAGGGATCCGTCCCGTGGTGAATCAGATCGAGGTTCACCCGTACTTCCCGCAGGAAGAGGCCCTCGCCTATCATGCAGAGCGCGGAATCCTCACCGAGGCGTGGAGCCCGATCGGCAAGGCGAGGGATGTCGTCGAGGAGCCGGTGATCCGTGAGATCGCCGCCGCGCATGGCGCCGCTCCCGTGCAGATCGTGCTCGCGTGGCACTTCGCCCGAGGAGTGGTCGCAATCCCCAAGGCGGCGTCGGAAGAGCATCAGCGCGCGAATCTCACCTCGCTCGAGATCACGCTGGACGCCGCCGAGGTCGCCGCCATCACCGCACTCGGACGCCCCGACGGGCGCCTGTTCGGTGCCGACCCGGCCACGCACGAAGAGCTCTGAACCTCACGCCTCCGCGAACAGCGCCGTCACCGCATCGACCAGCTCGCCGAGCTCCCTCGAGGGCTGATCACGCCACCACGCGAGCCGTACCGGGATGCGCGGACCGTCCTTCACCGGGCGATAGCTCACGCCGGGCCTGGGATGGTGGTGGGCCGTGCTCTCGGCCGTCGTCCCCACTCCGCGTCCGGCGATGATCGCATCGAGCCAGCTGTCCACGTCGGTGGACTCGATGAACTGCGGCATCCGGCTCGATCCCGCCCACAGCGCCCCGCTCGTCGTGCCGGCACGCGGATCGACGAGAACCGTGCGCTCTGCGATCTCCGCCAGGCTCAGCTGCCGGCGCCGCGCCCACAGGGCGTCGTCGGAGGCGAACGCGACCAGCCGGCGCTCCAGGCCCACGACCACCGAGTCCAGCCGCCGATCCTCCACGGGGCGGCGGATCACCGCGACGTCGCAGAGGCCTTCGAGAAGCCCGGCCGTCGGCGAGTTGTGCCTGAACAGCTCCAGATCGCTCCCGCTGCCACGCGTGCTCCATTCCCGCTGAAGCCGCGCCGTATGGCGCCCGAGCGCAGCCCAGGCGTAGCCGAGCCTCAGAACCCCGTGCCGATCCCTCAGGAACGTGGTGAAGCGCTCCGCCTCGGCAAGGAGGCGGCGCGCCTGCGGGAGCAGCAGCTGCCCGATGCGCGTGAGCTCGCAGCCTCGCGGCACACGACGGAGGACGCGCTCCCCCACCCGGCCCTCGAAGGAGGCGATCGATCGGGAGATCGCGGCTTGCGACACGAAGAGCTCGGCCGCCGCATCAGTGAAGGACCCGGTCTCCGCCGCTGCAACGAAGGCGCGGAGTTCACGCATGCTCACATCCATAACCTCATCGTATGGCAATCCCAAACTATGCATTAGGCGTATTGCGAAGTGCGACCTAGCCTCGACAGCATGGCGCTCATCGGCCCCCTGACCTCTCCGGCAACGACACCGCTCGGCCCCTCTGCGGAAACCGCGACCTCACGACAGCGGACCGCCGGGATCGCCCTGCTCCTGGGCGCCTCGGCATCGAATCAGGTCGGTGCAGGGCTGGGAGCCATGGCCTTTCCCGTGCTCGGCCCGATCGGGGTCGTCGCCGTCCGTCAGATCGTCACCGCCCTGGTGCTGGTGCCCGTGGTCCGTCCCCCGCTGCGCGGCATGACGCGCGCGCAGTGGCTCCCGGTGCTCGGCCTGGTCGCCGTGTTCAGCCTGATGAACCTCTGCCTCTACGCGGCGGTGGAGCGCATCGGGCTCGGGCTCGCGATGACGCTGGAGTTTCTCGGCCCTCTGACCGTCGCCATCCTCGGAGCCCGCTCGCTGCTGAGCGCGGGCTGCGCTCTGCTGGCGGCCGCGGGAGTCGCCGTCATCGCTCAGCCGGGCCCGACGACCGACGTCCTCGGCATCGCCCTCGCCCTGGTGGCGGCGACGGCGTGGGGCTTCTACATCCTTCTCAACCGATCCCTCGGGCAGCGCCTGCCCGGTCTGCAGGGCACGGCACTGGCAAGCCTGGTCACCGGCGCGATCTGGGTGCCCGTGGCCGCGTGGTGGTTCGTCCTCCACCCGCCGACGGCGACGGCGCTGCTGCTCGCCGCCGCCTGCGGCCTGCTCGCGTCCGTCATCCCCTACGCCGCCGACATGGTGATCCTGCGTCGCGTACCGGCAACGCTCTTCGGAACCCTCTCGAGCGTGGCGCCGATCTGGGCGGGCCTGGCCGGCTGGGTCATGCTCGGCGAGAGACTAGACCTCGCCGAGTGGACGGGAATCGCCCTCATCGTCGCCGCGAACGTGCTCGTGACGACGCTCGGCACCCGGCGCGCGACGAGCATTCGGCGGCGGCGGATGCGTGCAGAGCCCAACCTGCAGCCCTCCCGCCGATCTCGGACGAAGACCTGATCGGAGGCCTGCGCGACCGGCTGTGGTGGGCCCTACCGGGATCGAACCGATGACATCCACGGTGTAAACGTGGCGCTCTA
>CAYOTY010000134.1:0-6587 GCA_964406995.1 uncultured Microbacterium sp.
CGAGCAGTCGCGGTTCGCCAGCGCCTTCACCTTCCAGTACTCGATCCGCGAGGGCACCCCCGCGGCGACGATGGAGAACCAGGTGCCGAAGGAGGTCGTGCAGGAGCGCTACGATCGCCTCATCGACCTGCAGGAGCGCATCTCTCTGGAGGAGAACCAGAAACAGCTGGGTCGCGAGGTCGAGGTGATCGTCTCGGTCGGCGAGGGCAAGAAGGATGCCGCGACCCATCGCCTCACCGGTCGCGCCGAAGACAACCGCCTCGTGCACTTCGAGATGACCCCCGGCTCGGAGACGCCCCGCCCCGGCGACGCCGTGACGGTGACGATCACGCACGCGGCGCCCTTCCACCTCCTCGCAGACGACCCGAGCGGTGCCCCGCTGAAGATCCGTCGCACGCGCGGCGGAGACGCCTGGGACCGCTCGCAGGCCGAATCCTGTGGCGTCCCGGCGCCGGGCGGTTCTTCCGGCGGCAACGGAACCGTCTCCCTGGGCCTGCCCACCCTGCGGGCGCCCGGTCGTTGATTCCGCCTCCGTCGATGCCCTCCACCCGGTCGCCCCGCGAGGAGCGCAGCGACGAGACGAGACGTGGTGACGCCCCATGAATCGTGACCGCCTTCGCGTCGAGTGCGTTGACAGGGCGGGGCACCGTGTTTCGACCCGCCTTCGGTTCGCTCGACGATCGGACCCGGCGGAGGTGATCGTGTGAACCGCGTCCCGCGCCTCTGGGCGGTCGTCGGCGCCACTGGCACCGGCAAGAGCGACTTCTCCCTCGACCTCGCCGAGGCGCTGGGCTCTCAGGGCGTTCCGGCCGAGATCGTCAATGCCGACGCGATGCAGCTGTACCGCGGCATGGACATCGGCACGGCCAAGCTCGCAGAGTCCGAGCGCCGCGGCATCCGACACCATCTCTTCGATGTGCGCGAGGTCACCGAGGATGCCGCCGTCGCCTGGTACCAGCCGCTGGCGCGCGCCGCGATCGAAGACATCCATGCGCGGGGTGCCGACGCGATCCTCGTCGGCGGATCGGGGCTCTACGTGTCGAGCGTGATCTTCGACTTCCGGTTCCCTCCGCGTGACGAGCAGCTGCGCGCGCAGCTCGAGACTGACCTCGAAGAACTCGGAACGGGCGCGCTGCTCGAGCGCCTCCGCGAGCAGGATCCTGCCACCGCCGCTCGCATCGATCCGCACAACGGTCGCCGCATCGTCCGTGCGCTGGAAGTGCTCGCTCAGGGCGCGGACACCCACGGGGCCGCCCTGCCCGAGGAGCCGCAGCTGTGGCATCCGGAGACCAGGATCATCGGCATCCGTCTCGACCGCGCGGAACTCGTCGAGCGTCTGGACCAGCGTGTCCTGCGCATGTGGGAGGCAGGGCTCGTCGGGGAGGTCGCCGCTCTCCGTTCGCAGGGACTCGAGCAGGGCGTCACCGCCCGTCGCGCCATCGGCTATGCCCAGGCGCTCGCGCAGCTGGAGGGCACGCAGACCGAGGCTGAGGCGATCGCCGAGACGCAGGCACTGACCCGGCGGTACGCGCGCCGCCAGGTGTCGTGGTTCAAGCGCTATCCGGGCATCGAGTGGGTACGCTCCGGCGCCGACCCGCGCACGCTTCTCTGAGCCGTTGCTCTGCAGCGTGATTTGTCGCGCTCGGGCATGGGTTCGCATACCGTTGCCTCGCGAGGTGTGTGCGGAGACAGGCGAACACGCACACAGGCGGCCTATCGTGAAATCCGCCTGTTGCGGCGTCCTTGCCTGTTCTTGCGTGCTATGCGTGCCCCGGGGCCGGTTCGTGCCGCGTGATTCTGCTCTGAGCGGATCGGTTCGACCTCCGCGCACAGTCCCGCCTACGCTGTGGGCATGAGCGACCTCGCCGAGAACCCCGAAGCGCCCACGGCGCCGAGACGCGACCCCGACCCGCTCTGGCGCGAGGTCGTGGGGGAGCTGCTGCGCGAAGAGCGTGCCGAACGCGGGGAGACCCTCGCGGAGACCGCACGCCGAGCCGGCGTCTCGCCGCAGTACCTCTCCGAGATGGAGCGCGGGCTCAAGGAGCCTTCCAGCGAGATGCTCGCCGCCGTCGCCGGCGCGCTGGAGCTCTCCCTGCTCGATCTCACACGGGGCGTGGCCGAGAGGATCGCCCCCGCAGCCGCCCCCCTGCGCGCCGTCGGCGCGCGTTCTGCGTTCGCCCTGGCTGCCTGAGCCGTCCGCGGCGCGGTCGGTGCGTTGCCGTCGGCGTCAACAACTCCGGAGAAATGGCGCTTGCGGCCGATATACGCCTCGGAAACACGCGGAAGGCGCACGCCGAGTCGGCGATCTCTCCGGAGTTATTGACCCCCGGCAGACAGCCGTGCCCGCGTCAGGGCCGCGTCATCGCCCGCTCGGCGATGACCTCGTCCACCAGGCCGTACTCCCTGGCGCCGTCGGCGGTCAGCACGAGATCCCGATCGGTGTCGGCGCGCAGGCGCTCCAGGTCCTGACCGCTGTGCTCCACGAGGATCCGCTCGAGATCGCTGCGCACCCGCACGATCTCGTCGGCCTGCAGGATGAGGTCGGGGATCGCCCCGCGGCCCTGCGCCGCCGGCTGGTGCAGGATGACCCGCGCGTGGGGGAGTGCCGCACGCTTTCCCGCAGCGCCCGCGGCCAGCAGCACCGCGCCGACCGCGATCGCCTGGCCGACGCAGAAGGTCGCGACATCCGATCGGATGAACTGCATCGTGTCGTAGACGGCGAGCATCGCGCTCGGATCGCCGCCCTCGCAGTTGATGTACAGCTGGATGTCGCGGTCCTCGCCCTGCGCGTCCAGATGCAGCAGCTGTGCGACCAGAGCATTGGCGACGTCCGCGTCGAGCGGGGTGCCGAGGTAGATGACGCGCTCGGCGAGCAGATGCGAGTAGACGTCCATCACCCGGTCGCCGCGCGGGGACTGGCTGATGACGTTGGGGATCAGCAGGTTCGGCATCTCAGGCTCCTTCCGCGACGAGACCCAGACCCACGGCGCGCCGCGCCGGGCGCGGCATGAGGGTGGGGAAGTCCGTCGTGATCTCGTCGATGAACCCGTAGGTGCGCGCCTCCTCGGCGCTGTACCAGCGGTCGTGCAGTGAGTCTTCGAACACCCGATCGAAGGGCTGACCGGTGTCTTCGGCGATGAGAGCGAGCACGGTGTCGCGCGTGTGCCGGAGATCGGCGGCCTGAAGCTCGACGTCGACCGCGGTGCCGCCGATGCCCGACGATCCCTGGTGCAGGAGGATGCGGCTGTGCGGCAGCGCGCGACGCTTGCCCCGAGTGCCGGCCGAGAGCAGGAACTGCCCGGCGCTGCACGCGAGCCCGAACGCCACCGTCGCCACATCGCAGGGCACAGTGCGCATGAGGTCGCGGATCGCCAGCATCGCCGGAACCGAGCCGCCCGGAGAGTGGATCCACAGCGTGATGTCGGCCTGCGCGTCCTCGGCGGCCAGCGCCAGCAGCTGCGCCATCAGCAGCACGCCGTTGTCGTCGTCGAGCGGCCCGTCGAGCACGAGCACGCGACGGGCGAAGAGCATCCGACGCGTGTCGGCGTCGAAGAGATTCCGCGGTGTGTCATCTGTCATGACTTCAGCCTGGCGCCGTCGGGTCCCCCGTGCAGCCGGATCCGCCGACGGCAGATCCGCTGACGGCGGTGCTCGTCCAGAAAGAAGCGCGACGCGCAGAGAGAACCGGAATGTCGGATGCCGCTGGGACACTGGCACGCATGACCACCCACTTCTACACGGCGACGAGTCTCGACGGCTTCATCGCGACGCCTGAGCACTCGCTGGACTGGCTGCTGTCGCAAGACATCGATGAACACGGACCCATGCACTACGAGGGGTTCATCACGGGCATCGGCGCACTGGCGATGGGCGCCTCGACCTACGAGTGGCTGCTCCGCAACGACCCGGCCGGGTGGTCCTACGCCATGCCGGTCTGGGTCTTCACGCATCGTGAGCTGCCGGTTCCGGAGGGGGCCGACGTCCGCTTCGCTCGTGGAGACGTCGCCCCTGTCCATGCGCAGATGCAGGCCGCGGCGGGGGAGAAAGACCTCTGGATCGTCGGCGGCGGCGAGCTGGCAGGGCAGTTCGCCGACGCCGGTCTCCTCGACGAGGTGTGGGTGCAGTTCGCGCCGGTGACGCTCGGCTCGGGCGCGCCGCTGCTGCCGCGCCGGCTCGACCTGGAGCTGCTCGAGACCGCCCGCAACCGCAGCTTCCTGTGCGGGCGGTACCGCGTGGTGAAAGCTCTTTAGACTGGGGTGATGGTCGCATTCACCAAAGGTCACGGAACAGGCAATGACTTCGTCATCATCGCCGACCCTGACGGCGCCCTCGATCTCAGCACCGAGCAGATAGCGGCGCTGTGCGACCGGCGCTTCGGCATCGGCGGCGACGGGCTGCTGCGTGTCGTGCGCTCGGCGGCGATCCCCGAGGGCGAGGCGACTCTCGCCGAAGAGCCTGCTGCCGAGTGGTTCATGGACTACCGCAACGCCGACGGCTCGATCGCGGAGATGTGCGGGAACGGCATCCGCGTGTTCGCGCACTACCTCCTCCGTTCCGGGCTGGCGACGATCGAGGCGGGCTCGACCCTGCCGATCGGCACCCGCTCGGGTGTGCGGGATGTGACTCGCAGCGAGAACGGCTACCAGGTCGATCTCGGCCGGTGGCGGCTTACCGAAGACGATCCTCTGGTCGCCGTGCAGGGTCTCTCGGTTCCGCGACCGGGGCTCGGCATCGACGTCGGCAATCCGCATGTGGTCGTCGCTCTCGCCTCCGAGGAGGAGCTGGCCGGACTCGACCTGCACCGCGCACCGGTGCTCGACCCCGCACTCCCGGACGGCGCCAACGTCGAGTTCGTCGTACCCGGCGAACCCCTCGTGCGCGACGGCATAGGGCACGTCACGATGCGCGTGCACGAGCGCGGCAGCGGCGAGACGCTCAGCTGCGGCACCGGCGTGGCGGCGACGGCGCTGGCCGTGCGGTACTGGGCAGGGGAGCACGCCCCCGATCACTGGCGGGTCGAAGTGCCCGGCGGCACCCTCGGCGTGCGGATGTTCCCCGCCGAGGACGGCGAGCACGTCGGGCTCTCCGGCCCTGCTCAGCTCGTCTACACCGGCGAGATCGCGCTCGCCTAGCTCAACGTCGTCCGGGACAAGGAAGTCTGCCCCGAAAAGGGCGTTTCCCGCAGATTCTTCCTCTTCCCGGGCAAAGCTCCTTGCCCGAGGCCAATATCCTCACGGCAGGCGCCGTCAATCGGCGACGGCGATCTCGGCGGTCGGCGGCGAACCGTGCCTGCGCACCTTGATCACACGGTAGCCGCGGCCGGTTGCCGTGCGGTAGACGCTGTACCCCTCGTTGAAGGTGGCGGCCAGCCACCGTTGGAGAGAGTCGGCGCCGAGATTGCGCTGCACCACGAGCCAGGCGTCGCTGCGCTCGTCGAGCCGCGGGATCCAGCGCTCCAGCAGATCGTGCAGCTGGTTCTTGCCGACGCGGATCGGCGGGTTCGAGCGGATCGAGCGGAAGACGACGTCGTCGGGAACATCGTCGGGCTGTACCGCGTTGATGTTCTTCAGGCCCAGGCTCTCGGCGTTGCGCCGGACGAGGTCGAGGGAGCGCTCGTTGACGTCCACGGCCCAGACCGTGGCGTGCGGTGAGCTCAGCGCCAGCGAGATGCTGATCGGGCCCCACCCGCATCCGAGGTCCAGAAGGTCCCCGCCGGGCGGTGCGGGCGGCGTGTTGGCAAGGAGGACTGCAGTGCCGGCATCAAGACGGTCGGGGCTGAACACCCCTGCCGCAGTGGTGAGTTCCAGGTCGCGACCTGCGAGAGTGACACGGATTTTTCGCAGATTCTCTGCACTTGCCGGGGCCGCAGTGAAGTAATGGTCAGACCCCATACGGTGAGCGTACCGGACAGGTGGGGTTAAGGTTAAGGCGCTCTTTCGCACGATTTCGTTGCGGTGAGCATACAGACATGAGTAAGGACTCCATGGCAGAGCAGGAAGAGCAGGCACCCGGGATCGATCCGCTGGATCGCGTGCTTCGCAGCGCCGAGCGGCGCACCGAGGCGCGGGTGTTCGGCGCCGCGCAGGCGCTGCAGGACGAGGCCACCGCCGGGCACACGGCCACCGATGGCGAGCAGTGGGATCTCGAGGAGCGGCGTGCCCTTCGGCGCGTGGAAGGGCTCTCCACCGAGCTCGAGGACGTCACCGAGGTCGAGTACCGCCAGCTGCGGCTGGAGAAGGTCGTGCTGGTGGGCGTGTACCCCGCCGGCGCCCAGACGGATGCCGAGAACTCCCTCCGCGAGCTCGCTGCCCTGTCCGAGACCGCCGGTGCGCGGGTCCTCGACGCCGTGCTGCAGCGGCGCCCGCATCCCGACCCCGCCACCTACCTCGGTCGCGGCAAGGCGGAGGAGCTGCGGGATCTCGTCGCGGCATCCGGAGCCGACACGGTCGTCGTCGACACCGAGCTCGCCGCCAGCCAGCGGCGCGCCCTGGAGGACGTCGTCAAAGTCAAGGTGATCGATCGCACGACCGTCATCCTCGACATCTTCAGCCAGCACGCCAAGAGCCGCGAGGGCAAGGCGCAGGTCG
>CAYOTY010000135.1:0-5945 GCA_964406995.1 uncultured Microbacterium sp.
ACGGATACTCGGTCGAGGCGACGAACGCGCTCGTGCTGTGGGAGGCGCAGTTCGGCGACTTCGCCAACGGTGCCCAGTCCGTCATCGACGAGTACGTCTCCTCCGCCGAGCAGAAGTGGGGCCAGCACTCCGCGGTCACCCTCCTGCTCCCCCACGGCTACGAGGGTCAGGGGCCCGACCACTCCTCGGCGCGCATCGAGCGCTTCCTGCAGCTGTGCGCGCAGGACAACATGATCGTCGCGCGCCCCTCGACGCCGGCGTCCTACTTCCACCTGCGCCGCCAGGCCTATGCACGCCCCCGTCGTCCGCTCGTGGTGTTCACCCCGAAGGCCATGCTGCGCCTGCGCGGGGCGACCAGCAGCGTCGAGGACTTCACGCAGGGCCGTTTCGAGCCGGTCTTCGACGACGACCGCGGTCTCGACAAGGGCGCCGTCAAGCGGGTGCTGGTGCACTCCGGCAAGATCCACTGGGATCTGCGCAACGAGCTGGAGAAGAACCCGAATCCGGAGATCGCCCTGGTGCGCCTGGAGCAGTTCTACCCCACCCCCATCGAGGCGCTGAAGGCCATCACCGACTCCTATCCGAACGCCGAGCTGGTCTGGGTGCAGGACGAGCCCGAGAACCAGGGCGCCTGGCCGTTCCTGGCCCTGGCCTTCGCCGATGTGCCGGGCGACCGGGAGTTCCGCGGGATCACCCGCGCGGCGGCCGCGTCACCGGCGACGGGTTCGTCGAAGGTGCACGCGGTCGAGCAGGCGGAGCTGCTGCGCCGGGCGCTGACGCTGGGCTGAGCAGCAGGCCACGAGGAGCCGCGCACACCGGCGTGCGCATGGCGTCAGGAGTTCACGGTGCGACTGAGTGTGATCGCCAACCCCACCGCCCGCGGCGGGACGGCGGTGCGCACCGCCGAGCAGGCGATCGCGCGTCTGCGCGAACGGGCGGACGAGATCGACGTGCACTCGGGGACGATCCCCGCGGATGCCGCCACCGCCCTCGAACGCATGCGCGACGAGCGTCCCGATGCGGTCGTGGTGGTCGGCGGCGACGGCACCGTGCATCTCGCGGTGAACGCCCTGGCGGACTCCGGAGTGCCGCTGGCGGTGATCCCGGCCGGCACCGGCAACGACTTCGCGGCGAGCCACGGCATCCCCCGCGATCTCATGACAGCCGCCGATACGGTCTTCGACGGGCAGACGGCCACGGTCGATCTCGCCCGCGTCACCGGCGCAGACGACCGCGTGCGGCACTACGCGACGATCCTGGCGAGCGGCTTCGACTCGAAGGTCAACGACCGCGCGAACCGCATGGAGTGGGCGCGCGGCCGAGCCCGGTACAACCTGGCGATCGCGATCGAGTTCGCGCTCCTGACCCCGATCGACTTCTCGCTGACGTGGGTGGACGAGCACGGCGAAGAGGGGACGCTCGACGGCCCGCTCATGCTCGCAGCCGTCGGGAACACCGCCCGCTACGGCGGCGGCGTGCCCATCTGCGCCGGCGCCGATCCGCAGGACGGCCTGCTGGATCTCACGATCGTGCACCCGGCCGGCCGCGCGAAGCTCGTCCGCGTGCTCGCCGCCGCGTTCAAGGGCACGCACGGCGATCGTCCGGAGGTCGAGATGCACCGCATCCGCGAGGTGCGTCTGGCCTCGCCCGGCCTCACCGCCTACGCCGACGGAGACGCGCTGGGCGCTCTCCCCCTGCATGTCGCAGCGGCACCGGGTGCCCTCGCCCTGCGTGTTCCCCGCAAGAGTCCTGGGATCTAGGGCGCGCTGCCACACCCCGTGCCCGACCGCACAAGCGCGGGAGGTGCAGGGGTGGGGCGACGCACCCTAATACCAGATGCCCAGCAGCGGCGCCTCGGCGGTGCGGAAGGCGTCGTCGAAGGACGCCAGCGCCTCAGGGGTTCCCTGCACGCGTCCGGCAGCGGCCAGCTGCGTCGCGCGCACTCCCCCGGCGTAGAGGGCGGAGAGCTCGGCGACCCCGAGGGCGAGAGCGGCGGCGGCATCCGTCGCCGCCACCTCGGCGCGACCGTCCGCATCGACCCGCACGCGCCAGGAACCGGCGGCGAACCCCAGCGGATCCTCCACGGCGAGCACGAGATCCAGCGGTGCGCGGTAGGTGCGCGCGGTCAGCGCCGCCGGCACGTCGAGGATCCGCAGCCAGCCGTGATCGTGCACCCGGACCTCGACGGCGCGCTGGTCGGCGACGAGCCAGATCACGGAGTCGTCCACCGGCCGCAGATCGACGCGGATCTCCTCCACGAGGTCGTGCTGCAGCAGGAAGCTCCACAGCGCCCGCAGCGCCTCCTCCGTCTCAGCCGCCAGGTGCGCGATCGACATCGCGAAGCGGAACCCCTCGGGGCGCTCGGACAGGCGGTAGGCCGCCACACCCCGCACGACGCCTTCCCCGTCGCGATACCGGATGCCGCGCACGGACTTCCCCTGCGGATTCTCCGGGTCGAGCCCCACCATCCGCAGCCACCGGGACTTCCATCCGGGAATCTGCCCCACGCGCTGGAGGCGGCTGCGCTCATGCACCTCGCCGAGGGCCTCGGCGAGGGCCTCGCGCTCCAGGTACTCCACGCGGCCCGGCTCCGCGGGACCGGCCCACCCCGCTCGTGCGGCATCGATCTTCAGGGAGGCCACGGGAATCGCCGGCGCGAAGCCGTATCGGGCGTAGATCGTCGCCTCGGAGGCGGTGAGACCCGCGATCGGCACATCGGCACCCGCTGCCGCCCGCAGCTCGCCCTCCAAGAGGTTCCGGGCGATGCCTCGGCGGCGGTGCGTGGCCGAGACGGTCACCGAGCTGATCGCCCACATCGGCACCTCGCCACCGGGGACGGTCATCGGCGCCACCCAGGAGTTCACCGTGGCGACAGGGAGGTCATCGGATGCCGCACCCTGCTCGTAGACGCCGATGTTGCGCCGCGCGGCCCAGGTCTCGCGCATCAGGTCGAGCTGCTCGGCGGTGGGATCGGCATCGAGGAAGCCCCGCGCGTCCGCACGAGCGAATGCGGTGGCCGCGGCCTCATCGGACCAGTCCACCACGCGGCTCTCCAGCCCTGCCGCCGCAAGGCGCTCGGTCGATGTCGAATCGGCGGGCACGGTGCGCGCGTCAGTGTGGCTCATCCCTCCAGCGTACGGGGTGCCTGCCGCCGCGAAGAAGACGGGCGGCCGCCGGGCTCAGTGAGCGTGCGACTGCACCTCGCGCAGCCGGGCCAGCACCTGATCGCGCAGCTCTTCGGGCGCGCTCTCCTTGCAGGCGCGGGCCACCACCTCGGTCAGGGTCTTCGCCACGAGCACCTCGTCGCGGCAGGACGGGCAGTTCTCCAGATGCTCACGGATCTCGGCGTGCTCGGTCTTGCACACTTCGTTGCGCAGATACTCTTCGAGGTCCTGTCGCGCCTTCTCGCAGCCGCAATCGCTCATTTCCTGCTCCTCGTGTCCTTCGCCGCGACGATTCCTCGCTCGGCGGCGTAGTCCGTCAGCCTCTCGCGAAGCATCCGCCTGCCCCGGTGCAGGCGGCTCATCACCGTTCCGATGGGGGTCTTCATGATGTCGGCGATCTCCTGATAGGCGAAGCCCTCGACATCGGCGAAGTAGACCGCCAGCCGGAAGTCCTCGGGAAGCTCCTGGAGGGCGTCCTTGACGACGGATGCCGGCATGCGGTCTATCGCCTCGGCCTCGGCCGAGCGGCTGTGCGTGGCCGTCGTGGACTCGGCGCCGCCCATCTGCCAGTCCTCGAGGTCGTCGAGGGTCCCCTGGAAGGGCTCGCGCTGCCTCTTGCGGTAGATGTTGATGTACGTGTTGGTGAGGATGCGGTAGAGCCACGCCTTCAGGTTCGTGCCCTGGGTGAAGCTGTCCCAGGCGGCATAGGCCTTCACGAAGGTCTCCTGCACGAGGTCGGCGGCGTCGGCGGGATTGCGCGTCATGCGCATGGCCGCCGCGTACAGCTGGTCCATATAGGGAATCGCCTGCTCCTCGAAGGCGCGCTGTGCACTGATCGGGGCGGCGTCGGAGTCGTCCATCGAGGTCCAGTCTAGGCCGGAGACCACGGAAACATCGCGTTCGAGCGTGGTGGTCATCGTGCCCCTCTCGGATCCGGTGTCTGCGCGGTTCACTAAGGTAGAAACCGATGACCAAGGATCGGTATTCCCCCGCACTGGCCGAGGGCGCCTATGTCGCCCCTACGGCGAAGACTTCTCTACAGGCGCGCCTGAGCGTGCCGGGGTCGAAGTCGCTGACCAATCGCGAGCTGATCATCGCGGCGATCGCCGACGGGCCGGGCCGGCTCATCGCCCCGCTGCACTCCGACGACTCGCAGCGCATGATCGAAGCGCTCCGGCTGCTGGGTGTCGGCATCGACGAGGTTCCCGGCGAAGGCGCATTCGGGCCCGACCTCCTCGTGACCCCGGCGCCGCTGGCGGGCGGGGTGACCGTCGACTGCGGCCAGGCCGGCACCGTGATGCGGTTCGTCGCGCCGCTGGCGGGCCTGGCGCGCGACGATGTCGTCATCACCGCCCATGAGACGGCGCTGCACCGTCCGATGGGCGCGATGATCACGGCGCTGCGCGACCTGGGCGTCGACGTCGACGACGAGGGCACCTGGTCGATGCCGTTCACCGTGCGCGGGCACGGCCGCATCCGCGGAGGTCGCGTCGAGATCGACGCCTCCGCCTCCAGTCAGTTCGTCTCGGGCCTGCTCCTGGCCGCCCCGCGGTTCGACGTCGGACTGCACCTGGTACACACCGGCGACCGGCTCCCGAGCCTGCCCCATATCGACATGACGATCGAGTCCCTCAGCCGCCGCGGAGTGCACATCGAACGACCCGCGGTCGGCGAGTGGCTCGTCGAGGGAGGCGTGCCCCGGGCCAAGGATGTCGCGATCGAGCCCGATCTGTCCAATGCGGCTCCTTTCCTCGCCGCCGCGATGGTCGCCGGCGGAGAGGTCTCGATCGGCGGATGGCCCGCGCATTCCACGCAGCCCGGCGCCCTCCTGCCCGAGATCCTGCACGCCTTCGGGGCACACGTCTCGCGGCGCGCGGGCGTGCTGACGGTGCGGGCGGGCGAGAGCATCCGCGCCGTCGATCTCGACCTCTCCGCGGCCGGTGAGCTGGCTCCCACGATCGTGGGGCTCGCCGCCTTCGCCGACGGGCCGGTGTCGATCACCGGCATCGGGCACATCCGCCTCCACGAGACCGACCGCATCGCGGCCCTGATCGACAACCTGCGCCGGCTCGGCGGCGAGGTGGAGGAGCTCCCCGACGGCCTTCGCATCCTCCCCCGCCCTCTCCAGGGCGGGCACTGGGAAGTGCAGCACGACCACCGCATGGCCACGACCGGTGCGCTCGTCGGACTGCGTGTGCCGGGCGTCCTCATCGACGACATCGGCGCGACGGCCAAGACGCTGCCCGAGTTCGCCGAGCTCTGGGAGCGCATGCTCGCGGGCGGAGACGACGCGGCGTGAGCTGGCTGCCCGAGTCCGACGACCTCGACGACGAGTTCGAGGACTACGACGAGAGCAGAATCCGCACCCGGCCCAATCCCAAGGCCAACCGCCCTCGCACCAAGCGCCGCCCCGCGCACGAGGATGCCGAGATCGGCCGGGTCCTCGGCGTCGATCGCGGGCGTTACACCGTCATGCTCGACGAAGACGAAGGCGACGAACGCACGATCACCACGACCCGTGCGCGCGAGCTGCGCCGCACCGCGATCGTCACAGGCGATGCCGTGCGCGTCGTGGGAGACACCTCCGGCGCCGAGGGCACGCTCGCCCGCATCGTCGGCATCCAGGATCGCCGCTCACTCCTGCGCCGCAGCGCCGATGACACCGATCAGGTCGAGCGGGTCATCGTCGCCAACGCCGACCAGATGCTGATCGTCGTGGCCGCGGCCGATCCCGAGCCCCGGCCGCGCCTGGTGGACCGGTACCTCGTCGCGGCGCTGGAT
>CAYOTY010000135.1:5955-6584 GCA_964406995.1 uncultured Microbacterium sp.
GGGATCGACGCCGAGCACGCGGGAACCCTCATGACCCACCTACCTTTGATCCGATCCGACGAGGTGGTCACCAAGACCGACCTCGCCGACCCCGGCGAGTTCCTCTCGCACTTCGACGGGCTCGATCTCGCCGTCTTCCGCAGCGCGCACGACGAGATGCCGCTGGAGGAGATCGGCGCCGCGCTCGTCGGGCACAGCACCGTGTTCGTGGGGCACTCCGGCGTCGGCAAGTCCACGCTCGTGAACGCACTCGTGCCCAGTGCGCAGCGCGCGACCGGTCACGTCAATCAGGTCACCGGGCGCGGACGGCACACCTCCTCCTCGACCGTCTCGCTGCGCTACGAGGGCGAGGCCGGCACCGGGTGGGTCATCGACACGCCCGGGGTCCGTTCCTTCGGCCTCGGCCACATCGACCCCGGCAACATCCTCGCCGCCTTCACCGAGCTCGCCGAGATCGCGGCGGACTGCCCTCGCGGATGCACCCACCTGGCGGATGCCGAGGACTGCGCCCTGAACGAGGCCGCCGCCGCGGGCGAGCTGAGTCCGGCGCTGCTCTCGCGCCTGGACTCGCTCCAGCGGCTCCTGGAGACCTTCGGCACAGCGTCCTAGGCTGGCGGCATGAGACAGCG
>CAYOTY010000136.1:0-6531 GCA_964406995.1 uncultured Microbacterium sp.
CTGCACTTCCCGGTGATGCTGTACTTCGTGGTCTTCATCTTCGTGCACGTCGCCCTCGTCTTCTCCACCGGGGCGCTGCGCAACCTCAACCACATGTATGCCGCCCAGGGCTCGGTCGACGGCGTCGCCTATGCCGACAACTGGACCGGGTTCTGGATGTTCACCGCCTCCCTCGCCGTGATCGTCGGAGCCTGGATCGCCGCGCGCCCGCTGGTGCTCGCGCCCATCGCCGGCCTCTTCGGAAACGTCAGCAACCGGTAGCCCGCGATGACCGAGCGGGCGCAGGAGACGAGCAGATGGACCGGGCTCGTCACGCGCGTGCTCGCGCCGAATCCCGGACCGATGACGCTCGACGGTACCAACACCTACGTCATCCGCGCGCCGGGCTCCTCGCGCACCGTGGTGGTCGATCCAGGGCCGGCGGATGCCGCACATCTGGGCCGTGTCCGGGATCTCGGCGAGCCGGAGCTGATCCTTCTCACGCACCATCATCTGGATCACACGGCGGCGGCAGAAGAATTCTCCCGGGCTACGGGGGCGCCGGTGCGCGCCGTCGACGAAGCGCTGTGCATCGATGCGCTCCCTCTCGAAGACGGTGAGGTCGTCGAGGCGGGCGGCGTCAGGCTGCGCGTCGTCGCGACCCCCGGGCACACGGCCGACTCGGTGAGCTTCCATCTGCCCGACGACACCGCGCTCGGTGGGGACGATGCCGGATGCGGCTCCGTGCTCACCGGAGACACGATCCTCGGGCGGGGGACGACGGTGATCCTGCCCCCCGAGGGCTCGCTCGCGGACTACTTCGCGACCCTCGACAGGCTCGAGACCATCGGTCCCGCCCTGGTGCTCCCCGCCCACGGCCCGCAGCTTCCCGATCTCACCGCGATCGTCGTCGAGTATCGTGCGCACCGCAGGCGACGGCTGCACGAGATCGGCGCTGCGATCGAGCGACTGCGCGCGGCGGGCGAGGAGGCGACCGTCTCGGCCGTCGCCGACATCGTCTACGCCGATGTCCCCGCGAACGTGCGCTTCGCCGCCGAGGCGACGGTGGCGGCGCAGCTGGAGTACCTCGCGTCCGGTCGCTGAGCGAGCGAAGCGAGACGAACGGACTGCGCGCGCGTGCGTCGCACCGTTTCGACGCGATCGGCTGCGCCGCTCTTGCTCAACGACCGGGTTGCGCTCGTGCGCGGCACGAGCGCTTAAGGGGTTCAGCGCACGAAGCGGACTTCGAGGATCTCCTCGCCGAGGAACGGCTCGCGCTGCGAGGCACCGTCGAGGCGGAAGCCGTTGCGCGTGTAGAAGCGATGGGCGCGGGGGTTGTCCTCGGCGACCCAGAGATAGAGGGACTCGCCCTCGTCGACGGCGGCGTCGAAGAGCTGCTGGCCGAGGCCGGTGCCCTGCCACTGGGCGAGCAGGTAGATGAAGTACAGCTCGCGCTCGGCGGGGGCGTCGTCGTTGCGGGCGGGTCCGGATCCGACGAATCCGACGATCTCGCCGTCGACGAGGGCCGCGCTCATGCGGTACTCCTCGCCCTGGGCGGCCCAGTGCGTCCACAGCTCCGCCATGCGGCGCGGCGAGACGTTCTCCAGGGCGGCCGTGCTGATCAGGTGGTCGTAGGTCTCGTGCCAGCACTTCGCGTGCACGCGGCCCAGAGCCTCCGCATCCACGTCGCGGACCGGACGGACAATCACCTCGGGGCGGGCTTCGGCGCTCATGTCGGCGACTCTACGCGTGCCGCGCCGACAAGTGAAATCGAGCGGATGCCGTACCACATCTCATCCGGTTCTTTGGAGGAAGCGCACAATCAATTTCTGTGATCGTGCACGAATGATTACTCTCGCTTCTCGTGAACGTGATCTGGCGCACCCTTCTGACGATGCTCTCCGCACGGCGCCGACTCCGCCGCGGAGACGCCCTCGCCCTCGCGGAGGTGAGCACCATCCGGCTGCGCACCCTCCCGACCGACATCGACCTGCTCCGGCACATGAACAACGGACGCTACCTGTCGCTGTTCGACCTCGGGCGCTGGGATCTGCTCATCCGCACCGGACTCGGCGGGGCGATGCGTGAGCGCGGCTGGTACGCCGTCGTGGCCGCGGAGACGATCACCTTCCGCAAGTCGCTGGGGCTCTGGCAGCGCTTCGACGTGGAGTCGAGGATGCTGGGGCACGACGATCGGGCGTTCTACATGGAGCACCGCGCGGTCGTGGACGGCGAGGTCTACGCGCGAGTGATCGTGCGCGCCCGCATCCTGCGGCGCTCGGGCGGCATCGTCCCCCACGAGGAGGTCTTCGACGCGGTCGGGCAGCCGCAGGGGGTCCCGGAGATCGAGCCGTGGGTGCAGGAGTGGGCGGCGGCATCCGCTCTTCCCTCGACCAGGCGGCCGGCGCCGAGCCTCTGGTCGTGACGCCGCCGCGCTAACGTGAAGGGGTGCTCGCCCTCATAAGGCGAGTAGATCGTAGTGCCGCCTTAGATGTCGCGAGAGATGTCTGAGAGATCATCTTCCTCAGAACAGAGAGGCATTTCTCTCGCCTCGTGCGTATGCTTTGGCAGTGTTACGCAACTGCTTCGCAACGTTTTCCAGAATGCTGGCCGCTTGGTGGGGATAGCCCGCAGACTTGAGTCTCTGAACCTGAGCGATCCGGTTGTAGATGACGTTGCTCGACTTGCCGCTCACTAACGGTAGGACTCCTTCCAAAGCTCGAATGGCTTGCCGGTAGGTGGCCTCTTTCTCCTTTGTGGGGTGGTGGTTACGGAGCTTTCGTGCTGCTGCTTCGAGGTCCCCTGCGGCGGCTTCAAGGGAAGCCAAATTGGGACGTATGGTTATGGGGGCAATGGCCTCTCGGGTTGCCGAGGAGAGCGTGGCTGATGCAACTGTGGGGGAAGCCGCCAGAGCGGCAGTGGGCGAGGCCAACGGGACAAGCCCTGCGGCGAGAGCGACAGCGGCGAGGGTGGCCCCCATGCGATCGGTTCTCCTGTGAGCCTGGAAGTTGTTTGTCACGATTGTTTCCTTCGGTTGTGGTCAGCGTTCATCCAAACGAACAGTTCTTCTTGCTCCTGGAAAAGAGCCTTCACGCTCTTGATTCAGCCCTTCCCCCGCGGTAATCAGCGAGCCTGGCGTCGAGGAGGCCGACCTGGCCCTTGAGCGGAGCCGCCTGGCGTCATCAACCCCTGAGGTGTGACTCGGAGGACTGTCGGATTGTTCGATCGAGGTGATCATGCCTGTCCCCCAAAAGGCCGACAGACATCGCGGATACCAGCTGCGAACATGATGGTCGTGCAGGTAAGCGATAGCTACGAGTATCCAGTTGGTCGAGTAAGCGATTGGCTACGGAGAGTTCGTCACCATAGGGGGTCTCGCAAGAGGCGGTTGCGCACGCCGCAGGGGTGGCTGTGTCTACATACGCTCGCCTGGAATGCGGTGGCGCAAGCGGGAACGTTGCCGACCCCAGGCTTACAACATTCATGAGAATCTGCGTTGCGCTTGAGGTGAACTCTGATGAGCTCAATGAGTTGGTCTACGATTTTTCGGGATAGCCGGGTGATGTCATCGACACGATGGCTCCTTGGGGCGAGACCGGAGAAGCCCTTGATGCGACTGGCTGCAACTGAGCTTACGCAGTGTGTACGTGTAGTCGAGCCGCGTGCATCCGCCTCCTGCGGATAGAGGAGGATGCCGCGTCTGGACACCGCCTACTCTGCTCGTTGCCCTCGCTGACGGTTCCAGTCATAGGGAGCGCCCTGGTGGACCCTATGATCTTGCTTCTCGAGCGGCAGCCTAATGTAAATAATTCTTGACACATGACGGGCGGCGGTCCTAGCCTGAACATGTCAAAGATTCTTTACTCAGGAGGTCGTCGTGGTCTACACCGAGCGCAACGTCTGGTCGGCCCTGGTGGTCGCCGTCATCGGCATCGCCGTCTACATCGCCGTGATCCTCCAGCGCGCCGGCTCCGGCCCGGTCACCGGGGTCGACTGGTTCCCGGTCATGCTGTGGATGATCGGCCTCAGCATCGTCGCCGTCATCGTCCTCAGCATCCTGTGGGGGATCATCGCAGGCATGCGGGACCCGGACGGGGCGACGACGACGGATGTCCGCGACCGCGACATCGCCCGCATGGGGGACCGCGTCGGGCAGGCCTTCCTCGTGATCGCCGGCCTCGGCGTGATCGTGCTGTGCGCCCTGGGCGCCGACCTCTTCTGGATCGCGCACACCATGTTCTTCGGCTTCGCGGTCTCGGCGATCGTCGGCGGCATCGCCCAGGTGATCGCCTACCGGCGAGGGCTCGTCTGATGGTCAAGCCCACGCGCGTCATCAACACGATCCGGTTCCACCGCGAGGGTGCCGGTCTCACCCAGGCGGAGCTGGCCAGGCGCGTCGGCGTCACCCGCCAGACGCTCATCGCGATCGAGCAGGGGCGCTACTCGCCCACGCTCGAGCTCGCCTTCCAGATCGCCCGCGAGTTCCGCGTGGGAATCGATGCGATCTTCCAGTTCCCGAAGGAGGAATCATGACCGCGGATGCTGCGCGCATGCCGGCCTGGGTGCAGCGCGCCTACGGCGGCCCCGAGAACGTCACTCTGGGCGAGCTGCCGGTGCCCACTCCGAGACCCGGCCAGGTCGTGGTGCGGGTGCGCGCCACGGGCCTGAACGCGGGGGATGCGCGCATCCTGCGCGGCGACCCCTTCCTCGTGCGCCTCGCCTTCGGGTTCACCCGCCCCCGGCAGCCCGTGCGCGGAATGGACGTCGCCGGCACCGTCACCGCCGTCGGGCGCAGGGTCACCGGCTTCGCCGTCGGTGACGAGGTCGTGGCCGAGGCGGGCGGAGGCGGCCTCGCGCCCTACGCGGCGATCGATGCCCGGCGGCTCGTGCGGCTGCCCGCGTCGGTGGCGGCGGATGCGGCATCCGCTCTCCCCATCGCCGGCGGCACGGCCCTGCAGGCGCTCGACCTCGCCGCGGTCTCCGGGGGCCGTCGCGTGCTGGTGATCGGGGCCTCCGGCGGCGTCGGCAGCTTCGCAGTGCAGCTGGCCACGCGCCGCGGCGCCGAGGTCTGGGCGCTGTGCGGGGCGCGCTCGCAGGCCCTCGTGGAGGAGATGGGCGCCGCGCGCACCTTCGACTATCGCGAGACGGATGCCGGCGACCTCCTCGCCAACTCCTTCGACGCCATCATCGACATCGCCGGCACCGCGCCGCTGCGGGTGCTGCACGACCTCCTCGCTCCCGCCGGCACGCTGGTGCTCGTCGCCGGGACCGGGGGCAAGGTGCTCGGGCCAATCCCCCGGATGCTGGAGGCAGCGCTCCGCCCGAAGCGGGAGGGGCGTCGCATCCGCTCTCTTGCCGCCACGGCGAAGCCGGAGGTGCTGGAAGAGCTGCTGGGGCTCGTCGCCGAGGGGCGGCTCGTCCCTGTGATCGCACATCACTACCCCTTCGAGGAGGCGGATCAGGCGCTGGCGCTCATCGACTCCGGGCGAACGGTGGGGAAGCTCGTGGTGCTCCCGGCATCCGCATCCTGAGGGACGGCCGGCCGGGACGACCGGAGCCCGCGGGCTATTCCTGAGCGCTTCCTGTGGTGCTCTCGGGTGCGCGGGTGCCAGAATAGGATCTGGCGTGCCCGTGTCGCCCCTTCCTCGCCTCTCGTGCGGGTCGAAGGGCCGCCGGGCCTGAGGACAGCGTCCGCCGCACCCTGACAAGGAGCATCATGGCCACGCCTGGAACCACTCTGTCCGCCCCCGTCCGCATCGCGCACCGCCGCCGCTACCTCATGTGCCGTCCGGAGCACTTCACGGTCAGCTACACCATCAACCCCTGGATGGATCCGGCGGGGCCCACCGACACCGCCCGTGCCGTGGAGCAGTGGCAGCAGCTGTACGACCTCTACCTGGAGCTCGGCCACGAGGTCGAGCTCATCGACCCGCTTCCCGAGTACCCCGACATGGTCTACACGGCCAACGGCGGCTTCCTCATCGACGGCATCGCCTACGGCCCGAAGTTCCGCTTCACCGAGCGTGCGGGCGAGGCTCCGGCGTTCATCCAGTGGTTCCGCGACAACGGCTTCGACACGCGCGAGCCCGAGGAGACCAACGAGGGAGAGGGCGACTTCCTGCTCGTCGGCGACACGATCCTCGCCGGCACCGGTTTCCGCTCGACCGACGACAGTCACCGCGAGGTCGGCGAGGTCTTCGGTCGCGAGGTCGTCACGCTGACCCTCACCGACCCCCGCTTCTACCACCTCGACACCGCGATCGCCGTGCTCGATCCGATCGAGGGCGCGTCCCACGGCGGTCCGGACAAGGCGAACATCGCCTACCTCCCAGGCGCCTTCGACGAGGCCAGCCAGCAGATCCTCGCCGAGCGCTACCCCGACGCGATCCGCGTCTCGGACGAGGACGGCGCCGTGTTCGGGCTGAACTCGGCATCCGACGGCTACAACGTCATCATCTCCCCGCGCGCGAAGGGCTTCGAGAAACAGCTGCGCGAGCGCGGCTACAACCCGATCACCGTCGACCTCTCCGAGCTGCTGCTCGGCGGCGGCGG
>CAYOTY010000137.1:0-573 GCA_964406995.1 uncultured Microbacterium sp.
GGGGTCTCCCGACCATTCGCCGGTGGACCACTTCGCCGGGACGAAGGACTTGGCGCCCTTGATCGTGGTCAGGTTGGACTCGGCGAGATCGGCCGAGCCGCCCCACAGCTCGGGAAGCTCGGCGGCCAGCGCATTGATGACCTGACCCGAAGCGGCACGGGTCGAGACCTCCTTGCCCGCCTCGAAGGAGGGGAGTGCCTGCTCGATGCCCGCCGGGAGCTCGCGGGCCAGCAGGCGGTCCAGCAGCGCCTTGCGCTCCGGGTTCGCGGTCGCCCAGGCGTCGAAGGACTCCTGCCAGGCGGCGCGCGCCTCCGCGGCACGATCGGCGAGGGCGCGGGTGTGCGCGATCACGTCGCCTGCGACGACGAAGCTCTCGGCGGGGTCGAAGCCCAGCACCTCCTTGGTCGCGGCCAGCTCCTCGGCGCCGAGCGCGGAGCCGTGGATCTTGCCCGTGTTCTGCTTGCCGGGCGAGGGCCAGCCGATGATCGTCTTCAGGATGATGAGGCTCGGCCTGCCGGTCTCGGCCTTGGCCGCCTCGATCGCCGCGTAGAGCGCCGCGACGTCCTCGACGTA
>CAYOTY010000137.1:583-1994 GCA_964406995.1 uncultured Microbacterium sp.
ACTCGCCGGTCTTCTTCCAATCGACCGTCTGCACCTGCCAGCCGTAGGCCTCGTAGCGGGCGGCGACGTCCTCCGAGAAGGCGATGTTCGTGTCGTCCTCGATCGAGATCTGGTTCGAGTCGTAGATCGCGATGAGGTTGCCCAGCTGCTGGTGACCGGCGAGCGAGCCGGCCTCGCTCGTGACGCCCTCCTGCAGGTCGCCGTCCCCGGCGACGACGTAGACGAAGTGGTCGAAAGGACTCTGGCCCGCCGCGGCATCCGGATCCAGGAGACCGCGCTCATAACGGGCCGCGTAGGCGAAGCCCACCGCCGAGGCCAGTCCCTGACCCAGCGGCCCGGTCGTGATCTCCACGCCGTCGGTGTGACCGTACTCCGGGTGGCCCGGGGTCTTCGAGCCCCAGGTGCGCAGAGCCTTCAGGTCGTCCAGCTCCAATCCGAACCCGCCCAGATAAAGCTGCACGTACTGGGTCAGCGAGGAGTGGCCCGCGGACAGGATGAAGCGGTCCCGTCCCAGCCAGCCCGGATCCTTCGGGTCATGACGCAGCACCCGCTGATAGAGCAGGTAGGCGGCGGGAGCGAGACTCATCGCCGTCCCGGGGTGGCCGTTGCCGACCTTCTCGACGGCATCCGCCGCCAGCACCCGCGCGGTGTCCACCGCACGACGGTCAAGGTCATCCCACTGCAGATCTGTCACGGCTGTGCCCTTCTTAGGAGTCGAAGATGCCGCGCCCTGGGAGCCTGCGCTTTCCGCTGCATCACGGAGAGGGCACAAAGAGCGACGGGCGCGCAAGTGTTTTTCAGCATAGCGGTGACCGCGCGGCACGGCGGCATGTGTTGCCGACCTCCGCCGTCGCGGCGGCACGGCTTCGCACGGGTGCCCTATAGACTGGGTGGTGCTGTCATCAGGCGTGCCCGGAGGAGGCGATCACATCTCGACGCTGACGCATCGCACTGCGCCGGAGCGCTCGCTCGGCCGCACGATTCGCGGATACATCGCTCTCACCAAGCCCCGCGTGATGGAGCTGCTGCTGGTCACCACCGTGCCGGTGATGATCCTCGCGGAGGGCGGTTTCCCCCACCCCCTACTCGTGCTCGCCACCGTCATCGGCGGCACGATGAGCGCGGGGTCGGCCGCCGCCTTCAACATGTACCTCGACCGCGACATCGACGTGCACATGCAGCGCACCGAGAACCGCCCGCTGGTGACCGGCGAGGTCTCCCCGCGCGGCGCCCTCGTCTTCTCCTGGGTGCTGGCGTTCGCCTCGACGGCGTGGCTGTGGTTCACGACGAACTGGCTGGCCGCCTCGCTCTCCGCCTTCGCGATCTTCTTCTACGTCGTCATCTACACGATGATCCTCAAGCGCCGCACCGAGCAGAACATCATCTGGGGCGGCATCGCGGGCTGCTTCCC
>CAYOTY010000137.1:2004-6495 GCA_964406995.1 uncultured Microbacterium sp.
CCGGATCACTCACCTGGACGCCGTTCATCCTGTTCCTGCTCGTGTTCCTGTGGACGCCGCCGCACTACTGGCCGCTGTCGATGAAGTACAAGAACGACTACGACGACGTCGACGTACCGATGCTCGGAGTCACGCGCACCCCCTCGCAGGTGGGTCTGCACATCATCCTCTACGCCTGGGCGACCGTGGCCTGCTCGCTCCTGCTCATCCCGATCGCCGGCATGGGCATCGTCTACAGCGTCTCGGCGTCGGTCTTCGGCGGCTGGTTCGTCTACGAGTCGCACCGGCTGTACAACCGCGCCGTGCGCGGCACCGAGCCGCGGCCGATGCGGGTGTTCCACGCCTCCATCACGTATCTGACGCTCATCTTCGTCGCCGTCGCCGTCGATCCGCTCCTGCCCTTCTGATCCGAGTGTGACGTCATTGTTCGTCACAGAAATTGCTCATCGGGCGCGCCTCCAACACGGTTGATATACCGAACCACCATCGGTGACCCGAAAGAGGCACACAATGACAACCGAGAACGTCGAGCCCGCAGCAGGCTCATCCACCAAGAAACCCTGGCTCCTCGCGATCGCCTTCGTCGCCGTGGCGGCACTGGCGGCCACCGCCGGCGTCCTCGGCGCCCGCAGCCTCGGCGGCGGCCAGGCGCAGACCCCGACCGTCGACGAGGGCTCCGCGCAGGCGGCGACCCTCAGCGTCTCCTACGGCGAGCAGCGCGGCCCCGTCCACCAGGACGAGCCGCTGGTGAGCACCGAGTGGCTCGCAGAGAACCTGGACGACGAGAACCTCGTGATCATCGAGGTGAGCGAAGGCCGCTCCAGCAGCACCCTGACCAGCTATGACGTCGGCCACATCCCGGGCGCGGTCGAGTTCGTCTGGTACCGCGACTTCGTCGAGCGCGTCAACCGCGACCTCGTGGACCGAGAGCAGTTCACCGCACTCGCCCAGTCCGCCGGCATCGACCCCGACAGCACGGTGGTCATCTACGGCGACGCCAACAACTGGTTCGCCGCCTATGGCGCCTGGGTCTTCAAGCTCTACGGCTTCGAGGACGTCCGCCTCCTCGACGGCGGCCGCGCCGCCTGGGAGATCGAGGGCCGCGAGCTGAGCCCGGTCGCACCCACTCCGGCACAGGGCACCTGGGAGGCGCTCGCGCCGAACTCCGACATCCGGGCGTTCCAGTCCGAGGTGCTGCAGGTCGTCGAGGGCGAGATCGACGGTGTGATCATCGACATCCGCGGTCCTGCCGAGTTCAACGGAGAGATCGGCGTCGCCGAGGGCTTCGGAGGCGAGGCCGCCGCGAAGTGGGGCCACATCCCCGGCGCCGTGAACTCTCCCTGGGGCCAGATCGTGAACCAGCCGGACGCCGGCGGGGACGGCACCTTCTTCGACGTCGAGGCCATTCGCGCCCACTACGCCGAGAAGGGCGTCGACGGCACCAAGCCGATCTACGTGTACTGCCGCATCGGCGAGCGCGCCAGCCACACCTGGTACGCACTCAGCCAGCTGCTCGGCTACGACGTGAAGCTGTATGACGGCTCCTGGACCGAGTGGGGCAACTCCGTCGGCGTGCCGGTCGAGAACCCGACGCTGGAGGCCTCAGGCGGCTACAGCGGTCTGTGGAACGGCGAAGACTGAGAGTGACCTCGTCTGCGACATCGACCGCCGGCGTCCCTGGAAACGGGGGCGCCGGCGGTCAGCGTGTACTCGGATGGACACGCGCCGACACCGTGCGCACCGCCATCGCGGTCGCCATCGCCCTCGCCCTGTTCGCAACCGGGCTCATCCTGCAGGCCGGGCGAGGCCCGGGAACGGGCCCGACCGCATCCTTCGCCCTGCTCACCGGCGTCTCCTTGGGCATCCTCTTCGAACGCGGACGCTTCTGCTTCTTCTGCATCTTCCGGGATCTCTTCGAGAAGCGTGACAGCCGGGGCACCTACTCCATCCTGACCGCCCTCGCCGTGGGCGTCATCGGCTACGCGATCGTCTTCGCGATGCGCCTGCCCTCCCCGCAACCCGGGGACATGGCGCCGGGCGCCCATGTCGGGCCGGTCAGCCTGTCGCTCGTGCTCGCAGGCTTCACCTTCGGGCTGGGGGTCGTGATCTCCGGCGGATGCATCGGGGGCCACCTCTACCGCCTCGGAGAGGGGAGCCTGCGGGCCCTTCCCGCTCTCCTCGGCGCGATCCTGGGCTTCGGGCTCGGCTTCCTCACCTGGAACCCGCTGGCGACCGCCTTCACGCTGAAGGCGCCGGTTCCCTGGCTCCCCGCCGCGGCCGGCTATGCGCCGGCCGTGATCCTCCAGCTGGGGATCCTCATCGCCGTCGGCATCTGGCTGCTGAAGTGGAACCCCCCGATCGCAGCGCGTCCCGAGCGCATCGTGAACGCCACGGAGATGCGCCGGACGCTGTTCTTCCGCCGCTGGCCGGCACTCATCACAGGAGCGCTCGTCGGCATCGTGGGCGTGCTCTACTACCTGCGCGTCGGCCCGCTCGGGGTGACCAGCCAGCTCAGCAGCCTGACCCGCACCGGGATGGACGAGGCGGGGCTGCTCCCGGAGACGCTCGTGGGGCTCGACGGCGCGCTGGCGGGCTGCGTGGCGCTCGTGGTCGAGACGATCACCGAGAACGGCTGGCTCATCATCGGGATCGTGCTCGGCTCAGTGCTGGCGGCGCTTCCGGGGCGTCGTTTCCGGATCGAGCCGCTGACCGTCCGCGGAACCGGCACGGCGCTGTTCGGCGGAGTGCTGCTCGGCTGGGGTGCGATCACCGGCCTCGGCTGCACGATCGGCGTGTTCCTCTCCGGCATCCACGCCTCCGCGGGCTCCGGCTGGATCTTCGCGATCTCACTGGTGCTCGCGCTCGGGGTCGGCTTCCGCCTGGGACTGCACCGCGGCACCTGACGGGCGGGGCTAGGCAGGGCGCCGCAGGCGCAGCACGACCACGGTGTAAGCCGCGGCGGCGAGGGCGGCCAGCACCATGTGGATGCCGACGAGCAGCTCGGGAAGCCCTTCGCGGGCCTGCCAGACGCCGACGAGGACCTGTACGAGGATGGCCGCGCCGAGTGCGAGGAGCCAGCGCCAGGGACGCAGCTGCTGAGCCACCGCCACCGCGCTCAGGAGCACCACGAGGCCGGCGAGGATGTAGCCCGGCCAGGAGTGGATGTGGGCGACGACCGTCGCGTCGAATCCGGTGCGGACGACCTCGGCGTCGCCGGAGTGCGGGCCCGAGCCCGTCGTCAGGACGCCGAAGACGATCGTGACGGCCAGGGGGAGTCCGGCCGCGTGCGTGAGGATCGCGAACCATCCCGGCACGACCCGCTCGCGGGCGCCCTCCGGCTCGTACATCCGCACGAGGAATGCGGCGGTGATGCAGACCAGGATCAGCGAGGCGCTGTAGTGGAAGCCGACGATGAAGGCGTTCAGGCCGGTCAGCACCGTGATGCCGCCGACGAGTCCCTGCGCGACGACCCCGACGAGGGTGAGGCTCGCCAGCAGCGTCAGGTCGCGACGCGCGGGAATCGCGCGCACCGTGTGCACCGCCGCGATCACGACCACCATCAGCAGGGTGACCGAGGCGCTGACGAAGGCGGGAAGGCCCAGCGGGAGCGCGACGGCGTAGGTCGCGACCGCGGCGGCGATGCCGCCCAGGGCGTACCAGAGCACGCGGGCGACCGCGCGCCGGCCCCCCGCGGAGTGCAGGAGGAGCAGCAGCACGATCAGGGCGAGCCCGCCGACGACGCCGGTCATGGTGCGGTTGCCGAACTCGATGATCCCGTGATAGCCCTGCGCCTCGGTCGGCACGAGCGACTCGGGCGTGCACATCGGCCACTCCGAGCACCCCAGGCCGGAACCGGTGAGTCGCACGGCTCCGCCGGTGGCGATGATGATGGTCTCGGCGAGGAAGGACAGCCAGGCGAACACGCGGAGGGGACGCGAGATGCGGGTCGTGGTGCCTGTGGCCAGGGTGCTCTCGGGCATGGGGTTCCTCCGGGACGCGCGAACCTCAGGCGGGCCCTGATGTCATGCGAAACCTGTAGAATCGAAGAGTTGTGATGCGCGCGAGCCGATTCGGTCGCGTCACCACAAGTTTAGGCGCGAAGATCTGCGTCGCTGAGAGGCCCACCAGCGGCCGCCACCCCGGGAACTCGACCGGGATCTGGTGTGCCGGGGCGGAGAACACCGCTTAGGCCACAAAGGAGAGTGTGATGTCGGATGTGCTGATCGACCGCCCCGAGCTCGAAGGGCTGGGGGTGTACGAGTTCGGCTGGCACGACCCCGATGCCGCCGGCGCGAGCGCGAGGCGAGGCCTGAGCGAAGACGTCGTGAAAGACATCTCGGCGCTGAAGTCCGAGCCCGAGTGGATGCTGAAGACCCGTCTGAAGGGGCACCAGCTCTTCGGACGCAAGCCGATGCCCACCTGGGGCGCCGACCTCAGCGAGATCGACTTCGACAACATCAAGTACTTCGTCCGCTCCACCGAGAAGCAGGC
>CAYOTY010000138.1:0-6438 GCA_964406995.1 uncultured Microbacterium sp.
ATCAGCGACAACGCCGCCTACGGCGCGATGGTGCTGGGGGATGTGCATCTCGACCCCACGGAGGTGGACCTGCGCTGGGTGCCCGGAGTGCTCAGCCGCAACGGCGAGATCGAGGAGACCGGGGTGGCCGCGGGTGTCCTCGGGCATCCTGCCACCGGTGTCGCGTGGCTGGCGAACAAGTTCGCCCGGCACGGCGCGCGGCTGGAGGCGGGTGAGATCATCCTCGCCGGCTCCTTCACCCGTCCGATGTGGGTGGAGCGCGGCGACGAGGTCGTGTGCGATTATCGCGAGGGAGGAGTCATCACATGTCGCTTCGTCTAGCACCGTCGCTGCGTGAGCAGCTCGCCGCATCCGATCGCCCGCTCGTGGGCATGTGGGCGTGCACGGGTTCGCCGCTGGTGACGGAGATCTGCGCCGGCTCGGGCCTGGACTGGCTGCTCATCGACATGGAGCACGCCGCGAACACGCTGGACACGGTGCTGACGCAGCTGCAGGCCGCCGCGGCCTACCCGATCACGCCCCTCGTGCGCGTGCCCGTCAACGACACGGCGCAGATCAAGCAGGTGCTCGACCTCGGTGCGCAGAACATCCTCGTGCCGATGGTGTCGGATGCCGCAGAGGCCCGCGCTGCCGTCGAGGCCGCACACTACCCGCCGCGGGGGCGACGCGGAGTCGGCAGCGCGCTGGCGCGCTCGGCGCGCTGGAACCGCGTGGACGGATACCTCGCCGACGCCGGCGACCACGTCTCTCTCATCGTGCAGATCGAGACGGCGCAGGCCGTGGTGAACGCCGCCGAGATCCTCACGGAGGACGGGGTCGATGCCGTCTTCGTCGGACCCTCGGATCTCGCCGCGTCCATGGATCTGCTCGGTCGGCAGAACCATCCCGAGGTGGTCACCGCCGTGCACCGCGTCTTCGCCGCGGCGAAGGCGGCGGGCAAGCCCGTCGGCGTCAACGCCTTCGATCCGGATGCCGCCCAGGCCTATCTCGACGCCGGCGCCGACTTCATCGCGGTGGGCGCCGATGTCGCCCTCCTCGCCCGCTCTTCCGAGGCGCTGGCCGCCCGGTTCATCGGCGGCAGCGCCGCGGAGCGCGACAGCTACTGATCCGGGCCTCTGGCGGATTCATAGCATCCGAGGCGAGACTGGTCGCATGACCTTCCCCGCACTTCAGCAGACGGCCAGCCGCGCAGCTCTATTCGCCGCGCTCCGCCAGGATCAGCTCCAGACCGCGAACGACGCGCTGGGGTCGTGGCGGTGGGATGTGAACATGTCGGCGCAGACGATCACCTTCAGCGCCGTGGGCGACTCCTCCCGCGCGGTGACGATGCCGGCACGCCTCATCGCCTCGCTCGCGCCCGGTCCGCGTTCCCTGCTGTGGGGATGGGCGCATCCGCAGGGCGACTCGGCCGGCATCGCGACGAAGATCCGCGAGTACGGGCAGACGCAGGGCGTCGCCGAGCTCGCCAGCGCCGAGGTGGCCTTCCCCACCGAGGCCGACATCGACCCCGAGGACTGGATCACCCAGGCCGCGCACCAGATCGCCGGCGTGGCGGTGGAGGCCACCGGCGCCTCGCCGTACTACATCACCCCGCTCGACGGCGGCGCCCGAGCGGTGTTCCTCCTGGAGGCGGCACTTCCTGCGCTCACGGTCACCGAGACGATCGTCGTGCTGCCCCGCATCCTCGCGGAGACCCCGCTGACCGATCCGCGCACCTCGGTGTGGGGCCTGGCGCGCCTGGCCGGCTGGACGCTCGAGTGGACGGATGCCGCCTACACCGGCGCCCGCATCACCGATGGCACCTCGAGCGCTCGCTTCTCCTTCGACGAGGCCGGCCGCATAACGGGCTTCCACGCCGAGATCTGATCCGTCCTCGCCCCGCGCTCAGGCGCTCACTAGCATGAGCGCATGGGCACACTCGATCTCATCCCCGCCGGGCGCGTCTTCACCGCCGACGACATCGTCGTCTACGCCGATCGCGAGCGCCGCACCCTCGACGAGGCGATCCGTGACGCCGACGTGCTGATCAGCTGCCCTCATGCGGGCTCGGCGATCCCCGAGGAGATCGCGGAGTTCCTCTCCCCGGCGCTCACGCGGCGCCTGCAGTACGACTTCACCGACGTCGCGACCGACTCGATCGTCCGCCGCTGGGCGGCGCAGGATCCGCGGGTCGTCGCGGTGCTCAACCCGCATCCGAGACTCGTCCGCGACCCCAACCGTGCCCGGCCCGCGGACATCGCCGCCGACCTGCTCGCCGCCGTCGAGCGCACGCGTGCCGCGGGAGCCTGGCAGCACGTGGACCTCACGGGCGTCGACGCCATCCGCCCGGTCACCTTCTCCTTCTTCCCGATCCTGGAGATACCCGACGACCACGACGAGGTCAGGCGCATGGTCGACGCCTTCGTAGAGACGGCCGAACGCGGCCTCGGCATCTACGAGTCGCTGCGCGACGGGCTCACCGAGCGCTTCCTGGACGAGACTCTGCGCACCGGAGGCCGCTTCACGCGCCTCTCCTTCCACGACACGATGAACACCACGACCACGCGCGAGGGCGCGGTGAACGTAGACCGGGAGGAGAAGGACCGGCTGCCGCAGGTCGTCGCCCTCTCCAATCGCGGCGACGCGCAGGGCGAGTCGCGCACCCCGGAGGACCCGCCGACGATGGACCCCACCCGGCTCCGCGCCCTCGCGGAGGCCCACCGCGAGGGCTTCGACGTCGCCGATCCGTCGCACGTGCTGCTGAACACCCCCTACCTCGGCAGCCAGGAGATCCTCACCGCGGGCGCCCGGTTCCGAGAGCTGTCGGATGCTGCGCGCGAGGCGGACGCCGTCCTCGACGCCGTGCAAGCGGAGTTCCTGCGCGAGTTCCTCCTCGGGGAGTCGGCGGTCGCCGAGCTGTACCGGCCGGGCACGGAGTGGATCATCGAGGATCCGGCGCACGTCGACGCTATCGCCGCGGCGTGCCGGAGGGCGTGGGACCTCTACCGCGAGCGCTGAGGGCTCAGCCCCACAGCAAGCCGAACAGGGAGCCTGCCGCGATGGTCGTGGCCGCGAGGATGAGCGTCGGCAGGAAGAAGGAGTGGTCGATGAGCTTGGTCCCGAGCTTCGTGGTGCCCGAGACGTCGAAGTTGGCCGCGGCGATCTGCGAGCCGTTGGTCGGCAGCAGGTAGATGCCCGCGAAGGCGCCCGCCCACATGCCCGAGAGCACGCCCAGGGGCAGCCCTGCCGCCAGGCCGATCGGCACGATCGTCCGCGTCGCGGTGGACTGGCTCGTGGTCAGCACGCAGACGAGGAACACACCCAGGGCGAAGATGAAGGGCGCCGCGTTCACCCAGCTCCCGACCGTGTCGGCGATGAGATCTGCATGGGCGCCGAGGAAGGTGTCCGTGAGCCAGGCGAGGCCGAACAGGGCGATCGCCGAGACCATGCCCGCCTTGAACACCGTCACGGTGGGGATCTCGCCGACCTTGGGGCGCGCCACCAGGAGGATCACCGTTCCGACGACGAACATGACGATCTCGATGATGGGCGTCATCGTGACAGGGTCGCCGGCCGCATCCAGCGGGCGGAACTGCTTGAACAGCCCGAAGAAGACGATCACGAGAACGCCGGTCAGGAAGATGAGCGCCGCGTTGCGTCCGGCCTTGGTGACCGTGACCTCGGCCTTGACCTCTGCGGCGTCCTTGCTCGGAGGGGCGAGCTCTCCGCGCGAGATCTTCGCCTGAACGGCCGGGTCGTCGGCGAGCTCCTTGCCGAGACGGTTGACGACGAGGCTCGAGAGCACGATGCCGACGAGGGCGGCCGGGATCGTCACCTTCAGGATGTCGACGAGCTCGAAGTCCCATGGCGCGACATCGGTCAGGGTCACCATCGCCGCCATCGCCGCCGAGACCGGACTGCAGGCCAGGGCGACGCCGGTCGCCACGACCGACAGCGAGAGCGGGCGCTCGGGACGGATGCCGTTGCGATACGACAGGTCCTGGATGACCGGGAGGAGCGGATAGAGGATGTTCGAGGTACCCGCGCCGACGGAGAAGAGGAACGACACCAGGGGCGCGACGAGCGTGATCTGCTTGGGGTTGCGCGCGATGAGCTTGGCGGCGACCGACACCATCCAGTCGATCCCGCCGGCGGCCTGCATCATGGAAGCGGCGAGCACTACGGCCAGCACGATGAGCAGGGCGTCGATGGGCGGAGAGCCCGGTGTGAGCTGGAAGCCGAAGACGAGAATGGCGACGCCCGTACCGCCCCAGAGACCCAGGCCCACGCCGCTGGAGCGGGTGCCCATGACGATGCAGCCCAGCACCACGACCATCTGGGCGATGAAAAGCGTGGTCTCCACGGCTCTCCCTCTGTCTCGACCTGCCATTCGGATGCGGCATCCGCTTCCGAGCCACAGCGTAGCGGCACAGGACTCGCCGAGGTAAGAGGAACGACGATCACCCGCGTCGGGCGGTCACGATCTGGCGGAGCGACGGCGCCTCTGCCATTGTGGACGCATGAGAGATGGGATCATCCGCTTTACCTCGCTTCTGGTCTACAACATCGCTGTGCTGTACCTGATCGGCCTCTTGACTCGCGCCGAGGTGGGGCTCCTGCCGATCTGGGCCGGCATCGTCATGACTCTGCTCGTCATGTTCGTGAAGCCGATCGTGACCAGGTGGTTCCGGTCGATGGCGGCCAAGTCGCGCGATGATCGCACGACCGCGGGCGAGCACCTGGTGCAGGCTCTCCTCGTGCTGGCCGTCGCCGCCGTGGTCTGGGCTCTCACCGTGCTGCTGAGCCGGGTTCAGGCACCCGGGGTCTGGGCGTTCGTGCTGCCGCCAGTCTTCATCGCGATCGGCTGGTTCGTCTATTCGAAGATCGCCGACCGGATCCATGAGAGAGCCGGAGCCATCTACGACCGCATCGAGCGGAGGACGGGGGATGCCGCACCTGCCGCCTCCCCCGAGACCGCGCAGGCCCGTGCCGAGCTGGACGACGGCCTGACGCCCGAGCAGCGCAGGATGCTCGACGAGCTGTAGCCCTCCGCGGGCCGCCTGCTGTTCGGCACGGATGTCGCAGAACGGTCGCCGTCTCGCACGGATTCGGCGGATTCCTGCGACATGGATGCTGTTCTGCGACATCCGGCGACAGCCACACGCCTCGCCGGGCGCGGCGAGGTAACGCTCGCTACCCGCGCTCTGCGGCCCGCTCGGCCGCCTCGACGACATTCGTCATCAGCAGTGCGACCGTCATCGGCCCCACCCCGCCGGGGTTCGGCGAAAGGAAGCCGGCGACCTCCGCGACATCCGGATGCACATCGCCGAACACACGCGCCTTGCCGGTCTCCGCATCCTGCTCACGCGTCACGCCGACATCGAGCACGGCGGCTCCGGGCTTGACGTCCTCGGGCCGAACCAGGTGCTTCACGCCGGCGGCGGCGACGATGACATCCGCCTCTCGCAGATGCTTCGGCATGTCGACCGTGCCGGTGTGGGTGAGGGTGACCGTCGCGTTGTACTCGCGACGGGTCAGCAGCAGCCCGATCGAGCGGCCGATCGTGACCCCGCGCCCCACGACGACGACGTGCGCACCCGCAAGGTCGTAGCCGTTGCGGGTGAGCAGCTCGATCACACCGCGCGGAGTGCACGGCAGCGGGCTCGTGATCGGCTGGTTGACGTTGAGCACCAGTCGGCCGAGGTTGGTCGGATGCAGCCCGTCGGCGTCCTTGTCCGGATCGATCCGCTCGAGGATCGCATCGGTGTCGAGGTGCTTCGGCAGCGGCAGCTGCACGATGTAGCCGTGGCAGGCCGGGTCGGCGTTGAGCTCGTCGATCAGCGCCTCGACGTCCTCCTGGGTGGCATCGCCGGGCAGCTCCCTCTGGATCGAGTTCATCCCGATCTCCTGCGACTGCCGGTGCTTCATCCCGACGTACAGCTGCGACCCGGGGTCGTCCCCGACGAGCACGGTGGCGATTCCCGGCACGATGCCGCGCGCGCGCAGCGCCGCGACCCTCTCGCGCAGCTCTTCGCGGATCTCGGCCGCCGCCGCCCGCCCGTCCAGCACTTTCGCCGTCATATCGTTCCTCACTCCTCTTCGGACACCCCTCGATCCGCGAGACTACATATCCCGCGCGAGAATACACGCCACGACTGCGGTCTCGCCCCGGATATGTAGTCTCGCGGTCAGGGGAGGGCGGATGGGGGATTACTGGGACAGGCCGGGGTAGAGCGGGAAGGATGCCGCGAGCGCGTCCACGCGGGCGCGCAGCGTCGGAAGGTCGGCGCCGGGCTGCAGCGCGAGCGCGATCCCGTCGGCGACCGCGGTGAACTCCGCATCCCCGAAACCGCGGGTCGCGAGCGCCGGGGTGCCGATGCGCAGACCGCTGGTCACCATCGGCGGGCGCGGGTCGTTGGGGACCGCGTTGCGGTTGACGGTGATGTGGATCTCGTGCAG
>CAYOTY010000139.1:0-6391 GCA_964406995.1 uncultured Microbacterium sp.
TGGGCGGGGACGGATGTCACATAGGAGTCCAGGAGCGCCGACATCCGCCAGGTCTGGGAGATGTGCCGGTCGAGGCTGTGCGACTTGTACTGCGTCAGCACGACGACCTGGCGGAGCCCGGAGTTGATGAGGTTCGAGATCGCGAAGTCGATGAGCCGGTACTGCCCGCCGAAGGGAACCGCAGGTTTCGCGCGATCCGCGGTGAGGGGCATGAGCCGCTTGCCCTCGCCACCGGCGAGGATGATCCCGAAAACCTTAGGTGCAACCGCCATGGCTCCACCATAGATGCCAGCGGCTCGGGTGTACTAGCGTTCATCGCATGCGAGTCGATGTGATCACGAAGGAATATCCGCCGGCGATCTATGGCGGGGCGGGCGTTCATGTCTCCGAGCTCGTGCGCGCGCTGCGGGCGCTGCCGGCGGCATCGGGGCTGACGGACGTGCGCGTGCGGGCCTTCGGCGCCCTCCGCGACGAGCCCGGCACCTTCTCCTACGGGGTTCCCGCCGAGCTCGGCGGGGCGAACGCCGCGGTGCAGACGCTGGGCACCGATCTGCTGATCGTCCCGGATGTGGCCGGTGCCGACATCGTGCACAGCCACACCTGGTACGCGAACTTCGCCGGGCACCTCGCCTCACAGCTGCACGGCGTGCCGCACGTGCTCACCGCGCACAGCCTGGAGCCGCTGCGCCCCTGGAAGGCGGAGCAGCTCGGCGGGGGATACGCGGTCTCCAGCGGCATCGAGAAGCTCGCCTACGAGAACGCGGCGGGCATCATCGCCGTGAGCGACGGAATGCGCGCCGACATCCTGCGCAGCTATCCGGCCGTGGACCCGGCGAGAGTGCGCGTCATCCACAACGGCATCGACGTGCAGGCATGGCGACCCACGGAGAACCGTGCCTTCCTCGACGGCATCGGTATGGATCCCGACCGCCCCTCGGTGGTCTTCGTCGGTCGCATCACCCGCCAGAAGGGCCTGCCGTACCTGCTGCGCGCGGCCGCCGCCCTTCCTCCCGATGTCCAGCTCGTCCTCTGCGCCGGCGCACCCGACACGCCCGAGATCATGGCAGAGGTGCAGGCGGGCGTGGCCTCCCTGCAGAAGACGCGAGACGGCGTGGTGTGGATCGAGCGGATGCTGCCTCGCGCCGAGCTGTCGGCGATCCTCACCGCGGCCACGGCGTTCGTCTGCCCCTCGGTGTACGAACCCCTGGGCATCGTGAACCTGGAGGCGATGGCCTGTGGCGCCGCCGTGGTGGGGACGGCGACAGGGGGCATTCCCGAGGTCGTCGACGACGGGGCGACGGGCAGGCTCGTGCCGATCGCGCAGGTGCAGGACGGCACCGGCACGCCCCTGGACCCGGAGCGCTTCGTCCGAGACCTCGCCGAGGCCCTCACCGAGGTCACCGGGGATGTCGCACGCGCCGCGGAGTGGGGACAGGCCGGCCGTGAACGGGCCCGCACACAGTTCAGCTGGGATTCGATCGCCGATACGACCCGCTCCTTCTACGCGGAGCTGCTCGAGCAGTCCGGCCGCTGAGCAGGGTGCGGCCGAGAAACGCACGCGGAACGCGCGGCTGCCGCGTCGCGTGCGGCTAGGCTGGAGGCATGTCGATCGCCCTGGATCTCACTGATGTCGTCGTGCGTCGCGAGGGGCGCAACATCGTCGATCGCGTCACCTGGAGCGTCTCGGACGATCAGCGCTGGGTGATCCTCGGGCCCAACGGCGCGGGCAAGACGACGCTGCTGCAGCTCGCCGACACGCTCATGCATCCGACCTCGGGGACGGTGACGGTTCTGGGGGAGACCCTGGGGCGCACCGATGTCTTCGAGGTGCGTCCGCGCATCGGCTTCGCCTCTTCGGCGATGGCCAAGCGCGTGCCGCGCGAAGAGACGGTGCTGAACACGGTGCTCACTGCGGCGTACTCGGTGCTGGGCCGCTGGAACGAAGAGTACGAGGACATCGACGAGCGCCGGGCGCTGCGCGTTCTGGGCGACTGGCGGCTGGACCATCTCTCCGACCGCACCTTCGGCACGCTCAGCGACGGCGAGCAGAAGCGCGTGCAGATCGCTCGCGCCGTGATGACCGATCCCGAACTGCTGCTGCTGGACGAGCCGACCGCGAGCCTCGACCTCGGCGCCCGCGAGGAGCTGCTCGCGCTGCTGAGCGGCTACGCCTCGGCGCCGACGACACCGGCGATGGTGATGGTGACCCACCACGTGGAGGAGATCCCGGTCGGTTTCACCCATGTCCTGCTCCTGCGCGACGGCGCCGTCGTGGCAGCGGGACCGATCGAGTCCACGCTGACCGCCGAGGCTCTCAGCGAGACCTTCGGCCTGCCGATCACCCTCGAGTCCGCGGACGGCCGTTTCGCCGCGCGCGCCACGGCCTGACGGCTCGCACACTTCTGCTAGACTTGATCCTTGGTGCCGTTTACGCACCCGCAGACTTTTCCCATCACATCTCCGCGAGGATTCCGTATGAAGACTGACATCCACCCCGAGTACCAGGCCGTCGTATTCCGTGACCTGGGTTCGGGCGAGACGTTCCTGACCCGCTCCACGGTCACCAGCGACAAGACGATCGAGCTCGACGGCGTCGAGTACCCCGTCATCGACGTGGAGATCTCCTCGGCCTCGCACCCGTTCTACACGGGCAAGCAGCGCATCATGGACTCGGCCGGTCGCGTCGAGAAGTTCAACCAGCGCTTCAAGGGCTTCGGCGGCAGCAACTAAGGCTCTGCCTCAGAAGAGGGATCCGCTTCGGCGGGTCCCTCTTTCTCGTTGGCGGCGCAAGCTCTCTCCGTGGAGCAGGGCTCAGCGCACGGGCCAGGCCTCGTCGAGACTCTCGTGCGGCTGGATGCGGCCGATGCGGATGAAGTACTCGGTCAGGCTCGCCGCCTGGTCTCGCGCCCAGCCGATCTGCGCGGTGTGCAGCTGATGGGCCGAGTCACCGAACTCCTCCGGGTAGCGGCGCGCGAGGGCGAGGGCGACGCGCCCGGCGGCCTCGGCGTCGGCGGAGGCCTCGTGAGCGCCGGACAGCGCGACTCCGTAGTGCTCGGCGACGAGTTCGAGCGTGCGCTTTCCGCGCCGGTAGCGATCGACGCACTTGTCGATGACGAGCGGGTCGATCACCGGCCTCGGGTCGAGAGGCTCGAGCCCGTGTCGGCGGCACTCGTGCTGAAGCAGGCTGAAGTCGAAAGCGGCGTTGTAGGCGACGATCGGCAGGCCGCGGTCGAAGAGCTCGGCGAGCGCCCCGCGCACCTCGGCGACGACCTCCCGCGCCGGGCGCCCCTCGGCACGGGCGCGTTCGGTGGTCACCCCGTGCACGGCGCTGGCCGCCGGGGGGATGGGGATACCGGGGTCGGCGAGCCACGAACGCGAGGAGACGACATCCCCCTGGGCGTTCAGCACCCCGACGTGTGCGGTGACGATGCGGTCTTCTGCCACGTCCACACCGGTCGTCTCCAGGTCGAAGACGCCCAGGGCCGTCAACCAGTCGGGAAGCTCTTCGTGTCCGCTCATGCTCTTCACGGTAGACCGGGGCTCCGACGTTTCGGCCCGCGACACTCGCGTGGCGCGCCGTATCCGTGTTCAGGCGCTCCGCGCCGGGACGAGGCGCACGGAATCTAGACTGGAGTCATGCCTGCGCCCTCGCCCTACGCCGCCCGTCTCGCGCAGATCCCGGTCATCCGGCGCGAGGCCCGGGTGCTCGGGGGCATCACCGCCTACTGGGAGTACGGGCCCGCCGATGCCGAGACGACGATCATCGCGGTGCACGGATTCCGCGGTGAGCACCACGGGCTCGAGCCGGTGGCGGCCTATCTGCCCGGTGTGCGCGTGATCATGCCCGATCTTCCCGGATTCGGGGAGACGGCGCCGCTTCCCGGTCGCGCGCATGACCTGGGGACCTACGCCGAATGGCTGCGTCGCTTCGCGGCGGAGGTCGCGCCGGGGGCGGTCATCCTCGGGCACTCCTTCGGCTCGATCGTCGTATCCGCGGCCGTCTGCGGCGGGCTGGAGACCCCGAGGCTCATCCTGCTCAACCCGATCGGCGCCCCCGCGCTCGAAGGCCCGAAGGGGATGATGACCCGGCTGGCCACGCTGTACTACGCCGCAGGGGCGAGGCTGCCGGATCCGTTGGGCACGGCACTTCTGCGCAATCGCGTCATCGTGCGGGTCGCGAGCATCGCGATGGCGAGGACCTCGGACACGGCGCTCCGCCGCTTCGTCCATGATCAGCACGACACCTACTTCTCCCGCTTCGCCGACCGCGACGTGCTGCGCGAGGCCTTCGCGGCGAGCGTGTCGCACGACGTGCGGGAGTTCGCCGCCGGCATCCGGGTTCCGACTCTCCTGATCGCGGCGCAGGAGGATCAGATCACGCCGATCGAGGCGGAGCGGGAGCTGGCGACGATGTTCGCCGATGCCCGCCTCCATGAGATCGCCGGCGTCGGGCACCTGATCCACTACGAGACCCCGGCGGAGGCGGCCGGCGCGATCGCGAGGTTCCTCAGGGCTCCCGTCGCGCGAGGCCGATGAGGCCCGCCACCCGGTAGGGGATCACCTCGCCCATCGCGAGCGCGGTCTCGGTCCGTTCGACGCCGTCGATCGCAAGGATGCGGGCGTCGGTATCGAACAGGTGCCGGGCATCGCGACAGGCGACCTTGGCGAGGATGTCGACGGATCCGCTGAGGCCGTGGGCCTGCACGATCTCCGGGATGCGGGCGAGCTCGCCGGCGATGCGCGGCAGTTCGTTCTGACGCAGCCCGATGCTGATGAAGGCGTGGAGCGGGAAACCGAGCACCTCGGTGGAGATCGAGCGCTCGTAGGAGAGGAAGACGCCGGATTGCTCGAGCCGGGCCATCCGTGCCTGGATCGTGTTGCGGGAGAGTCCGAGCTGCTCGGCCAGCGCGACGATCGTCACGCGCGGATCAGCGGTGAGGGCTGAGAGCAGTTCCAGATCAATGCGGTCAAGAGGAGACATAATGCCAAACTCTAGCACCCTCGCAGAGGTCAGAAGTTGGCAACATGCTCAAGCATGCATCGGTTGCTTGAGCGAGGTGATGAACGGACGTATCCTTCGTGGAGGACAGCAATGCGGCTGCCCATCACGTGACACGCCCCACAAGGGCAGAGCGCGAGGAGGACGAAGATGTCAACGCAGAAGTCTCCGGCCCTGGACACCGGGATCGATCTCGATCTGGTCGAGCGGGTCCTGAACCCCGATGGCACGAGGACGGCCAACCCTCGCCTGGATCCGCATCTGAGGGATCTGGATGCCGCGCAGGTGCGTGCCATGTGGCGCGACATGACCGTGGTGCGCCGGATCGACAGCGAGGGCGTCGCCCTCCAGCGCCAGGGGCAGCTCGGCCTCTGGGCGCCGTCGCGCGGGCAGGAGGCCGCACAGCTCGGCACCGCGCGGGCGCTGCACGAGACCGACTTCATCTTCCCGAGCTACCGCGAGCACGGCGTGCTCTATGCGCGCGGGGCCGATCCCGGGGACTACGTACGCGTCTGGCGCGGGGAGGAGGGCGCCGCCTTCGACCCGGACGAGATGCACATGGCTCCCATGCAGATCATCATCGGCGCCCAGTCGCTGCACGCGACCGGGTATGCCGTCGGCATCCGCCACGACCGCGGCGACGAGATCGCGGTGACCTACTTCGGAGACGGCGCCACCAGCCAGGGCGATGTGAACGAGGCGATGGTGTTCGCCGCCTCGTATCAGGCGCCGGTGGTGTTCGTGTGCCAGAACAACCACTGGGCGATCTCCGAGCCGGTGACGGTGCAGGCGAAGCATCCGATCGCCGGGCGCGCCCCCGGCTACGGCATCCCGAGCATGCGGGTGGACGGCAACGACGTGCTGGCCTGCTTCGCCGCGATGCGCTGGGCGGCCGAGCACGCCCGTTCGGGCAAGGGCCCCGCCTTCCTGGAGCTGGTCACCTACCGGATGGGCCCGCACACCACGGCAGACGACCCGACGCGTTACCGCAATGACGCGGAGCTCGAGGCCTGGGCGCGGCGCGACCCGATCGCCCGGCTCGAGGCGTACCTGCAGGCCGCCGGCGAACTGGACGAGAGCCACGTCGCCGAGGCGCAGGCCGCCGCGGACGCCGCGGCGAAGGATCTTCGCGCCACCTGCCTCGGAATGGTGACGCGCGAGCCACTCGCCGTCTTCGACAACGTCTACGCAGAGCCGCACACCGGGCTGCGCCGTCAGCGCGAGGAGTACGCGGCGTACCTGGCATCCTTCGAGGCGGTGTGACATGGCGGAGACGACTCTCGGAAAGGCCCTGAACGCCGGCCTCCGCCAGGCGATGCGCGACGACGAGAAGGTCGTCATCATGGGCGAGGACATCGGCAAGCTCGGCGGGGTCTTCCGCATCACCGACGG
>CAYOTY010000140.1:0-6105 GCA_964406995.1 uncultured Microbacterium sp.
CGACGATGCCCGTGCGGCGCTGGCCGAGCGGCTCGATCGAGGTCTTGCCGCGCGTCTTGAAGGCGCCCCGCCCGTTCGCATAGGCGTCGTTGATGCCGTCCAGCCCCATGATGATCCCGCCGGAGGGGAAGTCGGGGCCGGGGACGAACTCCATCAGCTCCTCGAGCGTGGCATCGGGGTTCTCCAGGAGGTGCGTGGCGGCCGCCACCACCTCGATGAGGTTGTGCGGGGCCATGTTCGTGGCCATGCCGACGGCGATGCCGGCCGCGCCGTTGACGAGCAGGTTGGGGAAGGCCGCCGGAAGCACCGAGGGCTGCTGGAACTGCCCGTCGTAGTTGGGGATGAAGTCGACGACGTCCTCGTCGAGGCTCTCGGTGAGGGCGAGGGCGGCAGGGGCCAGACGCGCCTCGGTGTAGCGCGAGGCGGCGGGGCCGTCGTCGAGCGAGCCGAAGTTGCCGTGCCCGTCGACGAGCGGGACGCGCAGCGCGAAGGGCTGGGCGAGCCGCACGAGGGCGTCGTAGATGGGGGAGTCGCCGTGGGGGTGGAGCTTTCCCATCACCTCGCCGACGACGCGCGCGCTCTTGACGTGACCGCGATCGGGCCGCAGGCCCATCTCCGCCATCTGGTACAGGATGCGTCGCTGAACCGGCTTCAGACCGTCGCGTGCGTCCGGCAGCGCCCGCGAGTAGATCACCGAGTACGCGTACTCGAGGAAGGAGCCCTGCATCTCGCTGGAGAGCTCGATGTCTTGGATCCGCTCGGGGACAGGCTCGGGCGACGGGGTGCGGGGCATGGGCTCCTGCTCTGGGAGATGAGGTCGGGATGAGCGCCGGAGCACGGGTCTCCACGGCGCGAACCGGGCGACGCCTGTGGGAGACTTGCCCGGATGCCACTCATGCTACCTGCCACTTCCGCATCCACGCGGAGCGTCGTCGGGGTGGCGGACGAGGTGTTCGCCGCGCTCCGCGGGACATCGACGTGGTTCCCGGCCGCGCGCTCGGTCGTGCTCGTCGTCGTCGACGGCCTGGGAGCGATCTCGCTGCGCTCCCACGCCGGCCATGCGCGGCATCTGGCCTCGGCGATGGGCAGGAAGGACGTGGCCCAGACGGTGTTCCCGACGACGACCGCGGCGGCGCTGACCAGCATCCTGACGGGGGTCTGGCCGGGGCGGCACGGACTCGTCGGATACCGCGTACGCGACTCTCGACGGGACGTTCTGATCAACCAGCTCACCGACTGGGAGGCGGCAGGTCTGGATCCTGTCCAGTGGCAGGCGGCGCCGACCGTCTTCGAGCGGGCCGGTGAGGAGGGGCGGGCCGCCTTCGCCGTGGGGGTGCCCGCATACGCCGACACCGGCTTCACCCGGGCCGTGCTGCGCGGAGCGGCCTTCGTCTCCGCGCAGACGCCGCAGGAGAGGGTCGCCGCGGCTTACGAGCTGGCCGCACAGCACCCCGGCGCGCTCGTCTACTGCTACCTCCCGGAGTGCGACAAGGCCGGCCACAAGGACGGGCTGGCATCCGATCGATGGATCGCCGCGCTCGAGACGATCGACGCCGCGCTCGCGCAGCCGGCGCCTGCTGGAGTCGGAGTCGTGGTGACCTCCGATCACGGCATGCTCGACGTCCCCGCGCACAGGCACGTGATCCTTCCCGAGGGGGCCTCCTGCTTCGAGGGCGTGCGTCATGTCGGCGGAGAGCCGCGCATGCTGCATGTGTACCTCGAGCCGGATGTCGCCCCCGAGGCGGTCGCCGTGCGCTGGCAGGCCGAGCTGGACGGACTCGCAGACGTGGGGACGAAGCGGGAGGCGATCGGCGCCGGTCTCTTCGGCCCCCTCGTCACGGCGGCATCGGCGTCCCGCATCGGTGATCTTCTCGTGATCGCGCGGGGGAGCAGGGCCGTCTACGACGGCCGGAGCGAGGATCAGCGCGCGCAGGGGATGATCGGACAGCACGGCGCGTTGACTCCCGAGGAGCGACAGGTGCCGCTGATCGGGCTGGGTGCGTTCGCGAGGCCCTGAGCGGACTCAGTCCTCGGTGCGCGCGCCGAAGACGATCTCGTCCCAGGAGGGCATCGACTCGCGACGTCGCTTGCGGTGGGAGGAGTCTGCGAGCCCGGCGGGGGCGGGATCGACCACCGGCCGATCGCTCGGCTCCTCCGGGGTCGGCGGCTCCTCCAAGGCCTCGAACAGCGCGATGGGGTCGTTGTCGTGCTCGTCCTCGGTCTCCAGCGCGGGGGGCGCGTCGCGCTGACCTCGACGGCGACGGAGCGCTTCGAGCAGATCCGCCGTCTCGGCGCTGGTGGTGATCTCCTCGGGGGCGCGGGTCATGGCCGCCTCCTGCACCGCGGCGCTCGCGCGCTCGGGTCGCACGTGCTCATCGGCGACGTCGGTATCGATGAGCGCCTCCGGCTCGAAGACATCGGTGTCGAAGCGCGAGTCGTCCTTGTACGGCGAGGGGCGCTCGCTCTCCAGCGCGCGCAGGCGGGGGATGAGCCCGTCGCTGAGAGTGCCCTGCCGGGAGAGCTGAGTGGCGTCGGCGTTCAGCGGCGCCAGTGTGCCGCTGCGCGGCTCGAAGCTCCAGCGCGCGTCATGGGTGACGTCGGATGCGGTGAACTCGAGCTTCACGATCCAGCCGCGATCCTCCTTCCAGCTCGCCCAGCGCTCCTCGGTCGCATCCAGACCCGCGAGCTTGGCACGGATCGCCGCCCCGAAGGTGGGCTGCGCGGCGGGCTCGACCTCGCTGCCGAGGAGGACGGGCACCGACAGCGCCTGACCGATGATGTGCTCGCGCTCGGCGAGCACCGGTCCCTCGAACCGTGCGACGTCCTCGGCGTCGATGCCGAGCAGCTCCGCGACCTCCGCAGAGGTGAGGCCGGAGCGGATGTGCGCCTGGATCTCACGCGGGCTGATCGCGGAGGACGCCGGGGCGCTCTTGGACTGCGCGCGACGCATCTCCCGGCGAAGCACTTCGTCGATGGGGAGGGCGAAACGCGTGCCGGATTCCGTGGCGAGAACGAGGACGTTGTCCTCGGTGCCGACGATAGTGACGTGCTCCATACCAATGCCCCTCTTGTGGGTGTGCGACCATGGTGCCACGACCCGGCGCCAGGGGCGGGAATACCGTGGGCGTGCCGCGAGTTTTCTCGCCGAGGAGACGCGCATTTGCGAAATCCTCGGCGGTCGTGCAAACTATGGCCGCTGATTACCCGAAAAACGGACTGCACTCCAGGAAGCGAAGAATCTCCGCATGGCAACCGACTACGACGCCCCCCGCAAGAGCGAAGACGACAGCGAGTCGATCGAAGCCCTCAAGGAGCGTGTGCCCGACAAGATGTCGGGAACGGTCGATGTCGAGGATGCCGACAACCCCTCGGGCTTCGAGCTTCCCGGCGCCGACCTCTCCGACGTCGACCTCGACGTCGTCGTCCTCCCGGCTCAGCGCGACGAGTTCACGTGCATGAGCTGCTTCCTCGTCAAGCACCGCTCGCAGCTGGACCACGAGGGCGCAGAAGGCCCGATCTGCACCGAGTGCGCCTGAGGCCTCAGCCCGCGGCGACGGCCGCCTGAGCACGCGCGGCGGAGATCGCCGCGGCGAGCCGATCGGGCGTGCGCGATGAGATCGTCCAGCTGGTGATCGGATCGGCCGGATCGATGTTCGGGACGACCACCGTGCCCGTGATCCCGCCGCGGATCAGGTGCCACCCGCGGGCGTCGAGCTCGGGGCCGCGCACGCGTGCCGCATCCGCTCCGCTGTGCTCTGCGGGCGCACCGAGCCATTTCGCGTCGATATGCGCGCGGCCGGCGCGCAGCACTGTGCCGTCGACGCGGACGACCGGCGACAGCGCGAGCGCGAGAAGCATGATGGCCACCGTTGCGAGCGCCCCGAGGACCACCCCGAGCAGTGCGTCCACGGGGACGAAGGACAGGGCCACCATGGGGCCTGCCAGAGTGATCGCCACGAAGAACGGCAGACTCGGCATCAGGCGTTCGCGATAGCGTGCGGGGGTGTCGTGTGTCGCGTTCTGCATTAGCCTCAGGGGGTGATCGATTCTGTGGACATTCCCATTATCGCCCCGACCGTCCCGGTGTACGCCCACCCGGACGACGCGGGCGCCGACCTGGTCTCGACCGAGGAGGTGCGCCTCGAACCCGGTCAGCGTGCGCTCATCGGCACCGGAGTGCGCATCGCGCTGCCCGAGGGGTATGCGGCGTTCGTCGTTCCCCGCAGCGGCCTGGCCGCCAAGCACGGCATCACGATCGTGAACGCGCCGGGCACGGTCGATGCCGGTTACCGGGGCGAGATCAAGGTGTCTCTTCTGAACACCGACACCTCGAACGCGTACGATGTGTCGATCGGCGATCGCATCGCCCAGCTGATCGTCATGCCGGTGACCCGAGCCCGGTTCCTTCCCGTCCAGGAGCTTCCCGAAAGTGTGCGGGGCGAGGGCGGCTTCGGCTCGACGGGAACACAGACCGCCAACGCAGGAAAGACGCAATGACCGACGAGAACACCCCGAACCTGAAATCCGCACCCGCCGACCGTGCGACGGAGGGCCCCTTCGACGAGGCGGAGGCCAACCCGGTCCGACCGTACATCGACCTCGGCGGGATCAAGGTCCTGCCGCGCGAAGGGCTGAATCTCCGTCTGGAGGTGGAGGAGCAGACCAAGCGCATCGTCGCGGTGAGCTTCGACTACGCCGGCTCCACGCTCCAGGTGCAGCCCTTCGCCGCGCCCCGCACGGGCGGCCTGTGGCACGAGACCCGCGCGCAGATCCAGGAGCAGGTGCGTCAGCAGGGCGGCCGCGTCGAAGAGCGCGAGGGACCGCTGGGGCGCGAACTGCTGGCGGAGGTGCCCGCCTCGGCCGCGGAGGGCTCCGGGCTTCGGGTCGCCCGCTTCATCGGGGTGGACGGGCCGCGATGGTTCCTCCGCGGGGTGATCGGCGGCGCGGCGGCATCCGATGTCGACGCCGCGGCGAAGGTGGAGGAGCTGTTCCGCTCGATCGTGGTCGTGCGCGGCAACGTCCCGATGCCTCCGCGCGATCTCATCCCCCTGAAGATGCCGGCGACTCCGGGGACCGCGTGACCGAGCGGGCCGAGAGGCCGGAGGAGGCGGATGCGGCAGAGCAGGCGCCCGCGGACGTCCTCGGCGCCGCGCTCGGCGCCGCCGCGCGCAAGGCGGGCCTGGACCCCGCCTCCGAGGCGAACACCGGCGCGGTCGTGTGGACGGCGATGGGCGGCTGGCGCGGCATCCTGGAGTCGGTGCTGCCGGGGCTGGTCTTCATCGTCACCTGGACGCTCACCATCGACCCGGAGTCCGGGCAGGGGAACCTGCCGCTGAGCCTCGGCCTGTCGGTCGGCCTCGCGGTGGTGCTCACCCTCGTGCGGCTCGTGCAGCGCGGGCCGGCGGGCGCCGCGTTCGGCGGGCTCATCGCCACCGGTGCGGCAGCGGCGCTGGCGCTGTGGACCGGCCGGGGCGAGGACAACTTCATCCCCGGGTTCGTCACCAATGCCCTCTACGGCTCGGCGCTGCTGATCTCGGCGCTCCTCGGATGGTCGCTGCTGGCTCTGGCCATCGGATTCCTGATGGGGGAGGGAACGGCCTGGCGGGGCGAGCGCCGCAAGCGCCGCGCCTTCTTCTGGCTGACGATCGCATGGGCTGGGCTCTTCTTCGCCCGGCTCGCCGTGCAGCTGCCGCTGTACTTCGCCGGGGAGGTGGTGGCGCTGGGGATGGTGAAGCTCGCGATGGGTCTGCCCCTGTTCGCGCCCTTGGTGGCCGTCTCCTGGCTCGTGGTCCGGGCCCTCTATCCCCGCGCCGCCGAGGAGTCGGACACCGCATCCGCGTGATAATATTTATCTTGATATCGAGATAAATAATCCCCTCTCGCCTCGCTCCTTCCGACGCGGACTCCGGGTTAGGACACCCTTGCTAGCCGCTGGTGTCCGAGGCGAGGAAGATGGAAGCGACGAGTGCCTCCATCCGAGCAAAAGGAGACGGACCGTGTCCACCGTGAACAGCTTCGGTGCCAAGAGCACCCTGACAGTCGGCAGCACCGACTACGAGATCTTCCGCATCGACGCCGTCGAGGGCTACGAGAAGCTCCCGTTCA
>CAYOTY010000140.1:6115-6316 GCA_964406995.1 uncultured Microbacterium sp.
TGGAGAACCTGCTGCGCACGGAGGACGGCGCCAACGTCACCGAGTCGCAGATCAAGGCGCTGGGATCGTGGGATGCGGCCGCCGAGCCCAACACCGAGATCCAGTTCACCCCGGCCCGCGTGGTCATGCAGGACTTCACCGGCGTCCCCTGCATCGTCGACCTCGCCACGATGCGCGAGGCGGTCACGGCGCTCGGCGGCG
>CAYOTY010000141.1:0-6304 GCA_964406995.1 uncultured Microbacterium sp.
GGATGATCGGCCTGGGGATGGCGCACTGCCTCATCGCCGTGGCGGGGCTGTGGGTCACCCGCAAGAAGGCCAGGCGCGAGCCTGCCGCCTGGATGTGGAAGATCGCGATCTGGTCGTTCCCGCTGGCGCTGGGCGCCAACATCGTCGGCTGGGTCTTCACCGAGATGGGCCGCCAGCCCTGGATCGTCTTCAGTCTCATGACCACCCGCGACGGCGTCTCGCCGGGGGTCTCTGGCCTCGAAGTGCTGATCTCGCTCGTCGCCTTCACCGCGATCTACGCGATCCTCGCGGTCGTGGAGATCAAGCTCATCGTGAGAGCGGCCCAGAAGGGCCCCGACACCACCGAGAAGCCCGACGAGACCGCGCAGGTCCCGTCGGTGGTCTACTAGGCCGGAGAGGACGCACCCATGGATCTCGCCACGCTCTGGTTCTGGATCATCGCCTTCCTGTTCGTCGGCTACTTCGTGCTCGACGGCTTCGACTTCGGCGTCGGGATGTCGCTGCCCTTCCTCGGGAAGGACGAGACTTCGCGCCGCCAGGTCATCAACACGATCGGCCCGGTCTGGGATCTCAACGAGACCTGGCTCATCGTCGCCGGCGCCTGCCTGTTCGCCTCCTTCCCGGAGTGGTACGCGACGCTGTTCAGCGGCTTCTATCTGCCGCTGCTGATCATCCTGCTCGCCCTCATCGCCCGCGGCGTCTCCTTCGAGTACCGCCATCAGCGCCCGGAGGCGCAGTGGAAGAGGCGCTTCGACGGGATGATCATCATCGGCTCCGCCGTACCGGCGCTGCTGTGGGGCGTCGCCTTCGGCAACATCGTCCAGGGCGTGCCGATCGATGCCGACCGCATCTTCACCGGCACGATCTTCACCCTGCTGAACCCCTACGGGCTGCTGGTGGGCGTGACGACGCTCCTGCTGTTCTTCCTGCACGGGCTCTACTTCGTCGCGCTGAAGACCGACGGACAGGTGCAGCGGGATGCCCGCAGGATCGCCCGCCTGGCCGCCATCCCCACCGTGCTCGCCGCCGCCGGCACGGTGATCTGGACGATCGTCATCGCCTCGGGCCGGGAGTCGCTGCTGTGGCTGGCGATCGCGGCCGGGGTGATCGCCGCGGTGTTCCTGATCAACTCGATCGTGTTCTCGGGTCTCGGCAAGGAGGGCTGGGCCTTCCTCTGCGGCGCGGTGACGATCCTGTTCGCCGTGGTGATGCTGTTCGGGGCGCTCTTCCCGAACGTGATGCCCTCCTCGACCGACCCGGCCTACAGCCTCACGATCGCGAACGCCTCCAGCACGCAGCTGACCCTGCAGATCATGAGCTGGACGGCGCTGATCGCGATGCCGCTCGTGCTGGCCTACCAGGCGTGGACCTACTGGGTGTTCCGCAAGCGCATCACCCGCTCCGCGATCGAGGCGGCACCGGCGCACGCATGACCGCCTCTCGCGGTCGTTGCGAGCAGCGCACCGTGTTGCAGCCGGCACACCGAACCATGGAACTGATGTGCCGATTGCAACACGGTGTGCTGATCGCAACGGGAAGGGGCGCGCGGTGAGGCCCGTCGATCCGCGGCTGCTGCGGTACGCGCGTGCGGCGCGGGGGTATTTCGTGGCATCCGCTCTCATCGGCCTCGTGCAGACGGCGGTCGTGATCGCCTTCGCCTGGCTGCTGACGGATGCCGTCACCGGTGCGATCGCCGGCCGCGACGTGACCGGCTCCCTGCTGTGGTTGGTGGGTCTGGCCGGCGTGCGGGGCCTGCTGATCGCGCTGTCGGATGCTGCAGGTTCGCGCGCCGCGGCCCGCACCGGATCGGAGCTGCGCGCCGCGCTCGTCGCGGCCATCGGCCGTCTCGGTCCGGGCTGGCTCGCCGCGCGCAACCGGGCGGCGCTCGCCGTCACCGCCGGGCACGGGCTCGATGCCCTCGACGCCTACTTCGGCCGCTACATCCCGCAGCTCGTGCTCACCGTGATCACGACCCCGGCGGTGCTGGCGGTGATGTGGTGGCAGGACTGGCCGAGCGGCCTCATCGCCCTGGTCACGCTGCCGCTGATCCCGCTGTTCCTCATCCTCATCGGGCTGGCGACGCGGGGCGTGCAGCGCCGCCAGTGGGTGACGCTGCAGCGCATGGCGGCCCGCTTCGCCGACACCGTGCAGGGGCTGGCGACCCTGCGGCTCTTCGGTCGGGAGCGGCGGGCCGCGGCTCGCATCGAGCAGACCGCGGATCAGTACCGTCGCGAGACGATGAAGGTGCTGCGCTATTCCTTCCTCTCCGGCTTCTCGATGGAGCTGCTGTCCTCGCTCGCGGTGGCCCTCATCGCCGTGGCCGTCGGGTTCCGGCTTCTCAGCGGGGAGCTTTCGCTGGAGGTGGGACTGTTCGTGCTGCTGCTCGCGCCGGAGGCCTTCCTGCCGATCCGCCAGGTGGGCGTGCAGTTCCACGCCGCGACCGAGGGTGTGGCCGCCACCGAGGACATCTTCGAGGTGCTGGATGCGGCGGGGGACGGGGAGGCCGTGCCCGGCGAGCAACCGGGTGACGACGGCGTCGGGCCCGAGAGGCGGCCGGAAGACGGAGTGCTCCGTGTGGAGGGCCTGCGGGTACGTCGTGGCGACGCCCTCCTCCCGGCGGTCTCCTTCGTCGTCGCTCCGGGCGAGATCACCCTTGTCGAGGGGCCGAGCGGATCGGGCAAGTCCAGCGTGCTCGCCGCGCTCCGCGGCGCCGCCGACTTCACCGGCGAGGCGCGCTTCGGCGGCGAGGACATCCGCGCACTGAGTCCCGCCGGTTGGCTTGCCTGGGCCGGTCAGTCGCCCGGGCTCCTGCGCGGCACGGTGGCGCAGAACGTGGCGCTGGGGGATCCGGATGCCTCGGCCGCCGGCATCCGTGAGGCCCTCGTCGCCGCCTGTGCCGGGGAGCTCGACCCCGTCCAGGAGCTCGGCGTGCAGGGCGACGGCCTCTCCGGCGGGCAGGCGCAGCGGGTCGCCGTCGCGCGGGCCCTGCACCGCCAGGCCCGGGACCCGCGCCGGCTGCTCGTGCTCGACGAGCCCTCCAGTGCGCTCGACGCCGAGACGGAGGCGCGTCTGTGGCAGGCCCTTCGGGAGAGGGCGGATGCCGGGTCGGCGATCCTCCTGGTCTCCCACCGCCGCACGGCGCGCGACATCGCCGACCGCATCGTCGATCTGGGGGTGCGCGCATGAACGCCGGGACCCGCAGGATGCTGCGCCTCGCCCAGCCGCCGCCGGCCCGCTTCCTCCCCGGGCTGATCTGGGGCGTGCTCTCGGCGGCTGCGGCGGTGAGCCTGCTCGCCGTCAGTGGCTGGCTCATCGTCAGCGCCTCGATCGTCGACTCGCTCGTGCCTCTCTCTGTGGCCGTCGTCGGGGTGCGCTTCTTCGCCGTCTCGCGTGCGGTGTTCCGCTATCTCGAACGGCTCTCGGGCCACGACGCGGCCCTCCGTCAGCTGGCCCGCACCCGCGCCGACATGGTGCACCGCCTCATCCCGCTGTCGCCGGCGGGTCTCGGTCGCACAGACCGCGGGCATGTGCTCTCCGCTCTCGTCGACGACGTCGAGCACCTGCAGAACCTCCCCCTGCGCATCGTGCAGCCGCTCGCCGTCGCGGGGCTCGTGGCCACCGGTGCCGTGGGCTTCCTCCTCTTCGTCTCGCCGCCCGCGGCGGGAGCCCTCGCGGTGTGCCTGCTCCTCGCCGTCGCGGCGGCGACCGGCCTCGGCTGGATGCTCGGCGCCCGGGCCGACCGCCGCCTCTCGTCCCTGCGCTCCGAGCTGTCGGCGGCGCTCACCGACTATCTCGGCAGCCTCGACGTGCTCCTGGCCTACGGTGCCGAACCGGCCGCGCGCGAGCGCGTCGAGCGGGCGGATGCCGCCCTCCGCCGGGCGGTGACCCGCGCCTCCCTCGCGCAGGCGGCGTCGGCGGGGATCGTGTCGTTCGCAGCGGGCGCGGCATCCGTCTGGGCGCTCGCCGCCGCAGGTCCCGGCCTTGCGACGGGCGCGATCGATGCGCCGTGGCTGGCCGTGGCCGTGCTCGTGCCGATGGTGGTCTTCGAGGTGTTCGCCGCGGTACCGGTCGCAGCCTCCTCCTGGCGGAACGTGCGCGCGAGCGCGGGCCGCATCGCCGGGAGCCTCCCCGAGCGGATGCCGGTCGAGCTGCGCCCCGATGCGGGCGAGGGTTTCGCCCCCGCCGGCGTCCCCGACCTGCGCCTGCGAGGGGTGCGGGCCGACTGGCCCGGGGGCGCTCCCGCCCTCCGCGGCGTGGATCTCGACCTGGCGCCGGGGGAGCGCGTGCTCGTGACGGGTCCGAGCGGTGCGGGCAAGAGCTCGCTCGCCTCCGTGCTCGTCGGGTTCCTGCGCGCCGAGGGAGAGTACACGCTCGACGGGAGGGAAGCCGCCGGGATCGCCGGCCCCGCGGTCCGGAGCATCGTGGGTCTGTGCGAGCAGCAGCCGCAGCTGTTCGACGAGGACATCCGCCAGAACCTGCTCTTCGCGCGCGACACCGCCACCGACGAGGAGCTGCTCGCGGTGCTCGGCCGCGTCGGACTCGCGGACTGGGCGAGGGAGCGCGGCGGCCTGGATGCGCGGGTCGGCGACCGCGGGGCGATGGTCTCGGGTGGTCAGGCGCAGCGTCTCGCACTCGCACGCGCGCTGCTGCGCGGCTTCCCGGTGCTCGTGCTCGACGAGCCGACCGCGGGCGTGGACCCGGCCGCATCCGAGGCGCTCCTGCGCGATCTGCTGGAGGCGGCGGGGGAGCAGTCGGTGCTGCTGATCTCGCACCTCGCCCCGCCCGACGGGACCGTGGATCGCGTCGTCCGGATCGAGGCGGGGCGCACGGTCTGACGGGATGCGCGCCCGCCCGGTGTCACGTAGCGTGGAGGAGATGGGACGCACAGATCAAGAGAGCAGGACCATCAACGCCTCATCGGTGCGCGTCTACAAGGCGCTCATCACGCCCGAGAAGGTGGCGAGGTGGTTGCCTCCGGAAGGCATGAGCGCGCGTATCGAGGCCTTCGACCCGCGCCCCGGAGGAGAGTGCCGGATGGTGCTCACCTACGACGACCCTGCCGGCGCGCCCGGCAAGTCCAGCGCCTCCGAGGACATCGTCAGCGGACGCTTCACCGAGGTCGAACCCGGTGTGCGGGTCACGCAGGAGGTCGGCTTCGACAGCGATGATCCCGCCTTCGCCGGCGTCATGACGATGACGTGGGAGGTGGTGGCGGAGGGGGCGAGCACACTCGTCACCGTGTGCGCCGAGGACGTGCCCGAGGGGATCGATCGGGAGCAGCACCTCGCGGGCATGCGGTCGTCACTGGAGAATCTGGCGCGCCTCGTGGAGCGCTGAGGCGCGGCATCCGGTCGCTACTCGTACAGTGACGGGGTGGGCTCCACCGTGATGCCCTGGGCCTCGAAGGCCTTCCGGCGCTCTTCGATGCGGCGGTGCATCTCGACCTGGGCGGCGTCGACGACCTCGGTGTCGAGCGGGACGCTCTCGCCGTGCGGGCGAGGGTTTCTCGCGGCGATGTAGGCGTCGAGCTCGGGGCCGGAGGTCCAGGAGGCGATCAGGGAGTAGCGCGGCGCCCCGCCCCGGTGCCAGACCGCGTGCCAGAGCCGCTGCGTGTCGATGATCATGCGTGCGCCGGCATGGAGCGGCAGGCGCACCTCGGTGGCGGGGTCGAAGCGGTCGGAGCGGAGGATCATCACCGAGTCGGCGTCGTCGCTGAGGTTGACGTATCCGCGCACGACCCAGCCCGTGCCCTCGGGGTTGAGCCGGTTGTTGTCGTCCTGGTGGAGGTTGTAGACGGCATCCGCATACTGGTTCGGCTGCAGCTCGATCACCCGGCACCGGCCCACGTTCGCTCCCGGCTCCTGCGCGAGCCGGACCAGGCCCGGCGCCTTCGCCGCCTGCGAATCGATCCACACGCCGTCCTTGTCGGTGCGCGGCGGCGTGTGGTTCCAGAAGCCGTTGCAGTCGATGTCGCCGGCGTAGCTCGTCAGCGGCGCGAAGCGCGTGATGCCCGAGGAGCGCCAGTGCACGTACTCGAGATCCAGCCACTCGGCGGGGTCTTCCGCGGGCGCATCGTCGAGCACGACATAGCCGGTCTCGGCAAGGGCGGAAGAGGTCAGGTGGTTCATAGCTGCCTTTCGGGCCTGTCTCCGGCCATCCTAGCCAGCGGGGGCAGGTTCGCGGCATACGCTCCGGTGTCGTAAACTAGTCGCTGGTGACGTGTCCGAGCGGCCGAAGGTGCAACTCTCGAAAAGTTGTGTAGGGTAACCCCCTACCGTGGGTTCAAATCCCACCGTCACCGCCA
>CAYOTY010000142.1:0-2217 GCA_964406995.1 uncultured Microbacterium sp.
CCCAGAAGCTCGGGCCGACGGGTTCGGTGAAGTCGCTCTTGGCGATGAGGTAGCCCTCGTCGTCCACGGTGATCGGCAACTGGGGCAGCGGGCGTGCCGCCGGCCCGAAGATGACCGCCGCGTGGTTGGCCACGTCGAACTGCGACTGGTGGCAGGGGCAGAGCAGGTGGTGGGTGTTCTGCTCGTACAGCGCGACGGGGCAGCCAACGTGCGTGCACACCTTGGAGTAGGCCACGATGCCGTCGTAGGACCAGTCCTTGCGGTCCTCCGCCTCATTGAGCTCCTCCGGGCGAAGGCGCATGAGCAGCACGATCGCCTTGGCCTTCTCCTCGAGGTAGCCGTCGTGGTGGGACAGGTCCTTCAGAGGCTCGGGGATCACCTGGAAGGCCGAGCCGAGGGTGACATCGGCAGCGCGGATCGGGGTTCCACCGGGGTCGCGTGCCAGACGCATCCCCTTCTCCCACATGGTTTGGCTGAGCAGGGCCACGGGGTCGCCGGCGAGCGGGTTCTCGGGCGAGGTGTGGGGGGCCAGGCCCCGGAAGAGGGTGAGGCCCGGGAGGATGGACGCGACCAGCGCCGCGAACAGCGAGGTGCGGATGACCGTGCGACGACCGAAGCCGGACTCCTCGTTCGCGTCGGCGAAGGCCTGCACCGCGGCGGCACGGGTGTCCTCGGTGCCGCGGGTGGGGTGGCGCTCCTCGACGAACTCCTTGTCGGACATGATGGCCTTGGACCAGTGGATGGCGCCGATGCCGAGGGAGAGCAGCGCGAGCGCGATGCCGAGTCCGATGAAGAGGTTGTTGTGGCGGATCGCGAGGAGGCTGCCGCTCTCGATCGGGAAGAGCATGTAGGCGGCGACCGCCCAGATGCTGCCGGCGACCGACAGGTAGAACAACGTGTAGACCGTGCGGACCGCGGCCTTCATGGCCTTCGGGTCCTTGTCCGTCATCCGCTCGCGGTGCGGAGGCAGACCCGGGTTCTGCACGGGATCGCTGACTGCGACACTGAGCCCGGCGGAGGGCTGGGACGCCCTCTCCAGAGCCTGCGAGTCGTCGTCGTGTGCCATGGTGCTCCTCGTACGTTCCTCTTCGATGGAAATTCTTAGTTGGACTTCGCTGTGATCCACACGGTGGCGGCGATCAGTGCGCCGATGCCGAAGATCCAGACGAACAGGCCCTCGGAGACGGGACCGAGCGCGCCGAGCGTGAAGCCGCCGACCTGGACCGCCTGCTGCTGGAAGACCACCGCGGCGATGATGTCGCGCTTGTCCTCCGGGGAGAGGTTCATGTCTCCGAAGACCGGCATGTTCTGCGGTCCGGTGACCATGGCCGCGTAGATGTGCAGCGCGCTGGTCTTGGTCAGTGGGGGAGCGTACTTGCCCTCGGTGAGGGCGCCGCCGGCGCCGGCGACGTTGTGGCACATCGCGCAGTTGGTGCGGAAGAGCTGACCGCCGTTGGCGACATCGACCTCGTCGGAGGCGTTGTGCGGGTTGCGCTCGCCCTCCAGGATCCACGACTCGGGGTAGGTGGGGCCGGGGGCGACCGACTGCACGTAGGCCGCGATCGATTCGATCTCGACCTGGGTGAACTGCGGAGGCTTGGGCTGCGCCTGGGGTCCCTGCATCTGCATGGGCATGCGGCCGGTGCTCAGCTGGAACTCGGTGGAGAGCTCACCGACGCCGATGAGGCTGGGGCCGGCGGCGGTGCCCTCCATGTTCAGGCCGTGGCAGGTGGCGCAGTTGGCCTGGAAGAGCTTCTGGCCGTCCTCGACGGAGACCTCGGCGAGCACCTCGCGTGAGGTGTCGGTCGCCGCGATCGCCGCGGAAGCTCCGGCATAGATGCCGCCGGTGATGATGAGTCCTGCTCCGATGAGCGCGACCGCAGCCAGTCGGCTGCGCCGGCCGGTCGAGCGATGCTTCTTCTCTCGTGCCATCTCGGGTGTCAGCTCGCTCTCTTATTTCAGGAAGTAGATAACGAAGAACAGGAGGATCCAGACCACGTCGACGAAGTGCCAGTAGTAGGACACGACGATCGAGGAGGTCGCCTCTTTGTGCGTGAAATTCTTGACCGCGTAGGCGCGCCCGATGACCAGGAGGAATGCGATGAGGCCGCCGGTCACGTGCAGGGCGTGGAAGCCGGTGGTCAGGTAGAAGGCCGAGGCATAGGCGTCGGCGCTGATCGGCATGCCCTCGACGACGAGCGTCGCGTACTCCCACAC
>CAYOTY010000142.1:2227-6269 GCA_964406995.1 uncultured Microbacterium sp.
CCCACACCTGGCCCGAGACGAAGATCGCTCCGAGGATGAAGGTGAGCCAGAACCACTCGACCATGCCCCAGCCGAACAGGCGGCGACGTCCGGCGAAGTTCACCTGCCCCTTGCCGATGCGGTAGGGCTGGAGGTCTTCGGCGGCCCAGACGCCGAACTGGCAGGTCACCGAGGAGCTGACCAGGATGAGCGTGTTGACCAGCGCGAACGGGATGTTCAGCAGCTCGGTGCGGTCTGCCCACAGCTCGGGGGAGGTGCTGCGCAGCGTGAAGTAGATCGCAAAGAGACCTGCGAAGAACATCACTTCGCTGCCGAGCCACACGATGGTGCCGACAGCTACGGGGTTGGGCCGCTTGATCGAGTGCGCGGCAGGGGCATGCGTCGCTGAGGTGGTCACTCCTCCATTATGGCCGATTCGCGCGCGAGATTTTCGCACGCGGAGCCCCTGTCGCGCCTTTTATTCACTTAGGTTTACCTAAGAAACACCTGCCAAAGAGCCGGGAGTCGCGGCCGGTCGCGAGGCGTGCATCGGATGCCGCGGACGAACGCTCCACCTGGCGCGGATAAGATCGCTCGCATGGCGGATGCACTCACCTGGCCCGATGTCCTCACCACCCTGCTCGATGGTCGCGACCTCAGCGTGTCGGACTCGACCTGGGCGATGCGCCGGGTGATGCGGGGCGAGGCGACGCCCGTCCAGCTGGCCGCGTTCCTGATCGCGCTGCGCGCCAAGGGCGAGACGATCGACGAGGTCGTCGGCTTCCGCGATGCGATCCTCGAGGCCGCCGTCCCCCTGCCGGTCTCGCCGGAGGTGCTCGACATCGTCGGCACCGGGGGCGACCGCGTCGGCACGGTCAACATCTCCACGACCGCTGCGGTCGTGATCGGCGCGGCCGGCATCCCCGTGGTCAAGCACGGCAACCGCGCAGCCAGCTCGGCATCCGGCGCCTCCGATGTGCTCGGGGCCCTGGGCCTGCGGCTGGATCTCGGACCGGAGGCGGTCGCGGCCATGCTCGACCGCGTCGGCATCACCTTCGCGTGGGCGGCGACCTTCCACCCGGGTTTCAAGAGCGCCGGTCCCGTGCGCGCCGAGCTGGGTGTCCCGACCGTCTTCAACATGCTCGGCCCGCTGTGCAACCCGGCGCGTGCCGAGGCGAACGCCGTCGGCGTCGCGCAGCTGGAGCGCGTGCCGCTCATCACGGGGGTCTTCCGCACCCGGGGTGCGACGGCGCTCGTCTTCCGGGGCGACGACGGCCTGGACGAGCTGACCACGACCGGTCACAGCCGGATCTGGGAGGTCACGCGAGGCGACATCCACGAGCACGACCTCGATCCGCGCGACCTCGGCATCCCGACGGCGGAGCTGGCCGATCTGCTCGGCGGCGCCCCGGAGCACAACGCGGCGATCCTGCGGCGCGTGCTGGGGGGAGAGGACGGCGCGGTGCGCGACATCGTGCTCCTGAACGCGGCCGCCGGCATCGTCGCCTTCGAGCTCTCGCAGGATCCGACCCAGGCGCAGCGAGCGATCGTCGAGCGCCTGGCCGACGCCTATGCGCGCGCGGCGGCGGCGATCGACGACGGGCGCGCCTCGGCGAAGCTCGACGAGTGGGTGGCCGTCTCGCAGGAGCTCGCAGGGGAGTGATCTCCTCGTGACCAGGCGTGCGATCCCGTGGCTGGTGGTCGCGGGGATCCTGGTGGCGGCACTGAGCCTGCGCAGCCACATCGTCTCGGTGCCCACGGTGGCGCCGTACATCATGGCCGACCTCGGCGTCAGCGCGACGGCGGCCGGCATGCTCACCACGGCACCGGTGCTGATGTTCGCGCTGTGCACTCCGCTGGCCGCGCTGGTGGTCCGCCGGGCGGGCCCGGAGCTGGCCCTGTTCCTCTCGCTGGCGGGCGTGCTGCTGGGCACGCTGGTGCGTCTCGGACCGGGCTACGGCTGGGTGCTGTCGGGGATGCTCATCATGGGTATCGCGCTCACGGTGGCGAACGTGGTGATCCCGGTGATCATCCGTCGCGACGTGCCGCCCGAGCACGTCGCGACGACGACGGCGGCCTATGCAGGGACACTGAATCTGGGTTCGCTGGTGACGACGCTGGGGACCGCGCCGCTGGCGGAGGCGATCGGATGGTCGCCGGCGCTGGCGGCCTGGCTGATCCTCACCCTCGCCGGTCTCGCTCTGTGGGTCGTGCACATGGTGCGCAGGAGTCGGCGCCCCGCATCGCCGGTGCGGGAGCGGCCCGCGGGGGAGGGGCGCAGGATGCAGACGGACGCGGCCGCCGCCCTCACCGGACCTGTCCCGGTGCTGCAGGAGAGGTCGCTGCGGTCGGTTCTCGCCCGCCCGTTGCCGTGGCTTCTGATGATCGCGTTCGCCGCGCAGTCGGCGGCGTATTACGCGCTGACCGCGTGGCTGCCGACGCTGCTGATGGACACCGCGGGCGTGTCGCTGACGACGGCGGGAGCGCTGGCGTCGGTGTTCCAGGGGGTCGCGGTGGTGGGCCCCTTCCTGGTGCCGCTGCTGCTGCGGCTGACCGGACCCTTCGCCACGGCGATGGTGATCTGCGGGTGCTGGCTGTCGATGGCGCTGGGGATGCTGCTGGCGCCCGAGCACTTCTGGCTGTGGGCGTCACTGGGCGCAGTGGCCCACGCGGGTGGATTCGTCGTGATCTTCACCGCGGTGGTGCGCACGGCGCGCTCGGATGCGGAGGCGGCGACGATGTCGGCGGTGATCCAGGGCGGCGGCTATCTCTTCGCGATCACGGGGGCGCCGCTGCTGGGCGCGCTGTATGAGGCGACGGGGGCGTGGACCGCGCCGCTGGTGGCCGCTCTCGGGCTGGCGGTGCTCTACACGCTCGCCTTGGGGGCGGCGATGCTGCTGCTGCGGGGCGGGTCGCGCCCGCGTTAGCCGGCCGCGCGTGCGTCCAGAAGATCGCGGAGCCGGGTGACGGCGCCGCTGAGGTTCCATTCGGCGGCGAGGGCGTCGAGCTCGGCTCGGGCGGGGCCTTCGACGGGCGCCAGCCGGGAGTCGGGCACGGTCAGATCGAGGTCGGTGACCACCTGGACGACGGCGGGCGCGACGTCGAGGTAGTCGGAGGAGGCCGTGATTCTGGCCGCCACACCCTTCGTCATGCCCTCGCCGCGCTCGGCGGCGGCGCGGATGCGGTCCAGATCGCCATGTGCGGCGAGGAGCGCCGCGGCGGTCTTGTCGCCGACGCCCGGCACGCCCGGCAGCCCGTCGGAGCTGTCTCCGCGCATCGTGGCGAAGTCGGCGTACTGCGACGGCGCGACGCCGTACTTCGCGGTGACGACGGCATCCGTCACCTCCTCCAGGTTGCTCATGCCGCGGGCGGTGTAGATCACCCGCACGCCGCGGGCGTCGTCGACGAGCTGGAAGAGATCACGGTCACCGGTGACGATGTCGACCGGGGCGGCGGAGGCGTGAGCGAGGGTGCCGATGACGTCGTCGGCCTCGTGCTCGGCGGCGCCGACGATCGGGATGCCGAAAAGGGCCAGGCTCTCACGGATCAGCGGCAGCTGCGCCTCGAGGGGATCGGGCATCTCTTCCACGTCGGGCCCCGCCTCGACGACTTCGACGACGCGGTGCGTCTTGTAGCTGGGGATGAGGTCGACCCGCCACTGGGGGCGCCAGTCGTCGTCCCAGCAGGCCACGATCCGCGTCGGCTCGTAGGTGCCCACCAGGCGGCTGATGATGTCGATGAGGCCGCGGACGGCGTTGACCGGCATCCCGTTGGGGGCCTTCACGGAGTCGGGCACGCCGTAGAAGGCGCGGAAGTAGAGCGAGGCGGTGTCCAGCAGCATGAGCCGCTCGGGGCGTGTCATGGTTCCAGTGTGACAGTTGTGTAGATCGGGCGGGGTGATTCTGATATTCTGAAGTGTCACTCGTGGCACGGTTCCGCGTGCCTGTGTGCCATGCAATCCCATATCCAACCGCTTCGGCGCGATCATGCCCGGTTTCCGCCGTGCGCACCGGAGCCCGACACAACCAACCAACAAGGACAACCGACTACATGACTACCGCAA
>CAYOTY010000143.1:0-6258 GCA_964406995.1 uncultured Microbacterium sp.
ATCGGCCTGTCCCAGGACCAGCCTCCCCTCTCGGCGCTCGATGATGCGGGTGCTCACCTCGGGGAACTGCGACATCTGGGCGGCCAGCAGCATCCCCGCCGGGCCCGAGCCGACGATGAGCACGTCCATCTCGTCGGGGAGATCGTCGGGCCTGTCGAGGCCAATCCCCGCGGCATCCTGGACCCGGGGGTCGTGCGAGACATAACCGTGGTGATGGAACTGCATCGATGTCGTTCCTTCTCTTTCGCTCCATGTGGGGGTGATCCGGGCCGCGCCCGGCCCGGGGCCTACGCCTTGGCGAGGCCTCGAATCGGCGAGACCGCCTGCTCCTCCTCGTGCTCAGGGCCCAGCGGAATCCCCGAACGGTCGCGCAGCAGCAGCGTGGCGATGAGACCGAGGGCCGTCATCCCGGCAAGGTACCAGGTGACGCCGTCGGTGGAGCCCGTCGACTGCACGATCGCCCGAGCGATCATCGGTGCGAAGGCGCCGCCGATGATGGCGCCGATCGCATAGGAGATCGACACGCCCGAGAAGCGGATGGACGCGGGGAACAGTTCCGAGTACAGCGCCGACTGCGGGCCATAGGTGAGGCCGAGTCCGACGGTGAGGACGACCAGGGCGATCGTGAGGTTGACGATGCTCCCGGTGTTGACGAGCGGGAAGAGGAGGAACACGCCCGCGCCTTGCAGCACCCAGCCGATGATGTAGGTCGTGCGCCTCCCGATCTTGTCGGAGATCCACCCGGCGAACCAGGTGAAGATCAGCCAGGAGACCCCGGAGAGGGTGACCGCACCGAGCACCTCGGCGCGCATGAGGCCCACCGGTCCCTCGGGATCGGTCGCGTAGCTCTGGATGTATCCGCCGGTGGTCATGTAGCCGACGGCGTTGTTACCCGCGAAGACGAGCGCCGCGATGAGCACCAGCAGCGCGTGCCGGCGGAACAGCTGCACGATCGGCATCCTCGTCTGCTCCTTGCGCTCGGCGATCTCGGCGAACACCGGGCTCTCCTCGACGCGGCGACGAATGTAGTGGCCGACGAGGATCAGCACAATGCTGAGCAGGAACGGGATGCGCCAGCCCCAGGCCAGGAACCACTCGTCACCGGGGAGCGCCACGAGCGCCATGACCCCGGATGCCAGCAGAAGGCCCAGAGGCACACCGACCTGCGGCGAGGCGCCGAAGAGGCCGCGCTTCGCCTTCGGTGCGTGCTCGACGGCCATGAGCACCGCCCCGCCCCACTCGCCGCCGGCAGAGATGCCCTGCAGGATGCGCAGGAGCAGCAGGATCACCGGAGCGGCGACGCCGATCATCTCGAAGGTCGGCAGCAGGCCGATCAGGGTGGTCGCCGCACCCATCAGGATCAGCGTCCACATCAGCACGATGCGGCGACCGTACCGGTCACCGAGGTGACCGGCGAGGAAGGCGCCGAGCGGGCGGAACAGGAAGCTGATGCCGACGGTGGCGAAGGAGAACAGCAGGCTGTTCGGGCCGAGCCCGGCGAAGAAGAGCGTCCCGAAGACGAGCCCCGCGGCCTGCGCGTAGATGAAGAAGTCGTACCACTCGACGGTGGTGCCGACGACCGTCGCGAAGACGACACGGCGGCGATCGGTGGGCGAGGAGATCGTGCCGGTCGGCGTGAACCCTTCGGAAGGGCGGGGGGACGTGCTCATGGGATGACTCCTCTGTCAATCGGACGTCGCTGTCTGCGGGTGCTGAGCGGAACTCATGCTTGCCCACCTGGCAGCAATGATATACGATTTGAGATACGACGCAAGTGCGTCATTCGAAATCGCAAGGAGGCGCACTCGTGACAGGCATCCCGGTTCTCCCCGGAAAGATCATCGCGATCCACCTCAGTTACGCTTCGCGCGCCGCGCAGCGCGGTCGCCGCCCCGCCCACCCCTCCTACTTCTTCAAGCCGACCAGCTCCCTGGCGACGAGCGGCGGCACGGTCGAGCGGCCCGCCGGCACCGAACTCCTCGCCTTCGAGGGCGAGATCGCACTCGTGATCGGCGAGCCCGCGCGCCGGGTAGGGCTTGCGGACGCATGGAGCCACGTGGCATCCGTCACCGCCGCCAACGACCTCGGTCTCTACGACCTGCGCGCGAACGACAAGGGCTCCAACGTCCGGTCCAAGGGCGGCGACGGCTACACACCCCTCGGCCCCGACCTCATCGACGCACGGGGCATCGATCCGACCGGCATCCGCGTGCGCACCTGGGTGAACGGCGAGCTGCGCCAGGACGACTCCAGCGCCGGCATGTTCTTCTCCCTCCCCCAGATCGTCGCCGATCTGTCCCAGCACTTCACCCTCGAGACCGGCGACGTGATCCTCACGGGAACGCCGGCCGGTTCCTCGGTCATCGTCCCCGGCGACCTCGTCGAGGTCGAGGTCGACGTACCCGCAACCGGTGCCTCCTCCGGACGCCTGGCGACCACGGTCACGCAGGGCGAGACCCCCTTCGACGGCGACCTCGGCTCCCTTCCCAGGGTCGACGACCTGCAGCGCACGGAGGCCTGGGGGTCGCGTGAGGCGGCCGGGCTTCCTCCCCTCGCCCAGGGACTCGACCCCGAGCTCCGCGCGAAGCTCGAGAAGGCCCCCACCGCCGGTCTCTCGGCGCAGCTGCGCAAGCGCGGCTACAACGCCACCTCGATCGAGGGCGTGCACGCCAACATCGCCGGTTCGAAGATCGTCGGCACCGCGAAGACCCTCCGCTTCGTGCCTGGTCGCGAAGACCTCTTCCGCAGCCACGGCGGCGGCTACAACGCCCAGAAGCGCGCCTTCGACGCCGTCGAGCCCGGCGAGATCATCGTCATCGAAGCCCGCGGCGAGCGCGGCTCCGGCACGCTCGGCGACATCCTGGCCCTCCGCGCCCAGGCGCGCGGTGCTGCCGGTGTCGTCACCGACGGGGGCGTGCGCGACTTCGACGCGGTCGCAGGCATCGGCCTGCCCGTCTTCTCGAACGGCGCCCACCCGGCCGTCCTCGGCCGCAAGCACGTGCCCTGGGACTATGACGTGACGATCGCCTGCGGCGGCGCGACCGTGCAGCCCGGCGACATCATCGTCGGCGACGGCGACGGCGTGATCGTGATTCCTCCCGCGCTGGCCGAAGAGGTCGTCGACGAAGCCCTTGCGCAGGAGGACGAGGACGCGTGGGTCGCCGAGCAGGTCGCCGCCGGCCACCCTGTCGATGGACTCTTCCCGATGAACGCGCAGTGGCGTGCGAAGTATCAGGCGGCAAGGGGCGGAGCATGAGCACGAGCACACTCAGCAAGTCGCAGCAGGCCTACGGCTGGATCCGCGACCGGATCGTAAACCAGCAGTACACGGCCGGCTACCGGCTCGTGCTCGGCTCCATCGCCGGCGAGCTCGACATGAGCGTCGTGCCCGTGCGCGAGGCGATCCGGCAGCTGGAGGCCGAAGGGCTGGTCATGTTCGAGCGCAACGTCGGCGCGCGCGTGGCCATGGTCGACGACGCCCAGTACCGCTTCAGCATGCAGACGCTGAGCATCCTCGAGGGCGCGGCCACGGCGCTCGCCGCCCGCAGTCTCACCGAGAGCGACATCCGCGACGCGAGGGCGATCAACCAGAGAATGATCGAGACTCTCGCCGACTTCGACCCGCATCGCTTCACGGCGCTCAACCACGAGTTCCACTCGACCCTGTTCGCGAAGTCCGCCAATCCGCGCATGCTCGACCTCGTCAACGCCGAATGGGGGCGCCTCGGGCACCTGCGCGACTCGACGTTCAGCTTCGTGCCCGGCCGCGCGCAGGAGTCCGTGCAAGAGCACGAGGGCATCCTGCAGCTCATCGAGGCATCCGCCCCCCTGGGCGAGATCGAGAAGGCCGCCAGACGCCACCGAGCAGCGACCCTCGATGCGTACATGATCCACGAGCACCCCGACGAGGACCTCGGGCTGCCGAAGCTTTCCCCGCGACAAGGAGACATCCATGACTGACACCTCGCTGCAGACCCGGCACGTCCCCGCGGACCTCCCCGAGCGCCTCCGTCACTACATCGACGGCGAGTTCGTCGACTCGATCGACGGCGACACCTTCGACGTCCTCGAGCCGGTCTCGAACGAGATCTACATCCAGGCCGCCTCCGGCAAGGTCGCCGACATCGACCGCGCCGTCCAAGCGGCGAAGAAGGCGTTCGAGGAGGGGCCGTGGCCCCGGATGCTGCCGCGAGAGCGCTCGCGCGTGCTGCACAGGATCGCCGACATCGTCGAGTCGCGCGACCAGCGCCTGGCGGAGCTGGAGTCCTTCGACTCGGGCCTGCCGATCACCCAGGCGCTGGGCCAGGCGCGCCGCGCCGCCGAGAACTTCCGCTTCTTCGCCGACCTCGTCGTCGCGCAGGCCGACGACACCTACAAGGTCCCCGGCCGGCAGATCAACTACGTCAACCGCAAGCCGATCGGCGTCGCGGGCCTCATCACCCCGTGGAACACGCCCTTCATGCTCGAGTCGTGGAAGCTGGGCCCGGCCCTGGCCACCGGCAACACGGTCGTGCTCAAGCCCGCCGAGTTCACGCCGCTGTCGGCGTCGCTGTGGGCCGGCATCTTCGAAGAGGCGGGCCTGCCCCGGGGCGTGTTCAACCTCGTCAACGGCTTCGGCGAGGAGGGCTTCGCGGGCGACTCGCTCGTCAAGCACCCCGACGTCCCGCTGATCTCCTTCACGGGTGAGAGCCGCACCGGGCAGATCATCTTCGGCAACGCCGCCCCATACCTCAAGGGCCTCTCGATGGAGCTCGGCGGCAAGAGCCCCGCCGTCGTCTTCGAGGACGCGGATCTGGATGCCGCGATCGATGCGACGATCTTCGGCGTCTTCTCGCTCAACGGCGAGCGCTGCACCGCAGGCTCCCGCATCCTCGTGCAGCGTTCGGTCTACGACGAGTTCGTCGAGCGCTACGCCGCGCAGGCGAAGCGGGTCAAGGTCGGCTACCCGCACGACCCCGCCACCGAGGTCGGCGCGCTCGTGCATCCGGAGCACTACGACAAGGTCATGAGCTACATCGAGATCGGCAAGAGCGAGGGGCGTCTCCTCGCCGGCGGCGGCAGGCCCGACGGCTTCGAGTTCGGCAACTTCGTCGCACCGACCGTCTTCGCCGACGTCCCCCCCGACGCCCGGATCTTCCAGGAGGAGATCTTCGGCCCCGTCGTCTCGATCACCCCCTTCGACACCTGGGAGGATGCCCTCGCACTCGCGAACGACACCAAGTACGGCCTCGCCGCCTACATCTGGACCAACGATCTCAAGGGAGCGCACAACTTCGCGCAGTCGGTCGAGGCCGGCATGGTCTGGCTGAACTCGAACAACGTCCGTGACCTGCGCACCCCCTTCGGCGGGGTGAAGGCCTCGGGTCTCGGGCACGAGGGCGGCTACCGCTCGATCGACTTCTACACCGACCAGCAGGCCGTGCACATCACGCTCGGCGCTGTCCACAACCCCACCTTCGGCAAGCAGTGAGGACGCTGACATGACCAACCGAGAAGAGATGACCCGCACCTCCTCCGGCTTCTTCGTGAGCCAGGAGGCGCCCATCCAGACCGACAACGCCGTCGCGACCCCGACCTCGCCGGCACCGGACATCCTCCGCTGCGCCTACATGGAGCTCGTCGTCACCGACCTCGCCGCCTCACGCGAGTTCTACGTCGACGTGCTCGGCCTGTACGTGACCGAGGAGGACGACGAGGCGATCTACCTGCGCTCGACCGAGGAGTTCATCCACCACAACCTCGTCCTGCGCAAGGGACCCATCGCCGCCGTGGCCGCCTTCTCCTACCGCGTGCGCAGCGCGGAGGACCTCGACAAGGCCGTCGCTTTCTACGAGGAGATCGGATGCGACGTGCGCCGCAACCCGGAAGGCTTCGTGAAGGGCATCGGCGACTCGGTGCGCGTGGTCGATCCGCTCGGCTTCCCCTATGAGTTCTTCTTCGACACCACGCACGTCGAGCGTCTCTCCTGGCGCTACGACCTGCACACGCCGGGCGAGCTGGTGCGCCTGGACCACTTCAACCAGGTCACCCCCGACGTGCCCCGCGCGGTCAAGCATTACCAGGACCTCGGCTTCCGCGTGACGGAGGACATCCAGGACGAGGCGGGAACGGTCTACGCCGCCTGGATGCGCCGCAAGCCCACCGTGCACGACACCGCCGCCACCGGCGGCGACGGTCCGCGCATGCACCACGTCGCCTTCGCCACCCACGAGAAGCACAACATCCTCGCGATCTGCGACAAGCTCGGCGCCCTGCGCC
>CAYOTY010000144.1:0-6183 GCA_964406995.1 uncultured Microbacterium sp.
GTGCGCACCGCGGCGACGTCCTCGCCGCGGTGCGCACGCGTCTGGCCAACGAGTACACCTACAACGTCGCCTCGCCCTTCCTCGCCGCCGAGCGCGGAGAGCTGGACAGCATCATCGAGCCGGCGCAGACCCGCGTCTACATCGCCAAGGCCCTGCGCGCCCTCCGCGGCAAGCGCGCGGAGCTGCCCCCGAAGAAGCACGGGAACATCCCGCTGTGAGCGAGTCGCCCGACGCCCCGGCACCGAACCTCCGCCTCGTCCGCGGCACCGCCACCGAGGAGGAGCTCGCGGCGCTCATGGCCGTCGTCGCGCAGGCCTACGTCGGCGAGTCCGAGGAGGCCGTCGCCGAAGAACCGCGTGTCTCGGCGTGGGCGCGCACGCAGCGAGGGCTGCGCGCACCGTTGCGCCGGGGCATTCCCTGGGGTCGTTTCTCGGGCTGATTCCGCCGATTCTCCGCCAAAAGTTCGGGTTTTGTCCCCCAAATGGCCTACAGACAAGCGCGCCAAGAGCCGTCACACTGGTATCGACGCTTCGCGTTCGGGTTCGTTCCTCCCCTCAGATGGGAGCGGGCGGAGCCCTTGGCGGACAGTTTTCGGGTAACTGCTCCGCAACATAGGCGAGAGGCGGACGGCTCCAGTTCCGTCCGCCCTCGCCGCCTCTCTTTCCCGGCCGCCTCGTCCTCAGCTCTCGGAGACGACGTCGGATGCGGCATCCCGCGCGATCTCCTGCCATAGGGCCACCGCGTCGTCATCGCTCGCATCGCCGCCGGGGACCCGGCCCACGACCGTCACCGCCGTCTGATCATCCCGCGCCGCACGCACGATCACGCGAAGGCCGCCCACCCCGCACAGCGCCCGGGCGAGCTCCTCGCGGATCTCGGCGCGCCGATCCGGAGCGAGGTCTTCGAGCCCGCCTTCGTCCAGGATCGTCACGGTCCCGCCGCTGCGGCGCACCTCATCGATCGCCTCCCGCACGGCGTCGTTCAGCAGCTCCCCGCCGCGCAGCTCGTCGCGCAGCCGCCCCTCGGCCATGCGCGCCTGCATCCGCTCGTCCTCGCTCAGCTCGCCCCCGCTGGCGACGACCCGGCTGAGCACGGGGCCGGCCACCGAGAGCGCGTACTGCACGCGCCGCCGACGCTCGCTCTGGCGCGCGCGCTGGCTGGTCTGCCACGCGGATACGCGCCTCTGGATGTCCGCGAGCGCCTCGGTGTCCTGCACGGCGCGCGCCCACATCCACATGAGCAGCTCCGCCATCACCATCCACAGCACCGAGCCGACCAGCCCCAGGCGCAGGGCGTTCAACGGCCCCATCCCGACAGCCGCCGAGACGACCAGCGCCAGCAGCACCGCCCAGCCGAACAGTGACCGGCGGCGCACGACGCAGACCACGCCCAGCAGACCGACGCCGCCGATGTACCAGGTGGCGAAGGGCGCCACGCGCCAGAACGGATCGAACGACAGCGTCACCATCGCCGGGATGAGCACGGCCGCCAGCACGACGACCGCCGCCGTCCACCTCGGCATCCTCCTCCCCGGCCCGTCATCGACGAAGATCGCCGTCACCATCACCCCCAGGTACATGGCGATGGCCGCGAGCAGCAGCGGCGGAAGGGCCGGCTGCTCCACCCACCACAGCCCACGGGCGACGAAGTACAGGCTGAAGCCCAGCGCGAGACTGGTCGCGACGCTGCGTACGGTGAGACTCATCCGCGCTGCCATGTCAGCCTCACCACCGTCCCCTGCGCGTCCGACTCGATGGACGCGCTGCCGGCGACGGCCGCCATGCGCGCGATCACCGAGGCGCGAAGACCCAGCCGGTCGGCGGGCACCTCGTCCATCGAGAAGCCGGGACCGGTGTCGCTGACGGTGATGACGAATCCCTCCTCGCGCCAGCGGGCCCTGCCCTCGACGAGGATGTGCAGACCGCGACCGCGGGCATGCTCCATGGCGTTCATGCACGCCTGCCGGGCCGCGAGCACCGCCGCACGCGCCACCCGTTCGGGCACTTCCGGGCTTTCGCCGCAGACCTCGACGACGGCATCCGCCCCCAGCTCCGAGAGCATCCGGCGCAGCTCGATGACGACCTGCTCCCACGCGATCGGCGCATCGCTCCCTTCGAGGGCGATGCTCTCCTCGGTATGGGCCAGGCGGGTGAGCGCCTCACGGGCCATCGCCACGGCCAGCTCCCTCTCACGCGGACTCGCCGCGCGCTCGGCCGCCAGGAGCGCCGCCAGCACGCTGTCGTGCATGAGGGCCGCCACGGCCACCTTCTCCTCCTCGGCGGCGGCTTCGGCGGCGGCCTCGCCCGACCCGGCGACCGCGGTCGCGCGGGCCTCGTCGACCCCCGCCGCCACCTGGCGGAACACCCAGGCCATCGCCAGGAGCACCACACCGAGGATCAGCGTGAACGACACGTCGAAGGCGATCTCGATCCACGAGCCCTGCGAGAACCCGCCCTGCCGCAGTCGTGCGAAGCCATAGCCGAACGGCAGCACCACCACCATGACGATCTGCAGCGGCATCGAGAAGGCGAGGACCGCGGCGAAGGCGGCGATGTTCACGAGGAAGAAGATCCACGGCTGCGCGCCTCCAGGCATACGGTCGGCGCCCGCCACGAACGGCCAGAGCACCAGGGCGAAGAGGTAGACCACCGCGAAGAGCCCGTTCGCGGCGCGCACGCCGCGCCCGAGCGCGCATGTCAGGATCGCCGCCGCCAGGCTCGCGAGGACCACCACCAGAAGCGCCACCTGCATCGAGGATGCCGAACGGATGCCGCCCAGCGCCTCCAGGAAGGCCTGCACGCCGAGCACGGCCGCGCCGACGGCCATGACGATCGCGAGGATGCGCTCCATGCGCGTGCTGGTGAAGCGCGACGACACCTTCGTCTCCGCCGAGAAGGCGGGAATCGTCGACCACGCCTCCGGGAACGTCAGTCGCTCAGCCTTCACCGGCGGCACCTTCTGCCGAGGCGGCGACGATGCCGTCCTCGACCGCCCGGCGGAGAAGATCGATCTTCGTCGGCGCGGGGCGCCCCACCTCGACGTACTTCGTGCGCACTCGCGTGATGTTCTCCTTGGCGGTGGAGTAGGCCACGCCCAGCCTCTCGGCGACGACGCGCAGAGGAAGACCCGTCGCGTACAGCCGCAGCACCTCACGCTCGCGCACGGACAGCTGCGCGTCGGCGAAGGCGCGGTCTCCGTCGACGGCGCTGGCCCACTCGACGTTGTTGAGCTGCTCGCCGCGGGCGACCGTGCGGATCGCGGCGAGCACGTCCTCCAGCGCCGAGGACTTGCTCACCACGCCGGCGGCTCCGGCCGCCAGCGCCTCGCGGACGGCCGCGGGCCGGTCGGCGACGCTGTGGACCAGCACGCTCGAGCCGTCGTCGACGAGTGCCTGCACATTCTCGGTGACGGTGGAGCCGTCGCCCAGGGTCAGATCGAGCACGACGACGTCGGCCGGCGCCGCACGGCTCTCACGGCGCCAGTGCAGATAGCCGTGCACGGTGCTCCCGGAGAAGAGGACCTCCCGGATGCCGGCGCGCAGACACGCCGCCTCCAGGCCGAGCCTGACCGACTCATGATCGTCGATGAGGGCCACCGCGCTCACTTCGACTCCCTCCCCGGTCGCTCAGCGCACCGCATGCTGTCAGCCTAGCGATGAGTTGCGACCTCGCGCCGCGAGCACAGCTTCGGATCCGATCGACGACACTCCGGCATCCGAAGCCTGCCAGCGGCGTGTCGGCGCGCCCGGTCCGAAGTTGTGCACGCCCGCGCAGTCACCGCGTGAGCAGCGCGACCGTCTCGAAGTGATGCGAGTGCGGGAACAGGTCGTAGGCGCGCAGCGCCGCCGGCTCCCAGCCGAGACCGCGGAAGGTCTTCAGGTCGCGGGCGAGGGCGACGGGGTCGCAGGCGACGTAGACGATCGCAGAGGGATGCAGCGCACCGACCGCCTCCACGACCCGGCGGCCCGCGCCGGAGCGCGGCGGGTCGAGCACAACGGCGCCCCCGGAGAAGTCCCTTGCGGCATCCGACTCCATCTTCGAGAGGAACCGGTCAACGCGGGCCGTGACCGCCTGAACACGGGCCGGCGCCTTCGTGAGGTTGGCAGCCGCGTGGGCCGTGGCGCGCTTGCTGGATTCGACGGTGGTGACCCGGCGGGCACCCAAGTCGCTCAGCGTAGCGGCGAAGAGCCCGACACCACCGTAGAGGTCCAGGTGCGCGGACCCGCGCTCGACCCGGCCGTCGAGGAGCTCCCGCACCGCCTCGTCGAGCGTCGTCGCCGCATGCGGGTGTACCTGCCAGAAGCCACCGGCATCGACCGCGAAGCGACGCTCCCGCACCTCCTCCCAGACGACCTCGGGCTTGGGCTGACGGCCCTTCTCGGGCTGCGGGATCACGCGCACCCGGCCGTCGCCGGGCTCGACGAGCGTGACGCGGCCCGGCTCCGCCGTCCCGAGCACGCGGGCAGCATCGGCGATCGCGGGACGCGCGAGCGGCAGATCCGGGGTCTCGACCACGCGGTGGCTGCGCGCCGCGAAGGGGCCGATGCGGCCCTCCGCATTAGCGTGCAGCGTCACCCGGGTGCGCCAGCCGGTGCCATCGCTCTCATCGATCACCGATACCTCGGGCGCCTCGAGCCCGCCACCAGCGAAGCGGTCGAGAGCCTCTGCCAGCACCTGATGTTTGAGCACTCGCTGGTGCGCGAGCTCGATGTGGCCGAGGTCGGCACCGCCGGGGCGATCGGCCGGTGCGTGGGTGACATCGGCCGCGGGCCAGACATGTGGGCGACGGTGCGGGGAGGCCCCGAGCACCTCGACCGTCTCGGCCCGCCAGAAGCTCCGCGTGTCGGCCTCGGAGCCGGTTGCGGGATCTGTCAGTCGGGCGCGCACGCGCTCGCCCGGGATCGCGTCGGACACGAACACGACCCGCCCCTCGTGGCGGGCGACGAACACGCCGCCATGGGCGATACCGGTGATGTCGAGGTCGAGCAGGTCGCTGTTCACCTCCTCAGCGTAGGCGATCGATGGCGTGCTCCGACTCCGGAGATCCATGGCGTCCTTGCCGCGACACGCCGCGCCGCACGCGTGGTCGGGCTCAGTTCGACTCACGGCTCCGGAGTGGGGTACGTCCCTCAGCCGCAGTCACGCCGCGAATAAGGTGGACGCATGCGCGTCTGCCTCGCCTCCACCTCCCCCGCCCGCCTCATGCTGTTGCGCCAGGCGGGCATCGAACCCGTCCTGCGCTCCCCCGACGTCGACGAGGACGCTGTGGCCGCGGAGGCGGCAGCCCGCCGCGACGGCGAAGTGCCGCCCGAAGAACTCGTCCTGCTCCTAGCCCGCGCCAAGGCCGCCGATGTCGCCGAGCGTCTCGTCGCGGAGGAACCGGCCTTCGACGGACTCATCATCGGCGGCGACTCGATGTTCGCCCTCGGCGGCCGCGTCTACGGCAAGCCCTACACCCCGGAGGAGGCCACCCGCCGCTGGCGCGAGATGCGCGGGCGGACCGGCGTGCTGCACTCCGGGCACTCGGTGTTCCGGGTGACGCCCGGCGAGCCCCTGCGGGAGGCGACGGCGGTGGCCGCGGCATCCGTCTCCTTCGCCGAGGACGTCTCGGATGCCGAGATCGACGCCTACGTCGCCAGCGGCGAGCCTCTGCACGTGGCGGGCGCCTTCACCGTGGACAGCCTCGGCGGCCCCTTCATAGAGAGGGTCGAGGGCGACCCCTCCACCGTCGTCGGCATGTCGCTCTCGACGCTGCGGCGTCTGTCCTCCGAACTGGGCGCGACCTGGACCGACCTCTGGAACCGCTAGTAGGGACTCCGATACAGAATCTCGGTTTTCTTGTGGGATGTTGTCAAAAGGATCGGCCCCGCGGTCACTAGGCTGGAACGCATGCCTGACATCGCCAAGGTACTCATCGCGAACCGCGGCGAGATCGCCGTACGCATCATCCGTGCCGCCCGCGACTCCGGAATCGGGTCCGTGGCCGTGTACGCCGATCAGGATCGCGACGCCCTGCACACGCGCCTCGCCGACGAGGCCTATGCGCTCGGCGGCTCGACGAGCGCCGAGACCTACCTCCAGATCGACAAGATCCTGTCGGTCGCCCGCCGTTCCGGCGCCGACGCCGTGCACCCCGGCTACGGCTTCCTGGCCGAGAACGCCGACTTCGCCCGCGCGGTGATCG
>CAYOTY010000145.1:0-6119 GCA_964406995.1 uncultured Microbacterium sp.
CCCAGGTGTGGCAGCAGAAGGGTCGCGACGCCGAGACGATCCGGCTGCTGACGATCGATCCCCACGCGCCGAACGAGTTCCGCTGCAACCAGATCGTGCGCAACATCGACGCCTTCTACGAGGCATTCGACGTGACCGAGCAGGACGCCCTGTGGCTGACGCCCGAGGAGCGCGTGACGATCTGGTAAACGCCTGTGGATGAGCGGGGATTCGGAGGGAGCGGCGGTTACGATAGCCGCACCCGGTCGCCGAGGACGGCGGCATCCGCACTTCCGAATCACCGCACGTAAGGATCCCGCGTGGGTACTCCTCCCGAGCCTTCGCCAGCCACGTTTCGGCGCTCTCGGAGGTCGGCGCGCCCTCTTCCGCGTCGCGCTGCGGCCGACCGCCGCTCCTTTCGCTCGACGGTGCGCGCGCTGGAGGAGCTGGCGGCATCCGGTGCGCAGGTCGCGGTGCACGTCATCGATCTCGACTCGGCCGAAGAGGTGCTCACCGGAGACGATCACCGATCGTTGCCGATCGCCGGGCTCGGCGTCGTCCCCCTGCTGATCGAGGTCGCCGCGGGGATCGACGACGGCACGATCGATCCGATGGAGCTGATCGATCGCGGCTCGGTCGAGCCGGTGGTCACCGCGGGAGTGTGGCGTCATCTGCGCACGCCGGTGCTGCCGCTGATCGATCTCGCGATCCTCACCGCGGCCTGTGGCGATCATCTCGCGGCGAACGTCCTGCTGGAGAGGGTCGGGCATGATCGGGTCAGCGCCCGCATCGCCTCCCTGGGCCTGAGGCGCACCGCGCTGCTGGATCGGTTCCGCGACCAGCGCGGGCCGGACGACGCCCCGCATCTCGCGGTCGGCACGGCGCGCGAGCTGGCCCGCCTCTTCGCGGGGATGGTGAACTCCGAGATCGTGAATGCGTCGGTCAGCGCGCAGGTGGCCGAGTGGCTGAGTCTGAACCACGACCTGGGCCTGATCGCGGCGGCCACCGGGCTCGATCCCTTCTCGCACGAGAACGATGCGCACGGGCTGCTGTTCCTGAACAAGACCGGGCGCGATCGCGGCATCCGCGTGGAGTCCGGCGTGCTCGGCGGCCCTCGCGCGGGCGTGGCCTACACCCTCATCGTCTGCTTCGACGACCTCTCGATCATGCACCGTCTGCGCGCGCACGACGCCTTCCGCGTCCTCGGCATCGACCTCATGGAGTACGCGCACTGAGGGCGGGGCCGGTCCGGCCCTTCTTCCCGTCACGTCGTCCGGCATGCACGACCGGTGACCCTGCGACGCTCGTTCATCTTGCTTTACAAGTCTTGCTATACAAGGTAACATTCTGAGCATGAGCAACGACGAGGAGCGCGAGGAGCGGATCGCCACCAACATCCGCAAGGGCGTCCTGGAGTTCTGCGTGCTCGCCCTCCTCGCCCGCCGCGAGATGTACGGGCTGGCGCTCGCCGACGAGCTCGTCTCCCGCCGGCTCACCGCCAGCGAGGGCAGCCTCTACCCGCTGCTCGCGCGCATGCGCGACGCGGGCACCGTCACCACCCGGTGGGACGCCCCCGAGACCGGCCGCGCGCGCCGCTACTACGCCATCACCGATCAGGGTCGCACCCAGCTCCGCACCTTCGCGGACGTCTGGGGCGCCCTCGCGGAGCAGGTCGATGTCCTGCTGAAGGAGGAGTCATGAACGACGCTCTCACCGACACCTACCTGCGGGAGCTCGACGCCGCACTGGCCGGGGTTCCGGATGCCGCGCGGCAGTCGATCCTCGACGACGTCCGGGCGCATGTGGCCGACGCCGCCGCCGAGGGCCGCGACGTCCCCGCCACCCTGGCCGCGCTCGGCGCCCCGGAGGAGGTGGCGCGCGACGCCCGCGAGCAGCTGGGGGTGCCCGCGGCATCCGCCCCCGACCCCGCCGAGCGCGCGGGGCGGCTTCTGCACTGGGCCGCCCTCGCCCTCGCCGTCGTCACGGCGGTGTTCGTCACCTTCGTCATGCCGATGTACACGACGGGTGTCGAAGTGGCCGGCACCGAGGGTACCGAGGAGGCGATCTACCGCACCGCCACGCTGTTCGAGGAGATGGGCATCGGCATCGGCCTGCTGCCGCTGCTGCCGGCGTCGCTCGTGCTGCTGCCGCTGGTCCTCCCCGCCCGCCTGCGGGGCATCGCCGGCTGGACGGTCGCCGCTCTGGTCACCGCCGCGTCGATCGTCGCCGGCTTCACGATCGGGGGCTTCTACGTCCCGCTGGCTCTGCTGCTGGGGGGTGCGATGCTCGTGCCGGTCTGGATCCGTCGCGGACGCCGCCGTGTCTCCGGGTGGATCTGGCGCATCGTCGGGGCGCTGGCGCTGGCACTGCCCGCGGTGTTCACCTTCAGCGGGCTGTTCACCGGAACGCTCCAGGATGCCAGCACGCCCCTCTGGATCACCCTCTTCGTCGTGATCCTGGTCGCCGTGCTCTTCGCGCTCGGGCTCCCCTTCATCGACCTCATCGTCGCCGTGGTGGGCGTCGCGCTCATGCTCTTGGGGGTCTTCGACGCCGGCATGCTGCTGATGGCGTTCTGGTGGGCGGGCGGCCTCTGGCTGGCGGCGGGTCTCTGCGGCCTGGCGGCGCGGGGCCGCATCCGCTGACCGCGGCCGCGAACGTCACGCCGGCAGCGAGGGGTGCGCCTCGACGGCGGGGCGCCCGCGCGGGATCAGCAGGGTCAGCACGAAGGCGACGGCGGCCACCACGCCGGCGATCCAGAAGCACAGCGCGAAGGCATCCGGCGTCGGCACCGGCTGTCCCTCGAAATCGATCGTCGCCCCGGCCAGGACGGCACCCATGACCGCACCCGCCGTCGAGGTGCCGACCGAGCGGAACAGGGCGTTGAGGCCGTTGGAGGCGCCGGTCTCGCTGGCCGGGACCGCCCGCATGATCAGCATCGGCATGGCGGCGAAGCTGAGACCGATCCCGACGCCGATGAAGCAGTTGGCGATGAAGACGTGCCAGACCGAGTCCGAGAAGACGAGCACGTAGGCGTAGGCGAGTACGACCGCGGCAGTGCCCGCGGAGAACAGCAGCCGCGGGCCGAACAGGCGGGCGAGGGCTCCCGCGACCGGGGAGAGCAGCATCATGATGATGCCCGCCGGCATGACGACCAGCGCGGCCTGCAGCAGCGACAGGCCGAACCCGGAGCCGGATGCCACGGGCAGCTCCAGCATCTGCGGGAAGGCCACGTTCGAGGCGAAGAGGGCGAAGCCCATGCCGATCGAGGCGATGTTGGTGAGGAGCACCGCGGGTCGGGCGGCCACGCGGAGGTCGAGCAGCGGTTCGGCGGCGCGCAGCTGGTACCAGCCCCACAGCAGCAGGACGAGGATCCCCCCGCCCCCGCATCCGATCGTCGCGGGCGCCGACCAGCCCCACTCGTTCCCGCGCGAGGTCGCCAGGAGCAGCCCCACCAGTCCCGCGGCGAGTCCCAGGGCGCCGAGATAGTCGAACCTGCCCGGCGTGCGCAGCACGCTCGCCGGCACGATCCAGACCACGAGGGCGAGGACGGCGAGGCCCAGGGCCGCCGAGAACCAGAACAGCAGGTGCCAGTCGGCGCGCTCGGTGATGACGGCGCTCAGCGGCATGCCCAGGGCGCCGCCGACGCCCATGGTCGCGCTCATGAGGGCGATGGCGGTGCCGAGGCGCTCCGGACGCAGCACATCGCGCATGATCGAGATGCCGAGGGGCACGACGCCGGTGACCGCTCCTTGCATCGCGCGGCCGATCAGCAGGAGGGGGAGGCTCGTGGAGACCGCCGCGATGACGGAGCCGACCACCAGCACGATCAGCAGGGCGATCACGATCCTTCGCTTGCCGTACATGTCGCCCAGACGCCCCGATATCGGGGTCGCGACCGCGGCTGCCAGGAGGGTGACCGTGACCACCCACGCGGTGTCCTCGCGGGGAGCGTTCAGCAGCTCGGGGAGCTTGGACTGGATCGGCACGACCAGGGTGAGCATGAACGCCGAGCACAGCCCGGCGGTGGCGAGCACCGCGACGACCGCCCACTGCGGCGGGGTGCGGGCGAGCCGTCTTCGCGCTCGCTCGTCGTCCTGGCCCACCTCGCCAGGCTATCGGCCCCAGGATGCCCTGGCGCCGCTGTTCCGGCGACGGGGGAGAGAGCATAGTCTGTCGGCATGAGCTCCTCGAGCGTCGCTCCCCAGGATCCCGCCGCCGCCCGCGGCATCGCCCGCGCGGCCCAGTCGGCGATCTTTCGTGCCGGCATCAGCGGGGAGAGGCCCGTCGTCCCCGTTGATGCCGGCGGCCTCGAACGCGCCGCCGAGAGGGCACTGAGCGCCGAGGCGTTCGCGTACATCGCCGGCAGCGCGGGGGCCGAGCGCACCGCGGACGCCAACCGGCAGGCGTTCGACCGCTGGCAGGTGTGGCCGCGCCCGCTGCGGGATGTCTCCTCCCGCGACCTCGGCGTCGACTTCCTCGGGAAGAGGCGCCCGACGCCGCTGGTCCTCGCGCCGCTGGGCGTGATGGAGCTCGCCCATCCGGAGGCCGATCTCGCCGTCGCACGTGCGGCGGCATCCCTCGGCGTCCCCTACGCGCTCTCCAACCAGGCCTCCTTCCCGATGGAGGAGGTGGCGGAGGCGGCGCCGGGAGCGGCGCGCATGTTCCAGCTGTACTGGTCGGCATCCGATGAGCTCAACGCCTCGCTGCTCGCCCGCGCCGAGGATTCCGGCTGCGAAGCGATCGTCGTCACGCTCGACACCCACCTGCTCGGCTGGCGCACGCGCGATCTCGACCTGGCCTACCTGCCGTTCACCCGAGGGATGGGCATCGCCCAGTACACCTCCGACCCTGTCTTCCGTCAGCTCGTGCGCCAGCGCGTGCAGGATGCGACGACGCCGGCCCCGGACGTGCGGGTCACGCCGAAGACGATCGCCGCAGGCGTGTCGATCGCCCGCCACGGAGCGGCCGTCACCGGCTCGGCCAGGCTGCGCGAGAACCTGCGCTCGCCGCTGCCGCGCGCTGCCGTCGAGACCTTCCTCGACGTGTTCTCGACCCCCGCGCTGACCTGGGACGACCTGGCCAGAGCGCGCGAATGGACGAGCCTGCCGATCATCCTCAAGGGCATCGTGCACCCCGACGACGCTGAGCGCGCGGTCGACGCGGGGCTGGACGGCGTCTGGATCTCCAACCACGGCGGGCGCCAGATCGACCGCTCGGTTCCGACGCTGGACGTCCTGCCGGAGATCGCCGCACGCGTGGGTGGGCGGGTGCCGATCGTGTTCGACTCCGGGGTGCGCTCGGGGGCGGATGCCGCGATCGCCCTCGCCCTCGGCGCGAGCCTCGTCGCCCTCGGCCGCCCCTACGCCTACGGCCTCGCCCTCGCCGGTGAAGAAGGGGTGCGTGCGGTGATCCGCCATGTGCTGGCAGAGCTCGACATCACTCTGGGTCTCGCCGGGCTCACCACGGTGGGCGAACTCGATCGCGATGCCCTCCGCGCGGTGTGAGCGCGCGTAGGCTGGCTGTATGACGACGCCCCCTCCTCCGTACGGACCCCCGCAGCAGCCCTATGGCGGTCCGGTGCAGCCGCCGCTGAGCCCGAGCGACGAGAAGCTCTGGGCGGTGCTGACGCACCTCGGCGGCCTGGTCTTCTGGTTCCTCGCGCCGCTGGTCACCTATCTGATCCTCAAGGATCGCGGCCCCTTCGTGCGGGCGCACACGGCCACGGCGCTGAACTTCCAGATCACCATCACGCTCGCCCTGATCGTCAGCGCGATGCTGTCGGTCGTCGGCATCGGCGTCCTGCTGTTCCTGGCGGTGGGCATCATCGACCTCGTCTTCGCGATCATCGCCGCGGTCAAGGCCGGCAACGGCGAGTGGTACCGATACCCCGTCGCGATCACGTTCGTCCGCTGACCCGGCGGGAGGGCGTCGTGACCCGGCGCGGATAGGATGGAGGATGCTGCGGCATCGCCGCGATCATCCCCTCTCTTGGACCATTGGAGCCACCGTGGCCGAAGCCTCCCGCCTCGACAAAGTCATCGCCCTCGCCCGTCACCGCGGGTTCGTGTTCCAAGCGGGTGAGATCTACGGCGGTTCGCGCTCGGCCTGGGACTACGGCCCCCTCGGCACGGAGCTCAAGG
>CAYOTY010000146.1:0-5071 GCA_964406995.1 uncultured Microbacterium sp.
CACCGCGACCCCGGCGCGCGCGCCCATGCCGCGGAGACGGCGGGCCAGGGCGACCGGATCGGACGCGGCTTCGAGGTGGAAGGTGACGCTGGCGGCGCCGAGCTCGGCGTAGCCGGGCGCCCAGCGATCCGGATCGGTGATCATGAGATGCACGTCGAGAGGGATGGGGCTGGTCGCCTGGATACGCTCGACCATCTGAGGGCCGAACGTCAGGTTCGGCACGAAATGGTTGTCCATCACGTCGACGTGCGCGAAGTCGGCCGTCGCGATGCGGGCGAGATCGGCCTGCAGGTTGACGAAGTCGGCGGCGAGGATCGAGGGATTGATGCGCGGGGCGGAAGGCAGGCTCACTCCCCCATTATGACCAGTCGTCACCGGTCACGGGAGCTTGTGCAGCAGCGCGAGGAACATCGCGTCGGTGCCGTGACGGTGCGGCCACAGCTGTGCGAAGGGGCTGTCGCCGTCGCCGAGGTCGATCTCGGTTCTGGACACGGCCCGGACCGCTGCGCGAGCGTCCAACGTCGCGACATCCGCGCGCTCCCGCAGGATCTCTTCGACGACCCCGGTGGTCTCTGCCAGGTGCGGCGAGCAGGTGACGTAGGCGACGATGCCATCGGGCGCGAGCGCATCCACCGCGCCGCGCAGCAGCTCCTCCTGCAGGGCGACCAGCTGCGGCACATCTCCGGGGGTCTTCCGCCAGCGCGCCTCCGGGCGCCGCCGGAGCGCGCCGAGGCCGGTGCAGGGCGCGTCGACGAGGATGCGGTCGAAGGCGCCTCTCCGTTCGGCGGTGAGGACGCGTCCGTCCTCGACATGGACGACGACCTCGCCGGGAACGGCTCGCAACGCATTCCGCACGAGGCCTGCACGTGCGGGGACGACCTCGTTCGCCTCCAGGATCGCCTCCGCCTCCCGCGCGCACGCCGCCAGCAGCGCGGTCTTTCCGCCGGGACCGGCGCACAGATCCAACCATCGCTCCCCTGCGCGGACCTGCCGCACGGCGATCAGGGCGAGCGCGACCAGCTGCGAGCCCTCGTCCTGCACCCGGATCGCACCGCCGGACGCCTCCATGATCGCCGTGGGGTCGCCGCCCGGGGACGCGAACGCCGTGGGCGCGTAGGGGCGCAGTGGAGGCGCCGGCTCGGCCAGCCCGGGCAGAGCGGCCAGGGTCACCTCCGGCGCGAGGTTGTCGGCCTCCAGGAGCGCCTCGAGCTCTTCCGCCCGGCCCTGCGCCGCCAGCGCCCGGCGCAGGGCGCGGATCACCCACACCGGGTGCGCGGTGCGCAGCGAGAGCAGCTCGTCGTCAGAGCGCGCCGCCGCCTCGATCCGCTCCTGCCACCCACCCGGGGTCTCGCGCGAGATCCGGCGGAGGACGGCGTTGGCGAAGCTTCCCGCGCCGCGACCCGCCGAGGATGCCGCCAGGTTCACCGACTCGTTCACCGCGGCGTGGGAGGCCACCCGGGTGGCCAGCAGCTGGTGCACGCCCAGGCGCAGCGCATCGCGCACCGCCGGATCGATCGCCTCGATCTCGCGGTCCGCCGCCAGTGCGATGATCGCGTCGTAGGTGCCTCGGCGGCGCAGCGTGCCATAGGTGAGCTCAGTGGCGAGCGCGGCGTCCTGCGTGCTCAGGCCCGCCTGGGTGATCGCCGCAGGGAGCAGCAGGTTCGCATAGGCATCCGATCCGGTCACCGCGCGCAGCACGTCGAAGGCGACCTGGCGCGCCGGCTGCACGGTGCGCGCCGCCTGCGGGTTCTTCGCGCGCGGCCGGCGCGAGGCGTGTCCGCTCATGACTGCGCCACCTGATCCTGGCGCTGCCCGCGCCACCAGTCCCCCGCCGACATCGGCCCCTTGCCGGCCGGCTGCACCCGGCTCACCAGGAGCGGCGTCGTCCCCGTGCCGATGAGGACGTCCTGCTTCCGCCCCTGGATCGTTCCGGGAGGAAGCGGATCCGCGGCCTCCGCTGGCCGCGCCTCGAGGATCTTCACGCGCTGCCCCCCGACGCTCGTATGAGCACCGGGCTCGGGCGTGACGCCGCGGAAGCGCGCATACACGCGGTCGGCGGGCGCCTGCCAGTCGAGCCGACCGTCCTCCAGCGTCAGCTTCGGAGCCGGCGTCGGCGTACCGCTCTGCGCCCACGCGCGAGCCGTGCCCGCCGCGATGGCATCGACGACCTCGACGGTGAGCGGGGCCCCGGCGTCGGCGAGGCTCTCCAGAGCGGCTCCCGCGGTGGCGTCGGGGGCGATGGGCACCGCGCGCTCCGCGAACACGTCTCCGGCATCGAGCTCGGGGACCAGCTGGAAGACGCTCGCTCCGAGCTCGGCGTCCCCGGCGATGAGCGCGCGCTGCACCGGAGCGGCGCCGCGCCAGCGCGGCAGGAGGGAGAAGTGCAGGTTGATCCAGCCGTGGGCGGGGGTCGAGAGCAGCGGTTCGCGGACAAGGCCGCCGTAGGCGACGATCACACCCAGTTCCGGCGCCAGCGCCGCCACTTCCGAGGAGACCGCGTCGCCCAGCCGCGCGGCGCGGATGACGCGAAGGCCCAGCGCCTCGGCGGCCTGGGCGACGGGTGACGGCGTCAGGATCCTCTTGCGCCCGAGCGGTGCGTCCGGCCTGGTGATCACGGCGAGCACCTCGTGCCGCTCGTGCAGCGCACGAAGGGTGGGAACGGCCGCGGCCGGAGTGCCCGCGAAGACCACACGCATGGAGGAACCTCTCTCGCCGCGAACGCGGCAGAACGATCGATCAGAGCTCGGGATCGAGGACGTCGAGCCTCACTGAGAGCGTAGTGCGCGCGGGGCGGCCCCTGCCACGCCGCTGGGCCACCGCCTCGGCGATGACCCGCGCGCGCAGCGTCTGCGCGACGGCCGCACCCTGACGGTACTCGAAGCGCACCAGCGCCCGCACACGGCCGGCATCGCGCCCGTCCTGGGAGGGCAGCGGAACCGGTCCGAGCACGGCATCGGGGGAAAAATCCCCCTCCGCGAGCTCCTGCAGGGCGCGAGAGACGGACGCGGGAGTCCCCTCGACCTGCGCGACGCGCACCACAGGCGGCATCCGCAGCGGCGCCCGCTCCTGGAGCTCATTGCGCGCGTAGGCCGCGTGAGACCAGGTGGCGAAGGCCTTCGCCACCGGCCCGTCGACGCCGACGAGGTGGATCGGAGCTCCCGGTGCCGCGAGCGCCGCCGCGTGAGACCACCAGCGCAGGCAGGACTCCCCGACGCGCAGATCGGGAGACTGCAGCATCCGTGCGCCGTCGAGGAGGAGGACCGCGCGGTACCCGCCCTCCGCACGGGGCTCGGCACCGCGCGTCGCCACGACGAGGGCGGGCACGGCGGGCACGACATCGACGGGATGCGTACCGTCGGCGACGATGATCCGTGTTCCGGGGAATGCCCGGCCGAGCTCTTCCGCCGTGCGCTCGCTGCCCGAGGAGGAGAGACGGAACGTGCTGCCCTGGCAGGACCGGCAGCTCCAGGCCATCGCCGTGCGACCGCACCACCCGCAGACCGGCGTCGCGCCGCGGCGCCGCGCTCCGAGAGGCCCTCCGCACCCGTCGCAGCGCGCCGGATGCCGGCACTGCCCGCAGACCAGGGAGGGCGAGAACCCCGGCCGCGCCACCTGCACGAGCACCGGGCCTCCTGCGAGGGCCTCCCGTGCCGCACGGAACGCCGTCGGGCTCAGGCGGATGCCGGGCTGCTCCAGCTCCTCCGTCGTGCTGAGCGTGACCCTCGGACGCACACGCCGGACGGCATGGACGTCCTCCAGCCAGCCGGTGGCCACCAGCCGCTCGGCGTCGGTGGATCGAGTGTGCGCGACAAGGAGGAGCGCACTCCCCTCCTGCTCCTGTCGGACCAGCGCGGCGTCGCGCGCGTGCACATAGGGGGCCAGGGGCTCCGACAGGAGCGGATCGCCGTCGTCCCAGAGCGCGACGAGCCCGGCGCGGACCGGCGCGTAGACCGCCGAGCGATTGCCCACGACGACGCAGGGCGCCTCCTCGAGGGTGCGCAGGAACGCGCGATAGCGATCGGGATTGCTCTGCCGGGCATCGTGGCGAACGATCACCTCCTCGGGCAGGAGGGCGTTCAGCGCCGTCAGGAGCGCATCCTGATCGCGATGATCCGGAACGACGAGGACCGCGGACTCCCCCGCCGCCAGGATCTGCGCGGCGGCTGCGGCCATGATGTCGGGCCACCGCGGATAGCCGCGCTCGTCGCTGCACGCGGTCGCCTCGACCGCCGCGCGCCCGTGCTCCGAGAGCACGCGAGAGAGACCCTCGTACTCCGCGAGGATCTCCGCCGCGCGCACGAGGGCGGAGTCGTCGAGGGCGACGGCATCCGTGTCGCCCGTCCAGGCTTTCTCCACCCGCACCTGCCGCTTGGGCACCGCGAGGCGGATGATGTCGGAGACGCTCCCGGCCGCGCGGTCGGCCACGCGCCGGGCCAGGAGGTACAGCCGCTGCGGCAGCACCGCGACGTCCGAGACGACGGCCTCGACCTCGGAGAGCGCCCGTTCGCCGTCATGCTCCTCGGCGATCTCGACGACATAGCCGTCGACCACACGACCGGCGGTGCGCAGCGGTACGCGCACGCGGACGCCCTCGGAGACCTCCCCCAGAGCTTCCGGCAGCGCATAGTCGAACAGGCGATCCAGCTGCGGCAGCGACGAGTCAAGCAGCACGCGCGCGACGCGCCGAGACACGGCCTAGAGTCCTGCGGCCCGGCGCAGCTCGTCTGCGCGGTCGGTGCGCTCCCAGGTGAAGTCGGGCAGCTCACGCCCGAAGTGCCCGTACGCCGCCGTCTGGGCGTAGATGGGCCTGAGGAGATCGAGGTCTTCGATGATCGCCTGCGGGCGCAGGTCGAAGACCTGGTCGATCGCTGTGGCGATGGCCTCGTCGGAGACCGTGCCCGTGCCGAAGGTCTCGACGTAGAGGCCGACCGGGCGCGCCACGCCGATCGCGTAGGCGACCTGCAGCTCCAGACGGTCGGCGAGGCCTGCCGCGACGGCGTTCTTCGCGACCCATCGCATCGCGTAGGCCCCCGAGCGGTCGACCTTCGACGGGTCCTTGCCGCTGAACGCC
>CAYOTY010000146.1:5081-6039 GCA_964406995.1 uncultured Microbacterium sp.
TGCGGCCGGTGAGCCCCGCATCCCCCTTGGGTCCGCCGATCACGAAGGGGCCTGCCGGATTGATGTAGTAGTCCAGATCAGCGGACAGATCCAGACCCGTCTGCGCGAGAACAGGATCGATGACGTGCTCCCTGACCTCGGCCTTCAGCTGCTCCTGAGAGATGTCGGGGTGGTGCTGCGTGGAGAGCACGACCGCATCGACCGTCTTGGGTGTGAACCCCTCGTAGCCGAGCGTGACCTGGGTCTTGCCGTCGGGCCGCAGATAGTGCAGCAGCCCGGAGCGACGCACCTCGGTCAAGCGCTCCGCGATGCGGTGCGCCGTCCACGCGGCCATCGGCATGAGTTGCGGGGTCTCGGTGGTGGCGAAGCCGAACATGATGCCCTGGTCGCCCGCCCCGAGCAGATCGCGAGGCTCGGCGGAGGTGCCGTCGCGGTGCTCCTGCGCACGATCGACGCCCGCGGCGATGTCGCTGGACTGCTCCCCCACCGACACGCTCACTCCGCAGGAGGAGCCGTCGAAGCCCGTGTCGCTGGAGGTGTAGCCGATGCGGTTGACGACATCGCGCACGATCGTCGGGATATCGACGTATCCCTCCGTGCGGATCTCGCCGGCGACGTGGACGAGCCCTGTCGTCACCAGCGTCTCCACCGCGACCCGCGAACCGGAGTCGACGGCCAGCAGGCCGTCGAGGATGCTGTCGGAGATCTGATCGCAGATCTTGTCGGGGTGGCCCTCCGTCACGGACTCTGAGGTGAAAAGACGCAGCGCGCTCATCGGTGCTCCAAGGAGGATCGAACGGTGGAGAGGAGGACATGCCCAGTCTGCCGGGTATCTCCGACATCCGTGATCGGATGACGAAACACTCGGCCGTCGTCTTACTCCGCGTGACGGATGCGGAGCTTGTCCTCGTTGATCTCGTGCAGCGCGATCGTGAGCGGCTTGTCCTCGACCGTCGAG
>CAYOTY010000147.1:0-5903 GCA_964406995.1 uncultured Microbacterium sp.
GGCGGCGACCATCGGCACGGGGTCGGCCCCGGAGGCCAGCGCATGGCGAAGGGCGACCAGGGCCTCTCCGTAGCGGCCGGCGATCGCGGTGTCGGCGACGACGAAGGCGGAGACCTCGACGCGGCCGCCGTAGTACTTCTCCACGACCTCGGGCGTGATGTCGCCCTCGACGTCGCCGATGAGCTGCTGACAGGCGGCGGCGAGCTCGGTGAGGTCATCGGCGAACGCCGAGACGAGTGTGCGCAGGGCGGGGCCGGCGATGCGCCTGCCCGCCGCGCGGAACTCACCGGCCGCGAAGTCCACGCGATCGCTGTCGCGCTTGACCGCGGGGCACGGGATCTCGATGCCGGCGCCGGTGCCCGCGCGAATCGCGTCGAGCAGCTTCTTGCCCCGGACGCTCGCGCCCGTGTGGCGGAGGACCACGGTCGCGCCCTCCTGCGGGGTGTCGAGATAGGCGACGGCCTCGGCGATGAAGTCGTCGGTGCAGCGCTCGACGCCCGAGACGCGCACGAGCCGAGGCTCGCCGAACAGCGATGGCGAGGTGAGCGCGAGCAGTGTGCCCGGCTCATAGGCGTCGGCGCGGACGTCGCTCACCTCGAGAGCGGGGTCTTCGGCGCGCAGATAGTCGCGGATGCCGGCGATCGCCCGCTCCGCGCAGATCTCCTCGGGGCCGGCGACCAGTACGATCGGCGCCGGCCTGGGCTCACGCCACGACACCTGTGGGATCTTCGCGCGACGTGCACCACTGCGGGAGGAAGTGGACGTCTGAGACATCCACTCAGCCTATCGGCAGCATCCGACGTGCCGCCTCAGCGCTCGGTCCAGATCGTCATCGACTCCTCCTCGCTCCGCAGCAGCACCCGCCCCTGCTGGTCGGTGCGCAGGATGCGCGCCCCGTCCACCATCGCCAGAGCATCCGGATGGGGGTGGCCGTAGCCGTTCTCCCCGACGGTGAAGAGCGCGATCGCCGGCCGTGCCGCCGCATACAGGGCCGGCTCCTGATCCCGGCTGCCGTGGTGAGCGACCTTCACGACCGCGTAGGGGCCGCGGATCCGCCCGCCGGCCAGCAGTCGCCTCTGCGAAGAGGCGCCGAGATCCCCGAGGAACAGGGAGCGCGGAAGCTCTCCCCCGGCGAACTCCAGCACCAGGCTCGTGTCGTTGCCGATCTCGACCGCGCGGCTGTCGCGCACCGGCCACAGCACCTGCCAGCGTGCGTCCCCCAGTGTGCCGTGCTGCCCGGCGAAGCCCTCGACGATACGCGCTCCTGCGGCCTCCAGCTCCCCGAGCATCTTCTCGTCGCGTCTGTCGCCCGCGGGTCCGTGCAGCACCGTGCCGACGCGCCCCAGGACCGCCTCCCATCCGCCGTAGTGGTCGAGATCGAAGTGCGTGAGCACGAGGAGGTCGATGCGGTCGATCCCGAGAGCGCGCAGGCACGGCCGAAGCAGGACCGGTTCGGGGCCGGTGTCGATCAGAGCCACCCGGCCCTCGGAGCGCAGCACGACGGCGTCCCCCTGGCCCACATCGCATGCCGCGATCGACCAGTCCGCAGGGCTTGCCATCGTCGCGAGGGGCCCGCCCAGCAGCATCCGGCCACCGCCGAGTCCGATGGCGATCGCCAGGGCGAGGACCGACAGCCGCCTCCACCGCGCGGGGGGACGGCTTCCGTATCGCCCCCGCACCAGCAGCAGCGTGACCGCGACGGTCAGCACGGCCACGATCAGCGCCGAGCCGACTCCCGGCGTGATGAGCACCTGCGCGCCGGGAAGGGCGGCAGAGACCTCTGCGGTCGTGGCAATCCACGCGGCCGGCAGCCAGGCGCTCGCGGCGAAGAGGTCGGCCAGCGGAGGGATCGGCAGCGCCAGACACGCCAGCAGACCGATCACCGTCGCGATGGGGGCCGCCGGGGCGGCGAGCATGTTCGCGGCGACGCCCACGATCGACTGCTGCTCGGCGAACAGGGCGAGGATCGGGCCGCATGCGAGCTGGGCCGCGAGAGGGACGGCGACCCCGATCGCGATCGGTTCCGGCATCCAGCGCGCGAGCCCGCGCGATACCGGGCGCGCGAGCACGATGAGTGCGGCTGTGGCGGCCGCCGAGAGCGCGAAGCCGGGCGTGGCCGCGAGCCAGGGATCGACGATCAGGATGATGCCGATCGCCAGCGACAGTACACCCACCCCGGCGCCCGGCCGCCCGAGGAGCAGCGTCAGCATCCCGAGGCCGGCCATGGTCGCCGCCCGGACGACGCTCGGCTCGGGGGTCACCAGGATCACGAAGGCGATCAGCGCGACGGCTGCGAGGAGGATGCGCAGGCCGCGTCCGCCGCGCAGCAGCGCGACGATCCCGTAGACGGCGCCGACGACGATCGCGCAGTTCGCCCCGGAGACGGCCGTGAGGTGGCTGAGGCCGCTCGTGAGCATCGCCTGGTCGAGCTCCTCGCTCACGGCGCGCGTGTCACCGACGGCGAGCCCGGGCAGCAGGCCCGCCCCGGGCTCCGGAAAACGCACCGCCCGTTCGACGAACTGACGCCTGACTTCTCCGGCCTGAGCGAACACCAAGTTCGGCGGCCGATCGGTCGCCGCCTCGCCACGCCCGAAGACGACGAGGGCGGCGCGCTCCCCCGCCTCACTCGCCTTCGCCTGCCCTATCACCCGGATCCGAGCGCCCATCTCCCACGCCTCGGGCGCCCCGTCCTCGGGCACTTCGATCCCGATGCGCACGGTCGCGGCCACCGGCGCCCACTGACCCGGCGGAGCGACCGACGCGGTCTGCGCGTCGAACCACAGCCTTCCGTCGCGGCCGGCCCGCAACGCCGAGGTGATGTCGGCCGTCACCTCGACGACGAACCCGTCGTGGGTGCGCACATCCTCGCGTGCGGGCGTCGCGAACGCGACCGTCGAGGCGACGCCCGCGCCGACCACGAGAACGACGCTGACGAGCCCGAGAGCGCCGTGGCGCGGCATCCGACTCCAACCGTGCCAGAGCGACGCGGCCAGGGCAAGGCCTCCGGTCCACAGCACCAGGGCGAAGATCCCTGCCGCCTGCTCGAAGAACACGCAGAGCAGTGCGCTCCCCCACGCTCCCGCTCCCAGCGCGACGAGTCGGAGGTCGCGGACGCGCGGAGCGGATGCCGCACTCACGCCCGCACCCCGTCTCGAATGCCCGCCAGGAGCTTCTCGCCGATCCCCGGCACCGCCAGGAGGTCGTCGACCGAGCGGAAGCGCCCGTTCGTCTCACGCCACTGGATGATCCTCTGGGCCAGCGCAGGACCGATGCGCGGCAGGGTCTCCAGCTGGGCCTGATCTGCGGTGTTGATGTCGATCCGGCCGTCGACGGCGATGCCCGGGGAGTCCGTTCCGACGTCGGACTCGCCCGCGAGCGGCACGAAGAGCTGTTCGCCGTCGGTCAGCAGCCGCGCGAGGTTGACGGCGCGGAGGTCGGCGCCGTCGAGGGTGCCGCCCGCGGCGGCGAGAGCATCGACCACGCGTGCATCGGCATCCAGGACGTACAGCCCCGGATGCGTCACCGCCCCGAGCACGTGAACATAGACCTCTGCCAGGGGCGCCGCTACGCCGATCTCCGAGACCGGCACCGACTCGACGGGAGCCGTCTGCCCCCGCAGCAGACCGACCCCGACAGTGACCGAGAGCGCCCCGATCACGAGGACGACGACCGCCCCGAACCCGAGGCGCAGCTTCGCCGGGGAGGACGGCACAGCGCTTTCATCTTCTGACACAGCGCCCAGGCTAGGGATGCCGTCCCCGAGCGAGTCGCGATCTCCGACTCGCAGGAACAACTCGCCGGATTCATCGATTGTGCAGAAGGAGTCCCGCGCCCTGGCGTCACGGACGTCGTGCGGGATACTAGCGGCCCTGTGCAGGAGCGTCATGCGCTCCACGCGCATCACACTCGCGTGTCACCGGAGCCGACGGCGCTCACTCCTGCATGACGCGGTGCCGCTCCTGCACCACGGTGTGCGCACTCAGCCCTTGACGGCGAAGCTGACGAGCTTCGGGGCCCGCACGACGACCTTGACGATCTCCCTGTCCCCGATCGCGCGGATCACCCGCTGATCGCCCCGCGCGAGCGCCTCGAGCTCCGCCTCGCCGATGCGGGCGGGCACCTCCAGCTGCGCACGCACCTTGCCGCCCACCTGCACGACCGCGGTGATCGAGTCCTCGACGAGAAGCTCGGGGTCGGCGCTGCGCCAGGGAACCAGTCCCACGGAGGGCTCGTGCCCGAGGATCCCCCACATCTCCTCCGCCGTGTGCGGAGCGACCAGATCGAGCACGACGGCGATCGTCTCGGCCGCCTCGCGCACAGCGGGGTCCGCACCGCCCGCGCCGGAGTCGATGGTCTTGCGGGTGATGTTCACCAGCTCCATCAGGCGCGCGACGATCACGTTGAACTTGGTCTGCTCGACCAGCCCCGGCGCATCGGCCAGCAGGCGGTGCGTCGCCCGGCGCAACGCCCGGTCGCCGTCTTTGAACAGCACGTCGACGGGACTCGCCACATCCTGCGCGACGCGCAGCGCGCGGGCGAGGAACTTCTGCGCCCCGGTCGTGGAGACGTCGTCCCAATCGATGTCATCCTCGACCGGGCCGGCGAAGGTCAGCGCGACACGCGTCGCATCGGCGCCCGGATCGATCATGCTGGAGGCGAACTCGACCAGATTGCCCTTGCTCTTGGACATCTTCGAGCCACCCAGCAGGACCATTCCCTGGTTGATGAGCGAGGAGAAGGGCTCGGTGAAGTCGACGAGCCCGGCATCGAAGAGCACCTTGGTGATGAAGCGCGCGTAGAGCAGGTGCAGGATCGCGTGCTCGACGCCGCCGATGTAGGTGTCCACCGGCGCCCAGCGCGCGGTCTCTGCAGGGTCGAAGGCGACGGTGTCGCTGTTCGGCGACATGAAGCGCAGGAAATACCAGGAGCTGTCGACGAAGGTGTCCATCGTGTCGGGGTCGCGCAGCGCCGGCTCCCCCGTCTCAGGGTCGGTGGTGGCCATCCAGTCGGCCATCGCGCCCAGGGGCGATGCGCCCTTCGGCGCCAGGTCCTGGCCCTTCGCGTCCGGCAGCGTCAGGGGCAGCTGGTCCTCGGGCACGGGGACGATCCGGCCGTCTTCGGTGTGGATCATCGGGATCGGGGTGCCCCAGAAGCGCTGACGCGAGATCAGCCAGTCGCGCAGACGGAACGACTTGGACGCTCGTCCGGTGCCTGCCGCCTCCAGCTCCTGGATGATCCGCGCGATCGCATTGCGCTTGGAGAGGCCGTTCAGGCTCCCGGAGTTGATCATGCGCCCGTCGCCGGAAAGAGCGATCCCGGTCTTCTCGGGCTGCTGGTCGTCCAGGCCTTCCGGCTCGATCGGCACGCCCTCCTCGTCGAGCTCGATCACGGGCATCGCACCGGTGATAGGCGCCGTCGTGTCGACGACCACCTTCGCCGGCAGGTCGAAGGCGCGCGCGAAATCGAGGTCGCGCTGGTCGTGCGCGGGCACGGCCATCACCGCGCCGTGGCCGTAGTCGGCCAGCACGTAGTCGGCGGCCCAGATCGGCAAGCGCTCTCCGTTGACAGGATTGACCGCGTATCGGTCGAGGAAGACGCCCGTCTTCGGCCGGTCGGTGGACTGCCGCTCGATCTCGGTCGACTTCTGCACCTGGTCCAGATAATCCTGGAAGCGCATCCGCACCTCTGCCGAGGAGCCCGCCGCGAGCTCCGCGGCCAGATCGGAGTCGGGCGCGACCACGAAGAACGTCGCCCCGTGCAGCGTGTCGGGCCGCGTGGTGAACACGGTGACGGGCTCGTCGCGCCCCTCGATCGCGAAGTCCACATCGGCACCGACCGAGCGACCGATCCAGTTGCGCTGCATCTGCAGCACCTTGCGCGGCCAGAAGCCCTCGAGCTGATTC
>CAYOTY010000148.1:0-5891 GCA_964406995.1 uncultured Microbacterium sp.
ATCTTCGGCGACGATGATGCGCACGACCTCGGCGATGGTCTTCGGGTCAACTCCGTAGAGCTGGATCGACCGCGGCGACTCGGACTCGTGATGCCGGATCAGGCGCATCGTGGTGTCGTTGCGCTCCACGAGCGCGCGCGAGGTGATCATCTCGCTCACGTACAGACCCGCGCCGTACTCTCGGCACAGCCGCCGGAACGCGGTGTTCGTGATGCCCGCCATGGGTGCGAGGACGACCGGCACGTCGATGTCGAGCGGGCCGATGCGAAGCGCCGGGGCGGCGGGAGCGGTGAGGGTCATCCCCACCATTCTCCCATCCCCCGGCCCCTCCCGTGCCCGCGCGCGCGTAGGCTGTGGACATGGCCGAAACAGATGTCCGCAGCATCCCGTTCACCGACGCATCCGGCGAGGAGAAGACCCTCGCCGGCTACGGCGCCGACGTCGTCCTCGTGGTCAACGTCGCCTCCCGATGCGGCCTGACGCCCCAGTACGAGCAGCTCGAGCAGCTGCAGCGCACCTACGGCGACCGAGGCTTCACCGTGGTCGGCTTCCCCTGCAACCAGTTCATGGGGCAGGAACCCGGTTCGATCGAGAAGATCCTCGAGTTCTGCTCGACCACCTACGGCGTCACCTTTCCGGTCAATGACAAGGTGAAGGTCAACGGGAAGAAGGGCGCCGACCTCTACAAGGCGCTGAAGAAGGCGCCGGATGCCACGGGCAACGCCGGTCGCGTGGAGTGGAACTTCGAGAAGTTCCTCGTCCTCCCCGACGGCTCGGTGAAGCGGTTCCGCCCGAAGCAGAAGCCCGACTCCCCCGAGATCGTCGAGGCGATCGAGCAGGCACTGGCCTCTTAGGCGCGGGCGCCTTCGGGCGCGGGCTCGGAGCCCCGCTTCGCCCAGATGTCGCGGAGCACGTTCGAGAAGGTGTCGGCGGGCTGCGCACCGCTGACGCCGTACTTGCCGTCGATGACGAAGAAGGGCACGCCCTGGATGCCGTAGGCGGCAGCCTGGGCCTGATCCTGACGGACCGCGTTGAGGTATCGGCCCGACTCGAGCGCCGCGCGCGTCTCCGCCTCGTCGAGCCCGACGGATGCCGCCAGCTCGACGAGATCGTCGACACGCCCGATGTGCCTCCCCTCGGTGAAGTAGGCGGACATGAGGCGCTCGGCCATCTCCTGCTGCAGGCCCTTCGCCTTGGCGTGGTGCAGGAGCTCATGGGCCTTGACGGTGTTCGTGTGCTGGAGCAGATCGAACCGGTAGTCCAGGTCGGCATCCTTCGCGACGCCGGTCACGCGGTCGAGCATCTGCTGCACCTGATCTCGCGGCATGCCCTTGTGGTTCGAGAGGAAGTCGATCTCGTCCCCCTCGAAGTCGACGGGCGTGTCGGGAGCGAGCTCGTAGGAGTGGAAGGTCACCGTGACCTCGGGGGCGTCATCGTCACCCGCGATCTCCGCCAGCCCTTTCTCGAGGTTGCGCTTGCCGATGTAGCACCAGGGGCAGGCGATGTCGGACCAGATGTCGATGGAGATGGGTTCGCTCACACAGGGGGAAACGGCATCCGCTCGCCTTCTATTCCGTTGATAGCATCATCGGATGCTGACGGCCGCCGATCCGCTTCCTCTCCTTCCACGGCGAGTGCTGATCGCCGGCGTCACAGGTTCCGGCAAGACGACGCTGGCCTCGCGGATCGCCGCGCGCTGGGATCTGCGGCACGTCGAGATCGACGGTCTCTTCCACGGCCCGGAGTGGGCACCGCGCGCAGAATTCCTCGACGATGTCCGTGCCTTCGCGTCCGAGGAACGGTGGATCACCGAGTGGCAGTACACCAGCAAGGGAACCGATGACATCCTCCCCCCGCGCGCCGAGCTCGCGATCTGGCTCGACTATCCGTACCGGGTCGTGCGCCGCCGACTGCTCTGGCGGACCCTGCGGCGCAGCGCGCTGCGCACGAGGCTCTGGAACGGCAACGTCGAAGCTCCCCTGTGGAAGGGGCGCTGGCTCGCCTCGGACCCGGAGAAGAACATCCTCAGGTGGCAGACGAAGAGCCTGGGCAGATGGGCTGAGCGGATGCCGGCGATCGAGAGAGCATTCCCGCATCTCACGATCGTGCGACTGCGTCATCCGCGCGAGACGGAGCACTGGCTGCGCCGGGTCAGCGCCGAGACATCCCCCGACGGTCCTTGAGTCTCTCGATCATCGGGAAGGCCGACGTCGACACTCCGCCCAATACTGCGCGAGTCGACGTGCCGCTCAGCGAACCGTGAATGGCCGGCGGACTCATGTTGCCGGCCGCACGCGAGCGCCGTTCAGAAGGGCGCAGGGTCGTCAGGAGTGAAACGCACGGTGGTCGCCGCAGGGCAGCCGGTGAGAACGCCGGGCGGATGCGTGCCGTATACCCGACCCGTAGGGCTGGTGAACTCCACGATGCCGCCGGGCGATTGTCTGACTCGCCAACTCGAATGGTGTTTGAGCACATGATGTCGTCTGCAGAGCGCCGCGAGGTTCGTGTCGCGGGTCTCCCCGCCGTGCGCGGCATCGATCGTGTGGTCGAGGTCGCATCTCATCGCGGAGACGCCGCATCCGGGAAAACGGCATCGCCGGTCTCTCACTCGAAGGTGGCGCCTCAGCTCCTCGCTGGGACGGTAGCGATCGACCGCGAGGACCGTGCCGCTGATCGGGTGCGTGAGCACACGATCCCAGCCCGGCGCACCTCCCGCGAGGATGCGGGCGGTCTCGGCATCGATCGGCCCGTGGCCGGCGAGGTCGGCGGGAACCGTCTCGTCCTCACCGATCAGGGTCAGCACGGGGACCGTGACCTCGACACGGCCGCGGATGGCACCGAGAACGGATCTCTCGACGTCATGGCCTTCGGGCGCCGCCGTCAACAGCATCTCGGAGAGCAGATCGGCGCGCAGAGCGTCGACACCGCGCTCGTCGTCCGCAGCATCCTCCGCCTCGGTGCTCCTGCCCTCGGCCTTGACGATGTAGGCCATCTGGGAGAGCCGATCGTGGATCCCCTCCGCGATGACCGCCGGAAGGGTCGCGATCAACTGGGCCATGCCGTCTTCGAGCGGCACGACGCAGACGCCGCGCGCCTTCCTCGCATCGTCATGGCGCTCCTGGAGAGATCGCTCCTGAAAGCTCTCGGCGAGGCGCCGCACGATGCCACGCAGCCGCCCCGGTGTCTCTGCCTCGGCGACCGCGAGCGCTTGCTCCTCGAATGCCGCCCGGTCGGTCGGATCGTTCAGATGCGCACCGGCCTCGCAGATGATCTTCGCATGCACGCGGCTGACCCTCCCCTTCCCCTGCGCCGCCAGGATCGCGGGGAATCTCTCTGCGAGGATCGCCGCCTCCCCCATCTGCCCCTGCACCGTGCGATCGCTCAGGCGCAGCGCGACACCGATCTCGGCCGCGACGCTGCGGTGCGCAAGCTCGCCGTGGTCGGGGTGGTCGCCTTCCTCCGCCATCTCGTGAGCGATGCGCTCCGCTGCAGCGAGCAGTCCTGCTCGCACTGCCTGCATTCCGTTGATGCTCGCCTCGACCGACTCCAGCGACGACACGATCTCACTGAGAAGAGCGGTGTGCCGCTCGGAGGTGTCATGAGGGAGGTTCATAGGATCAGTCAACTCGGGGCCACCGACATTCCCCACCCTCATGACTGCGGAATCCGGCGAACCTTAAACCATCGGTTGAACTGAGTCTCTCCGGTTGATGCGAAGGGGGTCAAGGACGAAGCGCCCTACGTCTCGATCCGGCTGCTCAGGTTCTCGCTCAGAGACAGCAAGAACAGACAGTTCGAAACGGACGGTGTCCCCCGCGATATATTTGGTGAGCTGGCGAAGGGAAGCGCCCGTCGCCGCGCGATCATCCACGCTCTACACGCAGAGAGGCCCTCACCGCATGGGTCAGTTCGACGATCTCGCCCGGCAGGCATCCCAGGAGGCCGGGAAGGCGAAGGCCGCAGCGAAAGCAGAGGCGAGGCAGGCGGCGAAGCGTCGATCCGAGATGATCGCCCGGGTGGCTCCGCAATGGAAGTCCCTGGGGCAGGAGATCGCCTCCGCTCTCCGGACAGCGAAAGTGAAACGCGAGCGGGACCCCAACAGGATGACTCCGGGGCGCCGATACTGGCGCACCCCCTTCGGCCTCCTTCGCTCCGACGGCGTGTGGATAGAGAATGCGAACCGCGGTTACCTGTCGACGAGTCAGATGCTCCTGGGAATGAACAAGGTCTGCCGATCGCCGGCCGAAGCCGGTTATGGCTGGAGCATCGGCGACACCGGCGAGCTTCTCTGGAAGGAGAAGCCCGCCACCCAGGCCGTGGAAGAAGAGCTCCCGCGCTACATCGCAGCGTCGCTGGATCGGGCGGGATCTTAGCCAGCCGGCGCGTCCACCGCGCCGCCGAAGCGGCGGTCGCGGGAGAGATAGACCTCGATCCCCCGCCACAGCTCCTGCCGGGTGAAGTCGGGCCAGAGCGTGTCGAGGAACACCATCTCCGCGTAGGCCGACTGCCACAGCAGGAAGTTGGAGGTGCGCTGCTCGCCCGAGCTGCGAAGGAACAGGTCGACGTCGGGCATGTCGGGGATGTAGAGGTGACGGCGCAGCATCCGCTCGGTGATCGCCCCCGGCTTCACCTTCCCGGCTCTCACGTCTTCGGCGATGGCGCGCACGGCGTCGATGATCTCGTTGCGCCCTCCGTAGTTGATGCACATCGTGAGGGTGAGCACGTCGTTGTCGCGCGTGAGCTCTTCGGCCACGCGCAGCTCGTTGATGACCGAGCGCCACAGCCGAGGCGTCCGGCCCGCCCAGCGGATGCGCACGCCCCATTCGTTGAGCTGATCGCGGCGACGGTGGAGGACATCGCGGTTGTAGCCCATGAGGAACCGCACCTCCTCGGGTGAGCGCGCCCAGTTCTCGGTCGAGAAGGCGTACACCGACAGGTGCTTCACCCCCGCCTGGATGGCGCCCGCGACGACGTCGAGCAGCACCTCCTCGCCGGCCTTGTGGCCCTCGATGCGGGTGAGACCCTGCCTGTTGGCCCAACGGCCGTTGCCGTCCATGACGAGCGCCACATGCCCGGGCACCGCGGGGAAGGCGGGCGGATGCGCGCCCGTCCAGTCCAGCGGGCGATACGGCACCGCGTCCTTGTGGGTATAGGGCTTGGGCGTCACGAGCGCGCCTCCAGGTGCGAGAGTGAGCGGATGCCGCGTTCGAGGTGCCACTGTGCATAGGCTCCGATGAGACCCGAGGCAGAAGCGGCATCCGTCTCCGCGGCCGCATCGATCAGCTCCCATTCGCCGCGGACGAGCGCCTGCAGGAGGGCCAGTGTCGCGGGCGCGACCCGAGCGCTTCCGGCGGGCGCACAGACGGCGCAGACGATACCGCCCAGCTGCGCGACGAAGGCCGTATGGGGCCCCGGCGATCCGCAGCGCGCGCAGTCGCGCAGGGACGGCGCCCATCCCGACAGCGACATCACCCTCAGCAGGTAGGAGTCCAGGATGCTGCGCGCCGCATGCTCGCCCAGCGCCAGCGCCCGAAGGCCGCCGACGAGCAGCAGATACTGCTCGGGCGTCGCCTCGGCGTCGTTCAGGCGGTCGGCGGTCTCCACCATCGCGTGCGCCGCCGTGTACCGGTCGTAGTGCGCGGCGATCGTGGCTCCATAGGCCCCCAGCGACTCCGCCTGCTGGACCACGTCGAGGGAGCGCCCCTCGTACAGCTGCACATCGGCGACCATGAAGGGCTCCAGCCGTGCCCCGAACTTCGAGGAGGTGCGCCGTACTCCCTTGGCCACCGCACGGATCTTGCCATGGCGACGCGAGAGCATCGTGAGGATGCGGTCCGCCTCGCCCAGCTTGTGGGTGCGCAGGATCACCGCTTCGTCTCGATAGGTGGGCA
>CAYOTY010000149.1:0-663 GCA_964406995.1 uncultured Microbacterium sp.
CAGGTGCCGCCCGGTCTTCGCCGAGATGTTCACCCGCGGCGCCCAGGCCACGTGTGCGAGATCCTGCTCGATCTCCCGCTCGAGGTAGCGGCGGCGGTCCTGCCCGTCCATGTCGTCGTCGTTCAGCCGGTCCCACTTGTTGAACGCCAGCACGAGGGCGCGACCAGACTCCAGCACGAGGTCGATGATGCGCACGTCCTGCTCGCTGAGCGGCTCGGTGACATCGAGCACGACGACGGCGACCTCGGCCTTCTCCAACGCGGCAGAGGTCCGCAGCGAGGCGTAGAAATCGGCCCCCTGCTGCAGGTGCACCCGGCGACGGATGCCGGCGGTGTCGACCAGCCGCCACATCTTGCCGCCGAGCTCGACGACCTCGTCCACCGGATCGCGCGTGGTGCCGGCGAGGTCGTTGACGACGACGCGCTCCTCCCCTGCGGCCTTGTTCAGCAGCGAGGACTTCCCGACGTTCGGGCGGCCGAGGATCGCCACGCGTCGCGGCCCGCCAATCTCGTGCGCAGCGACCGCCGACACCTCGGGAAGCACCTTCAGCACCTCGTCGAGCAGATCCGCCACCCCGCGGCCGTGAATGGCCGAGACGGGGTGGGGCGTGCCCAGGCCGAGGTTCCACAGAGCAGTGGCCTCCGGCTCCTGTCGAGCGTCATC
>CAYOTY010000149.1:673-5832 GCA_964406995.1 uncultured Microbacterium sp.
AGCACGACGTCCGAGAGGTCGATCGCGACCTCGGCCTGCGCAGCCACGGAGCGGTCGATGCCTCGGGCATCCGGCTCCCAGCCGCCGGTGTCCACGAGGGAGAAGCGGCGGTCGTTCCACTCGGCCTTGTAGGTCACGCGGTCACGGGTCACACCCGGAGTGTCCTCCACGACGGCCTCGCGGCGCCCGAGGATGCGGTTCACGAGCGCCGACTTGCCGACGTTCGGACGCCCGACGATCGCCACCACCGGCAGCGCCGGCAGATACTCGATGCCATCCTCGCCGAGGGTCACTCCGGCGAGGAGCGCCGCATCCTCGTCGTCGAGCTCGTACTCGCCCAGGCTCGCGCGCAGCGTGTGCGCGCGCTGTTCGGCAAGCTCCTCGTCCAGCTCCGCCATCTTCTCGGCGAGCTGGTCGGGACCGCCGGTCCCTGAGCTCGTCGAAGGGTACTCTTCTTCAGCGGCCACGGCCGGCTCCTCGCTTCTGCTCGATCACCGAGAGTACGGCGTCGATGGTGTCGTCAAAATTCAGATCGGTCGAGTCCACGACCTCCACGCCCTCCGCGGCGTTCAGGAAGTCCACGACGGCGCTGTCGCTGGCGTCGCGCTTGCGCATCGCCTCCGCGACCGCAGCGGTGTCGCCGTCCAGCTCCGCCGCCCGACGCGCCGCCCGGACATCCGGATGCGCGGTCAGGAGGATCCGCACCGGTGCACCCGGCGCCACGACGGTCGTGATGTCGCGCCCCTCCACGACCACGGCCGGATAGGAGGCGGATGCGACGATCCGCCGGAACAGCTCGTTCACCTGCACCCGCACCTCGGGCACGCGTGCCACACCGCTCACCGCGGCCGCCACGCGCGGCTCGCGGATCGCCGCCGTGACATCCGCCGCGCCCACCCTCACGGTGCGATCGTCGGGATCGATGCTCAGGTGCAGATCGAAGTCGGTTGCCGCAGCGAGCACCGCGGCCGCATCCGCCGTGTCGGCCCCGCGGTCGAGCACATGCCAGGCCAGCGCGCGGTACGCAGACCCCGTGTCGAGGTAGCCGTAGCCGAGCCGGCGCGCCACGGCCTTGGAGACGCTGGACTTGCCGCTGCCTGCCGGGCCGTCGATCGCGATGAAGCGCTCCGCGCCCACGCCGCTCGCCACATCGGTCCCCGAGCTCGTCGAAGGGTCAGTCATTGGTGTTCCCCGCAATCCGCCAGCCCCGCTCCTGCAGTCCCTCGATCGCCGGGCGCAGCGCCTGCGGAGTGACGCTGATGTCAGCGAGACCGAACTGCGCCCCGGGCGAGTGCTCGAGGCGGAGGTCTTCGATGTTGATGTCCAGCTCGCCGAGATCGGCGAAGAGGCGGGCGAGCTGGCCCGGGCGGTCGTCGACCATGACGACGAGCTGCTCGAAGCGGCGGTTCTGACCGTGCTTGCCGGGGAGGCGCTCGACGCCGTCGTTGCCCTGCCGGATCGCATCCGCCAGTACGCGGCGGGCGCCCGAACGCTCGGGGGCACGCAGCGCCTCCGACACCTGACCGAGATCGGCCGCGAGCGCATCGAGCACCTCGACGACCGGGCCCGCGTTGGCGCCGAGGATCTGCACCCACAGCTCCGCGGCGGAGGCCGCGATCCGGGTCGTGTCGCGCACGCCCTGGCCTGCCAGGCGCAGCGCGCCCTCCTCGGCCTCGGCCAGGCGCCCGGCCAGAAGGCTCGCGACCACCTGCGGCACGTGCGAGGTCAGCGCGACGGCGCGGTCATGCTCCTCGGGGGTCATCTCCAGCGGCATCGCGCCCACGTCGAGGGCGAGATCCTCGACGAGCGCGAGATCGGCCGAGCTCGTCTCCTCGTCGCGACAGACGACCCAGGGCCGCCCGACGAAGATGTCGGCGCGCGCCGAGATCGCTCCCCCGCGCTCGCGCCCGGCGAGCGGGTGCGAGCCGATGTACCGGCGGATGTCGACGCCGCGCTCCTGCAGGGTGCGCAGCGGTTCGAGCTTCACGCTCGCCACATCCGTGACGACGGCATCCGGGTACTGGGAGAGCTCCCGCGCGATCACGTCGGCGGTGACGTCCGGCGGCACGGCCACCACGATGAGCCGGGGCGCGTCGTCGGAAGCGGCGGCGCGGCCGGCGCCGTAGTCGATCGCCAGGCGCAGCTGCGCGGGCGAGGTGTCGTGGAGGACGACGTCGATGCCCTTGCCCGACAGCGCATGGCCGATGCTCGCGCCGAGCAGACCCGCGCCGACGATGCGCACGGTCCCCGAAAGACGGGGGGCGACCTGCGCCCGGCTGATGGCTTCGCTCACGCGTTCTCCTGCGTTTCGCCGGGCCGCGGGTCGGCTGCGGCGTCGGGTTCCTGGCGCGCGAGAGTCAGCAGCGCGCCTCTCTCGATTTTAGTCAGTTCGCGAGCCTTGCCCACTGGGAGGGTTCCCAGGTGCAGCGGGCCGAACTGACGCCGGACGAGCTCGGTGACCGGATGCCCGACCGCCGCCATCATGCGCCGCACGATGCGATTGCGGCCGGAGTGGAGGGTGAGCTCGACGAGGCTCGACCGATTTCCGGTTGCGGAGCCCCCTCTACCGGTCACTGAGCCCGTCGAAGTGTCCAGCAGCCGCGCCTTGTCGGCCGTGATCGGCCCGTCCTCGAGCTCGATCCCCCGGGTGAGCCTCGCGATCGTCTGCGGCGTCACAACGCCCTCGACCTTGGCGATGTAGACCTTGGTGACCCCGAAGGAGGGGTGCGCGAGCACATGCGCGAGCTCGCCGTCGTTGGTGAGGATGAGCAGCCCGCTCGTCTCGGCATCCAGACGCCCGACGTTGTACAGCCGCTCGGGCCAGTCCTTCGTGAAGCGGCGGAGATCCGGGCGCCCGCGCTCGTCCTTCATCGTGCTGACGACGCCCGTGGGCTTGTTGAGGATCACATAGCGCTTGCTCGCGTCGAGCTGCACGGCCACGCCATCGACGTCGACGAGATCGGATGCCGGATCGATCCGCCTTCCCAGCTCGGTCACCCTCTCGCCGTTGACGCGGATGCGCCCCTCGACGATGTAGTTCTCGATCACGCGCCGGGAGGCGACACCGGCGTTCGCGAGCACCTTCTGCAGCCGGACGCCCTCCGGCCCTTCGGCAGGCTCAGGGGCCGAAGGACTCACCGGACTCCCCCTTCGTCGAAGCCCTCGGCTCCGTCGTCGAGCAGCGGCGAGATCGGCGGCAGCTCGTCGAGCGAGTTGATGCCGAGGTTCTGCAGAAGCGCATCGGTCGTGCCGTAGTTGATCGCCCCGGTCTCGGAGTCGGTGAACAGCTCGGTGATGAGGCCGCGCGCGACGAGCGTGCGCACGACCGAGTCGACGTTCACCGCGCGGATCGAGGCGACCTGACCGCGCGTGACGGGCTGCTTGTACGCGATGACCGCGAGGGTCTCCAGCGCGGCCTGCGACAGACGCGCCGGCGCCTGGCCGCCCACGTAATCGGCGACGAGGTCGTCGTAGTCCTCGCGCACGTAGAGGCGCCAGCCGCCGCCCACCTCGCGCAGCTCGAAGCCGCGCCGGCGAGCACCCCCCTCCCCGTCGTAGACGGCGACGAGCGTCTCCAAGGCCTGGCGCACGGCGGGCACAGGAGCCGCGACCGCCGCCGCGAGCGCGACGATCCCCAGCGGCTCGTCGAGGATCATCAGGATCGCCTCGAGCTTCTCGGTCAGCGGCCCTTCGATCCCCACGCCTCCCTCCAGCCAACGCTCCGCGTTGCCCGGAGCCTCTGAGGCGCGTGGGCCCCACTCAGGGACCGGGCTGGGAGACTGCTCCGCGGCATCCGTCTCCTCGGTCGTCGAAACGTCATCGGTCATAGTCGGCCCCCAGGGTTGCGAGCGAGTCTTCGGACCAGTTCTCAGCGGTCCAGCGGAGGGTGAGCTCTCCGAGCGGCTCGAGCTGCTCGAAGGAGAGCGCGGCGTGCCGGTACAGCTCCAGCACCGACAGGAAGCGCGCGACGACGATGCCCGGCTCGCTCACGCCCGAGACGAGCTCGCGGAAGGACAGCGTCTCCGCATCGCGCAGGAGGGTCACCATGACCGCCGCCTGCTCGCGGATGCTCACCAGCGGCGCGTGCAGGTGGTCGAGGCCGACGTGCGGGATCTCCTTCGGTGCGAAGGCGAGGAGGGCCAGCGCCGCGAAATCGTCCTTGCTGAGCGTCCAGATCGGCTCCGGTGTGCGCCCCCGGTGCTTCTCGTCGAGGGCGACCGCACGCACGTGCCGGCGATCCTCCCGCTGCAGACACCGCGAGAACCACGCCGAGACCTCCTTGAAGGCCCGGTACTGCAGAAGACGCGCGAAGAGCAGATCGCGCGCCTCGAGCAGCGCGACCGATTCCGCATCGACCAGCTCGCCCTGCGGCAGGAGCCCCGCGACCTTCATGTCGAGCAGGGTCGCCGCCACCACGAGGAACTCGGATGCCTGCTCCAGCTCCTCGTCGGCATCGAGCTCGGCCAGGTACGCGATGAACTCGTTGGTCACCGCGCTCAGCGACACCTCGGTGATGTCCATCTCGTGCTTGGAGATGAGGGAGAGGAGAAGGTCGAAGGGGCCGTCGAAGTTGCTCAGCGAGACGCGGAAGCCGTCGGCGGAGGCGCTCGCCTCGTCGGAATCGGTCGCCGAGCTCGTCGAAGCGCCCGGCTCACCCGCGCCTCCTGCGTCGGGCTCAGGGACCGACGCATCCGCCGTCACCGGCTCCTCGCCGCGTTCCGCAACGTCTTCGGCGCGCAGGGCGACCGGGGAGGACCGCCCCGCGCTCGAAAGATCCTCAGGCGACGGCGCCACGGGCGACCAGTTCCCGCGCCAGCCGCAGGTACGCCTGCGCGGCGGCGTGCTCCGGCGCGAACTCCGTGATGGGGACGCCGGAGACCGAGGCGTCCGGGAACTTCACCGTGCGCCCGATGACGGTCTCCAGCACGTCGTCGCCGAAGGCCTCGACCACGCGCTCGAGCACCTCGCGCGAGTGCAGCGTGCGCGCGTCGTACATCGTCGCGAGCAGGCCGTCGAGCTTGATGGCCGGGTTCAGCCGGTCGCGCACCTTGTCGATGGTCTCGATCAGCAGCGCGACGCCGCGCAGCGCGAAGAACTCGCACTCCAGCGGGATGAGCACGCCATGGCTGGCAGTCAGGGCATTGACCGTCAGCAGACCC
>CAYOTY010000150.1:0-5831 GCA_964406995.1 uncultured Microbacterium sp.
CGATCTGGGTGCGGCCGGTCTTCGCGCGCACGACCATCCGGCGGTCGACCGACTCGCGCCGGGCGAGGAACTCGGCCTCGGTGACGACGGGGCGGCGGCGGCCGGCGTCGCGACCGTCACGACGGCGCTGACGCTTGGCCTCCAGGCGCGTGGAGCCCTTGATGCGCTGCGGCTCGGTGACGTACTCGACCGCGCGCTGACGCTGACGCGGTTCGTTCTGCTGCTCGCCGCCGTTCTCGGAGCCGCCCCGCCGGCGACGGCCCCGACGCCCGGAGGAGGCGCCGCTGTCGTCATCGTCTTCGTCACGACTCGGACGCGCCGGGAGCGGCACGACCTCGGGGGCATAGAAGTGCAGCTGGGTGGAGGGCTTCGAGACGAAGACCTCGGGGAGCAGACCCAGGGAGACCGCGGTGACGGGCTCGGGCTCCGGAGCGGGCTCCGCTTCAACCACAGGAGTCGCTTCGGCGTCCGTGATCGGTGCGGCATCCGACGTCGGCTCCGCATCCGGCTCCGCCTCTGCGGTCGGCTCCGCCTCGGCTGCGGAAGGCTCTTCGGCAGCCGAGGCGGCGGGCTCGGCGACCGGGCTGGAGAGCTCGGCGACCGGCGCCTGATCAGCGGCCGGGGCGGACTCCCCTGCGGCCGGGGCATCGTCGGACGCCTCCTCGACCTCGAGCTCATCCGCGGCGGCTGCGGTGTCACCCTCCGGAGCGTCCTCCGTCGCCGGCGCCTCATCGGCCACCGCGGGCTCGACGCTCTCGCCGACCTCGGCCGGGGCCTCGGCGGGAGGCTCCTGCAAGGGCGCCACCGCCTCGGGATTCTCCGGGGTCACCGCGTGGGCGGCATCCGCGTCGTTGTGGTCAGTGCTCTGTTCATTGTTGTCGTCGGCCATCTCTGGCGTGCTCCCTGCGCGGACAGCTCGTGCTCCGCGAAATCTCATGCGGCACCCTCTGGTGTCGCGAACTCACTCGGTGTGCGACCGGCTCCTGGCTCTGGTCGCGAGGCTTCCGCCTCCAAGTCTGCGTCTGGCGCGGTTCTCGGACTCCCGATCTCGCGTCGAAAGCCATTATCGCACCTCATGGGCAGGAAAGCGGCATTGCGTGCGCCGATCCATAACCCACGCACAGCTTCGGCTGGGATAATCGGCCCATGACCTCGCAGCGGAAAAGGCCCCTCGTCTTCGCGCTCTGGCTGATCTTCGCCAGCATCATCGGCTGGTGGGCGGCGTTCCGCCTGACGATCGAGAAGTTCGAGGTCCTGCAGAACCCGGATGCCGTCCTCGGCTGCGACTACAGCCTGCTCATCCAGTGCAAGGCGAACCTCGAGTCTCCCCAGGGCGCGATCTTCGGCTTCCCCAACCCGCTCATCGGCCTCGCGGGCTGGATCGCCCCTCTCGTCGTCGGCTTCGCACTGCTGGCGGGCGCCCGCTTCGCACGCTGGTTCTGGGCGCTGTTCGGGGTCGGCATGCTGGGCGCCTTCGCGTTCGTGTGCTGGCTGATCTCGCAGAGCATCTACGTGCTCGGAACGCTCTGCCCCTGGTGCATGGTGACCTGGGCGGTGACGATCCCGACGTTCATCGCGACCGTGATCCATCTGCTGCGAAACGGCACCCTGACGTCATCCGCGAAGGTGCAGGCGTCCGCCGGGCGTCTCATCTCCTGGACCCCCGTGCTCACCGTCGTCGCCTTCGCGATCATCGCGGTGCTCGCGCAGTTGCGCCTCGACGTGCTCAGCTACATCTTCTGACGCCCCGCGCCGCGACCCCGCCTGTCTGCGACCCCGCGGCTGCTCCCTCTCCGCGAGACTGCATCTGACGGACGAGACCGTCGACAAAATCGGCAGTCTCGTCCGTCAGATGCAGTCTCGCGGTCGCGACGGGGGTGGGAATCAGTCGAACCAGATGCTGAGCTCCCGCGCCGCCGACTCCGGGCTGTCCGAGCCGTGCACGAGGTTCTGCTGCACGGCGAGGCCCCAGTCGCGGCCGAGATCGCCGCGGATCGTGCCGGGTGCGGCCGTGGTCGGGTCGGTGGTTCCGGCGAGCGAGCGGAAGCCCTCGATGACGCGGTTGCCGGCCAGGCGGATCGCGACCGAGGGTCCGGACATCATGAACTCCATGAGCGGCTCGTAAAAGGGCTTCCCCTCGTGCTCGGCGTAGTGGACGGCCAGACGCTCGCGATCCGGCTCGACGAGGCGGATGTCGACGAGCGCGTAGCCCTTCGCCTCGATGCGGGCGAGGATCGCGCCCGTGAGGCCTCGGGCGACGCCGTCGGGCTTGACGAGGACGAGGGTTTCTTCAGTGGCCATCTGCGTGTCTTTCTCTCGTGGTCAGTTCTGTGCGGTTTCGGAGGATCCGGATACGGCCTCGGCCTGCCGGGCGTCGATGCGCGCTCCGGCGATCGTCGCGTAGCCCCACATCGTGCCGAAGACGAGGGCGACGAGCAGGATCGCGGGGACGAGGAAGGCGGCGCAGGCGACGATGCCCTGCAGCGCCCATCCCGCGGGTACGGCGAAGGGACGCTGCATGAGCCCGGCGAGGAGGATCATGAGGATCGCGACGACGGCGCCGCCGACGATCCCCCACCACTGCGGAACGGGCTCGGGCAGCACGCCGAGGCCGTAGATCGTCAGGCCCGCGAGGAAGACGACGACGGCCTCGAAGCCCAGCACCACGGCGCCGAGCTTCTGCACGAGGGTGCGGGGCTGGCGCGGGGGGCGAGGCCGAGGAGAGCTCATGCCTTCCATCCTGCCTTCCAGTCCTGCTCCTGCGCGAGCGCAAGCGCTTCGCCGGCGAGGATGACCGAGCCCGCGATGAGCACCGCACGGGTGTCCTCGGGCGCCGCCCACTCCCTCGCGGCATCGGCCGCCGACTCCAGCGAAGGGTATACCGACACCGAGACACCCGTAGCTTCGACGAGATCGGCGAGGCTGTCGGCATCCGCCGCCCGGGCGGACTCGGGCGCCGTGGCGAAGATGTGCGCGGCGCGGGGCGCGAGGGCCGCGACGATGCCCGCGGCATCCTTGTCGGAGAGCACGCCCAGCACGATCCCCCACTCGGCGAAGGTGAAGCTGTCATCGAGCGCCTGGGCCAGCGCCGCAGCGCCGTGCGGATTGTGCGCGGCGTCGACGACGACCGTGGGGGCGACGCCGACGAGCTGCAGACGCCCCGGAGAGGTCGCGCTCTGCAGCCCCTCGGTGAGGATGTCGCCGGTGATCGGCTGAGCACCGCCGCCGATGAGCGACTCCACCGCGGCGATCGCCAGGGCGGCGTTGCGACCCTGGTGGGCGCCGTACAGGGGAAGATACTCGTCGTCGTAGGCGCCGGCGAGCCCTCGCACGGTGATGAGCTGCCCGCCGACGGCGAGCTTCTGCGAGACGAGGGAGAACTCCTCCCCCTCGAAGGCGATGCTCGCGCCCTTCTCCTCTGCGGTGCGCCGCAGCACGGTCTCCGCCTCGGCGGTCTGGGCCGAGGACACGACGGCGGCGCCGTCCTTGATGATCCCGGCCTTCACCTCGGCGATCGCGGCGACCGTGTCGCCCAGGCGATCGGCGTGGTCGAGGGCGATCGGCGCGAACACGGCGACATCGCCGTCGGCGGTGTTGGTCGAGTCCCACGAGCCACCCATGCCGACCTCGAGCACGAGGACATCGACGGGAGCGTCGGCGCAGGCCACGAAGGCCAGAGCCGTCAGCAGCTCGAAGAAGGTCAGCGGCTCCTCGCCCACGGCCTCGAGCTCGGCGTCGACGATCGCCACGAGCGGCTCGATCTCCTCCCAGGCCTCGGCGATGGCCGCATCCGCGATCGGCTCGCCGTCGACCATGATGCGCTCGGTGAAGCGCTCCAGATGCGGGCTCGTGAACAGGCCCGTGCGCAGCCCGTGGGCGCGCAGGAGGCTCTCGATGATACGGCTCGTCGAGCTCTTGCCGTTCGTGCCGGTCACGTGCACGACCCGGTAGGTGCGCTGCGGGTCGTCCAGCAGCGTCAGCAGGCGCCCGACCCGTTCCTTGCGCGGCTGAACCCAGCGCTCTCCCGCACGTTCCAGGAGCGCGTCGTAGACGGCGTCGGCGCGGCCGCGGTCACTCATGCGGATACCTCGATCCTGGCCAGTCCGATCGCGAAGCCGCCGCGATTGGCGTAGGTGCCGGCGTCGACGACCGCTTCGTACTCGGTGGCCACGCCCTCGCCGCCTTCGAGGGATCGGAGCTCGGCGTCGCCGGTTCGCACGGAGTAGGCGACCGCGAGGGTCTCCTCCGCGACGCCCGCGACATCGAACGCCGAGGTCACGGCCTCGCCGTCGGCGGTGTCGTCGAAGAGCAGCTGCAGACGGATCCGGTCGCTCACGTCGAAGCCGGCGGACTTGCGGGCGTCCTGGACGGCCCGGATGACGTCGCGCGCCAGGCCCTCGGCCTCCAGTTCGGGAGTGGTCGTGGTGTCCAGCAGGACGAAACCGCCGCCGGAGAGCAGCGAGATCGCGGTGCCCTCGTCGACGCCGCCCGCTTCGAGGGTCAGCTCGTACTCGCCCTCCTGCAGAGCGATGCCGTCGACGACGATCGCGCCGTCCTGCTCCTCCCAGATCCCCGCCTTCGCTCCGGCGATGACATGCTGCACCTGCTTGCCCAGACGCGGGCCCGCCGCGCGCGCGTTGACCGTGAGGCGCTGGCTGATGCCGTAGCGCTCGGCGACGTCGTCCGACAGCTCGACCAGCGCGACGCTCTTCACATTGAGCTCATCGCGGAGGATCCCCTCGAACTGCGCGAGCGCGCCGGCATCCGGAACCGCGACCGTGAGCGTCGGCAGCGGCAGGCGCACGCGCTTGCCCTCCTTCTTGCGAAGGGCGTTGGCGACGCTCGAGACCTCGCGGATCGTGTCCATGGCCGCACGGATGCCGGATGCCGGTGCGAACGCGTCCGGCTCCGGCCAGTCCTGCAGGTGGACGCTCCGCCCGCCCGTGAGGCCCTGCCAGACGCGCTCCGCGATGAGCGGCACGAGGGGCGCGGCGATGCGCGTGAGCGTCTCCAGCACCGTGAAGAGCGTGTCGAAGGCCTCGGTGGTGGTCGGATCCGAGGGGTCGACGCCCACCCAGAAGCGGTCGCGCGAGCGGCGGATGTACCAGTTCGTCAGTGCCTCGACGAACTCGCGCAGCTTCGCGCTCGCGCCGGTCGAGTCGAGCACCTCCAGGTCGTCGGCGACCCCGCGGACGAGATCACCCGTGAGCGCGAGGATGTACTGGTCGAGGACGTCGGTGGAGTCCGTGCGCCGCTGCGCCTCGTACCCGGCCCCAGAGCCCGTCGAAGGGTCGGTGGCGGCGTTCGCATAGGTCGCGAAGAAGTACCAGGCGTTCCACAGGGGCAGGAGGAACTCGCGTACGCCGGAGCGGATGCCCTCATCGACGACCACGAGGTTGCCGCCCCGGAGCAGAGGGCTGGACAGCTCGTACCAGCGAACCGCATCCGAACCGTGGCTGTCGAAGGTGAGGTTGACGTCGGGATAGTTGCGCAGCGACTTCGAGAGCTTCCTTCCGTCCTCCCCCAGGACGATGCCGTGCGACGCGACCGCCTTGAACGCCGGACGGTCGAACAGTGCGGTCGAGAGCACATGCATGACGTAGAACCAGCCGCGGGTCTGCCCGATGTACTCGACGATGAAGTCGGCCGGCGAGTGCTCGTCGAACCACTCACGGTTCTCGAAGGGGTAGTGCACCTGCGCGTAGGGCATCGATCCCGAGTCGAACCAGACGTCGAAGACGTCCTCGATGCGGCGCATCGTGCTCTGGCCGGTCGGGTCGTCGGGGTTCGGACGGGTCAGCTCGTCGATGTAGGGGCGGTGGAGGTCCACC
>CAYOTY010000151.1:0-5737 GCA_964406995.1 uncultured Microbacterium sp.
GCCCAGGAACGCACGCGCCACCGCACCGAGCGCGACGCGTGCCGCCGTCTCGCGGGCGCTGGCGCGCTCGAGGATCGGGCGCGCCTCATCGAAGTCGTACTTCTGCATCCCCACGAGGTCGGCGTGACCGGGACGCGGCCGGGTCAGCGGTGCGCCGCGTCCGCGCGAGCGATCGGTGAGCTCCACGGGCTCGGGGTTCATGACCTCGACCCACTTCGGCCACTCCGTGTTGCCGATGCGCAGGGCGATCGGACTGCCGAGCGTCCGGCCGTGGACGACGCCGCCCGAGATCGTCAGCTCGTCCTGCTCGAACTTCATCCGGGAGCCGCGCCCGTATCCGAGCTTGCGGCGGGCGAGATCGGCCTGGATCACCTCGCTGGACACGGGCACACCGGACGGGAGCCCTTCCATGACGGCAATGAGTTCTGGGCCGTGCGATTCGCCGGCCGTGAGCACGCGGAGCATTCCTCTAGTCTTCCATGAGCGCGGACCGCATGACGGCCACCACCGCCGCCTCGTCGGCAAGCGCGGCGTCCGGGTCGCCGCTCGTGTAGATCCGCACCTGGCGAACGGCCTGGTGCAGCAGCATCAGCAGCCCCGAGATGACGGGCGCATCGCCCCACACGGAAGCCAGCGCGGACGGCCACGGGGCGTAGGCGGCATCCAGGAGGGCTCCGCCGCTCCGCGCGAGTCGCGCCGCCACCCCGTCATCGAGCACCGTGCCGCTCGGCAGGGTCGCCACCGTGGCGTCCACCGACGAGACGTTCGCATCCAGGGTGTCGGCGATCACCTCCACCGACAGCCGTTCCCCGAGCAGGAGCAGAGGAGCGGCGCGCTCCGGACGCCGGGCGCGCACCTCGATCCGCGCGGCGCCGAGCTCGGCGAGGGCGACGACGGCGGATGCAGCGGTCGCACCCGCCCCCAGGACGCGGGCCGTGCTCACCCCCGTGATCCCGTTCTCACCGAAGGCGTCGACGAGACCGGGGACGTCGGTGTTGAAGCCGCGGCGGGTCTCGCCGAGGAGCAGCGTGTTGACGGCGCCGGTCAGCTCTGCGAAGCGATCGATCTCGTGCGCCGCGCGGAACGCCTCCTCCTTGAGCGGCATGGTCACCGAGATCCCCCGGTATCTCTCATCCAGACCGCCGAGCGTCGCGACGAAGGAGTCCGCCGTCACTCGACGCCGCTCGAACGACCAGTCCAGACCGAGCTGCGCATAGGCCGCGCGGTGCAGGGCGGGCGATCTGCTGTGCGAGATGGGATCGCCCCAGACCTCCAGGCGCGTGCGGCTCACTCCCCCTCGCCCTCCTGGGCGCTCTCGGCGCGTGTGAAGGGCCGATCGCCGTCGGGGAAGTCCAGGTACTCCGTCGCCAGCCAGACCTCCCGGCCATCGGCTGTCGCCCGGGACCACGCCCCGTACTGCCCCACGACCGTCACCTCGGTGCCCTCCGCGAGCGTGGCGACGTCCCGCGTGCACAGGGTCGATGGCGCCTGCCGGGCGTTCATCTGCGTAGTCGCGACCGTCGCACGCGCGCGGTGATCGCGGACCTCCTCGGCGGGCGGCAGCGTGCAGCCCTGGATCTGCGCCGGAGCACCCAGGAACGGGGCCTGCGCCTGGGCGAACCAGTCCACGTACAGGTTGTAGAAGTTCCGGTTGCCGGAGGAGGAGCAGGCGTCGCCGATGCCGCGGCCCGCCGCGAGGCCGGCGATGTTGGGACGGTAGGGCGTGTAGATGTAAAGGTTCGCCGTCGCCTGGTTCTGGATGAACACGCGGGAACTGCCGCACTCGGAGGAGGGATGCCACGGGATGGTGTTGACCCGGCCGGCCCGGTAGTTGAAGCTCCCCGGCTGTGCCGTGTACACCTGCATCTGCCGGGCGCCCCGGTACACCTGATTGGCGAAACCGTAGTGCACCTCGTTGCAGTTGGCGGAGTTGTTCTCACCCGTGTCGGGGCAGGCGAAGCCCATCGCCCGGTCGAAGCGCAGAGGCTCGGGGTCGGTCATGGTGACCAGGACCTGCTCCTTCTCCAGCATGATCAGGAGCACCTGCGGGTTGATCCCGCAGGCCTCGGCGACCTTGTGGATGATCAGCGCCGCGCTCTCGTTCGTCCCCCCCGGCATCCGAGAGCAGTAGCGATCGGCCGGCTTGTCCGGATGATCCTGGACGTAGTCCTTCAGACAGGTGGACCCGGGGGCGCACACCGGCACCTGTTCCTCGAGGAAGGCCTGGATCTGCTCCTCGCTCATCGAGGCCGCGTCGAAGAACGCCTCATCGCTGATGATGAACCCGCCATCGGCGATGGGCGCGACCGACTCCGCCGCGAGGGCGTCCATGTCGATCCCGAGCTGATCGTGGAAGAGCACCAGCAGCAGTTTGGGATTGAGACCGCAGGCCTTGGCGACCTTGTCGATCACCTGTGCCACGCCCTCGCCCGTGCCGCCGGGGATCGCCGCGCAGTAGGAGTTGGCGGCAACGTCCGCGTAGTCCCGGGTGGCATCCTTCAGGCAGTCGGCACCGCTGTCGCACGCAGCTGCGCGGTCGTCGAGGAAGGCCTGGATCCCTTCGGCGTCCAGAGCATCCTCATCGAAGAACTCTCGATCGAAGATCGCGAAGCCTCCCTCGGCGAAGGGAGCCGGCAGTGTCGTCGGAAGGGGATCCACCGTGATCCCGAGCATGGCGACCGTGGCCTGTACCGACCTCTCGATCGTCAGCTCGCGCAGGACCGCATCGTCCAGGAGATTCGCGGGGTCGCCGAGGGCCTCGATGATCTCGTCGAAGGACATCCGCTCGCGCAGCTGATAGATGCCGGGGATCAGCGTGGGTGAGACCTCGGCGCGGACCAGCAGCTTGCAGAAGGCGTCCTCGGTCTTGGTCACCCCCACCTCGAAGAGCTTCGGCGAGAGCGAGCATCCGGTATCGCCCTCGACGATCATCACCCGCGCAGGATCACCGTCCTGTCCGGGCTCGAAATCGATCGGCTCGCCCCATCCCATGACCTCGTTGATGCGCTCACCATAGGTGTTCATCACCCACACGCCCGCGGCCGCGATGCCGCCGATCAGGGCGAGCACGACGATGAGCGCGACGAGGCATCCGCGGCGACGACGCTTCTTCCCCCGAGCGGGGTCACGCCGCTCCTCATCACCGGTGGCGGTGCTGAGGAGCTCGTCGATCCCCGACCGGACAGGCGTCTCCGGCGGCACCGCGGGTGAGGCGGATGCCGCAACGCCCCGTTCCGGGGCCGAGTGCGACTCCTGCGCGCTCGCCTGCCGTGCCGCCTCGCGGGCGGCGCGGCGGGTTCCCGGTGCCGGAGCCTCGGCGGGCGCAACAGGCCGCGGAGCGATCGGATCGGGCAGTTTGTCGAACAGGCCCGCCATCGGGTCTGTGTCTTCCGGCTCGGGGTTCAGGGCTGCTCCTCGCGGGTGCTGATGAGATCGCCGGCCGGGCTGCCGGTGCTCTTCTCGGTGTCGATCGCCTGCTGCAGCAGGACCACGGCGGCCACCTGGTCCACAATGCTACGAGACTTACGCTGGGAACGGCCGGAGGAACGCAGGGCGGCATGCGCCGAGACGGTGCTCAGCCGTTCATCGACCAGCCTCACCGGCACCCCCGTAGCCGCGGCGATCTCCTCGGCGAACAGGCGCGCATCGACCGTCGATGGGGTCTCTTCGCCGCGGAGGTTGACGGGAAGACCCACGAGGATCTCCAGCGGCTCATGCTCCTGCACGAGCGCACTCAGCCTGATCACGGATCTCTCGTCCCTCGGCACGGTCTCGACCGGCACGGCGAGCATCCCGTCCGGATCGCAGCGCGCGACGCCCACGCGGGCCCTGCCCACATCGACTCCGAGCCGCACCCCGCGACGAAACCCAGTCACGCCGAGCGAAGCTCCGAGGTGACCGCCTCCAGCGCCGCAGGCAGCGCCGCGGCGTCGGATCCGCCGCCCTGGGCGACGTCGTCCCGACCGCCGCCACCGCCGCCCAGCACGCCGGCCGCGCGCTTGGCCAGTGGCCCTGCCTTCGCCCCTGCGGCACGCGCCGCATCGTTGGTGGCGACGACGACGACAGGGCGGCCTCCCGCGATGCCTCCGATCACTACGACGGCGGGCTCGCTGCCCAGGCGCTCACGGACACTGAGAGCGATGCCGCGCACGTCATCGGCCGAGCCGACGTCGCCGAGCGAGTGCGCGGCGACCCGGTACGGCCCCTCGGCGGTCGCTGCCGCGACGATGGCCGGCACAGCGCCCTCCCGGGCCTGGGCCTCGAACTGCGCGATCCTCTTCTGCGCGGCCTTGAGACCTGCCGTCAGCTCGGCGATCTTGTCCGGCAGCTGTTCGCGCGGTGTCTTCAGCGCGGAGGTCAGCTGCGAGACCAGGGCTCGCTCGGCGGCGAACTCACGGAAGGCGTCCTGGCCGACCAGCGCCTCGATACGACGGTTCGACGCCCCGACCGAGGATTCGGCGACAAGGCTCACCAGTCCGATCTCCGAGCTCGTGCTCACATGCGTTCCGGCGCACAGTTCGCGCGACCACGGGCCGCCGATGTCGACCATCCGCACGACATCGCCGTACTTCTCGCCGAACAGCGCCATCGCACCGGCTTCCTTCGCCTCATCAAGGCTCAGGATTCGAGTGGTCACCTCGAGGGCCTCGTTGACGGCGCGGTTGGTGATGTCCTCGATCTCGGTGCGCGTCTGCGTCGAGAGCGCCTGCCCCCAGGAGAAGTCGAATCGCAGATAGCCCGCACGATTGAGCGAACCCGCCTGCCGGGCCGACTCCCCCAGCGTGTCGCGGAGAGCAGCGTGCACGAGGTGCGTCGCGGAGTGGGCCTGGCGTGCGGCACGGCGGTTGGCGGCATCCACCACCGTCGTGGCGCGGTCGTCCACCGCGACCTGACCGCTCGCGACCTCCACCGTGTGACTGATGAGCCCCGGCACCGGACGCTGCACGTCCAGCACCTGCAGGGAGAAGCCGGGTCCGGTGATCGTGCCCCTGTCGGCGACCTGACCGCCGGACTCGGCGTAGAGCGTCGTCTCGGCGAGGATCACCTCGGCGACCTGGCCTGCGCCGGCCACCGGCACGGACTGTCCGTCCACGAGGATGCCGAGCACGCGCGATTCGGTCTCCAGCTCCGCATAGCCGGAGAAGACCGTCTCACCCTTCGCCCGGAACTCGCGATACACCGAGACATCCGCGAGCTGGCGCTTTCGGCTCTTCGCGTCGGCCTTGGCTCGCGTCTTCTGCTCGAGCATGAGGGTGTCGAAGGCGTCGCGATCGACCGAGAGACCCGCCTCCTCGGCGATCTCCAGCGTCAGATCGATCGGGAATCCGTAGGTGTCGTGCAGAAGGAAGGCCTCGGAGCCCGCCAGGGCGCTCTTCCCGGAGGTCTTCGTCTCCGACAGCGCCAGGTCGAGGATGCTCGACCCCTGCACGAGGGTGCGCAGGAACGTCTCCTCCTCCGCGATCGCCGACTGGGACAGGCGACCCCAGTCGCGTTCGAGTTCGGGGTAGTTGCCCTTCATCGCATCGCGGGAGGCGGCGAACAGCTCCGGGAAGGTCGGCGCATCCACGCCCAGCAGACGCATCGAGCGCACCGTGCGACGCATCAGGCGGCGCAGGATGTAGCCGCGTCCTTCGTTGGAGGGGGTGACGCCGTCGGAGAGCAGCATGAGCGCGGAGCGCACGTGGTCGGCGACGATGCGGAAGCGCACGTCGTCCTCATGCGAGGCGCCGTACGTGCG
>CAYOTY010000152.1:0-5688 GCA_964406995.1 uncultured Microbacterium sp.
GAGCCGCACGAGCCGATCGACAAGGACCTGTACGAGCTTCCCCCGGAGGAGGCCAAGGGCATCCCGCAGGTTCCCAACTCCCTCCTCGACTCGCTCGAGGCGCTGCGCGAGGACCACCAGTTCCTTCTGGAGGGCGGCGTGTTCACCGCGGAGCTGATCGAGACCTGGATCGACTACAAGTACGAGAACGAGATCCTTCCGATCGCCCAGCGGCCGCACCCCTACGAGTACGAGCTGTACTACGGCGTCTGAATCCTGCCACAGCCCGAATGCCCGCTCCGGATCCTCCGGGCGGGCATTCGGGCGTTCAGCCGTAGAAGAGCTTCTCGAAGACGCGGCGGGCGCGGCGGGTGACCGCGTGATAGTCCTCGTCGACCTGCGTCGCCGACCGCGGCGGGTAGCCGAGGATCCGGCCGATGCCGTCGAGCACTCTCCGATCGGTGGGGAGAAGGTCGCTCGTCTGCCCCGTCAGCAGAGTGATCGCCGAGCGCAGACGGCTGGAGAGAAGCCAGGCCTCGCGCAGCAGAGCAGCGTCCTCGGCCGTCACCAGATCGGCCTCCACCGAGGCATCCAGAGCGCCCAGCGTGGAGGTCGTGCGCAGACCCGGCAGACGATGCGCGTGCTGCAGCTGAAGCAGCTGCACGAGCCACTCGACATCGCTGAGCGTGCCGGGGCCGAGCTTGAGGTGCCGGCGCGGATCGGCGCCCTGCGGCAGGCGCTCCCCCTCCACGCGCGCCTTGATGCGCTTGACCTCGCTGAGGTCGGTGGGGGCGAGCGTCTGCGGATAGCGGACCGAGTCGGCGAGCTCCGTGAAGCGTCCGATCAGCTTGTGACTGCCTGCCACCCCACGCGCCCGCAGAAGCGCCTGCGCCTCCCAGGACAGCGACCAGCGCCGGTAGTACGCGGTGTAGGCGTCCAATGAGCGCACCATGGGTCCGTTGCGGCCCTCGGGCCGCAGACCCGCGTCCAGCTCCAGCGGCACGCGGTTGTCGGTCAGGTGCTCGCGCAGCTGGGTGACGACCCTGGCCGAGAGCGTCTGCGCCCGCTGAGGATCGATGCCGCTCGGATCGTAGACGAACAGGATGTCGGCGTCAGAGCCGAATCCCAGCTCGACCCCCCCGAAGCGGCCCATCGCGATCACCGCGAAGTCGAGCGCCGCATCCTCCTCCGGGATCACTTCCCGCAGGACCGCCCGCAGCGCCGCCTGGATCGTCGCCTCGGTGATCTCGGTGAGCGCGGTGGCGACCTCCTCGATCATGAGGACGTCCAGCACTCCGGCCATCGCCGTGCGCAGCAGCTCCCGCCGGCGGAGCGAACGCACGGCGCCGAAGGCGCCCTTCACGGTCCTGTGCCGGGTCTGGATCGCGCGGGCCTCCTCGTCCAGCGCCGCAGCTCCCCGAGGCTGCAGCGCCTCAGGGCTGTCCAGCCAGGCGACCGACTCGGGAATCCACTCCATCAGCTCGCCGATGTAGCGGGACGTCGACAGCAGCCTGGTCAGCCGCTCGGCGGCGCCGGCGGAGTCCCGAAGCACGCGCAGGAACCAGGGCGTGTCGCCCAGCCGCTCGCTGATGCGCCGGAAGGCGAGCAGACCGTAGTCGGGGTCTGCGCCGTCGGCGAACCACCGCACCATCACCGGCATCAAGTGCCGTTGGATGGTCACCTTCCGGCTGATGCCGCTCGTGAGCGCATGGATGTGACCGAGCGCCCCGGCCGGGTCGCGGAACCCGATCGCCGCGAGGCGATCGCGTGCCTGCCCGGTGGAGAGCGTGCGCTCCTCCTCGGGAAGCCCCGCCACCGCGGCCAGGAGAGGGCGATAGAAGAGCCGCGTGTGGATCTCCCGCACCTCGCGGCGGACGCCTTCCCACAGCTCCGCCATCGCCTGCGCGTTCTCGGCGAGCCCCGTCGCGCGGGCCAGCACGCGCAGGCCCTCCTCGGTGCGCGGCAGGAGGTGCGTGCGGCTGAGCTCCTTCAGCTGCAGCCGGTGCTCCATCATGCGCAGCAGCGAGTAGTGGCGGGCGAAGGATGCCGCGTCCATCCTCCCGATGTATCCGCCGGCGACCAGGGCGTCCAGGCTCTCCAGGGTCCCGCGGGTGCGCACCGTCTCGTCCGTGAGCCCGTGCACCAGCTGCAGCAGCTGCACGGTGAACTCGATGTCGCGCAGCCCGCCTTCGCCGAGCTTGAGCTGATAGGGCGCATCCTCCGGGTCGATGTGGTCGGTGACGCGCTGCCGCATCCGCTGGACGCTCTCCACGAAGTCCTCGCGGCCCGCGCTCGTCCACACCTTCGGCAGGATCGCCTGCACGTACTGCTCGCCCAGTTCCGGATCGCCGGCCATCGGGCGGGCCTTCAGCAGCGCCTGGAACTCCCAGCTGCTGGCCCAGCGATCGTAGTAGGCCACGTGCGAGGCCAGCGAGCGCACCAGGGCGCCCTGCTTGCCCTCGGGGCGGAGGGCGGCGTCCACCTCCCACAGCGGCGGCTCGATCGCCAGGCCCGACAGCCCGCGCATCGTCTCGCGGGCGAGCCTGGTGGCGATGTCGATCGCCCGATGCTCCTCCACGACGCTCTCGTCGCTCGTGCCGCCGACGAAGATCACATCGACGTCGCTGACGTAGTTCAGCTCTCGTGCCCCGGCCTTGCCCATCCCGATGATCGCCAGCCGCGTCGCGGCGACGGCCTCACGACCGGCGGATGCCGCCACACGCGTGCGCGCGACCGCGAGAGAGGCCTCCAACGCCGCCGATGCGGCATCCGACAGCGCCGCCGTGACCTCGCGGATCGAAGCCGCCGCATCCGGCAGGGCGACGTCGATCGCGGCGATCTCGGCGAGCGAGCGACGGTAGGCGATGCGCAGCCCGTCCCATTCGGGCTCATCGCCGGAGGCGGCGAAGCCCTCGCGCGCGCCGACGGCGTCCAGCATCCGGTCGCGCAGGGTCTCCGCGCTCGGGAGGGCGTGATCCACCGAGCGCAGGGCCGGGAGCTCCTCCGGATGCCGCAGGAAGAACGCCGCGAGCCCTTCCGAGGCGCCGAAGACCTGCCAGAGCCTGCCCCGGGCGGCGGGATCGGCCAACAGCGCCGCGACCGGCTCCGGGGCACGGCGGGCGACTCGGACGAGCCCCGCCAGCGCCGCGTCCGGATCGGCGGCGTCCAGGTCGCCGAGCAGCTCTCCGCGCGGCACCCCGGTCAGCTCGGCGAGCTCGTCGAGGGTGCGGGAGGCCTCGCTCAGCTCGGCGAAGCCCCGTCGCGCGAGCGCAGAGAGCGAGACGGATGAATCCGGACGGGCCATCGCAGGCCTCAGAGCATCTCGATGTTGTTCTTCAGCTCGAACGGAGTGACCTGGGCGCGGTAGCCCTCCCACTCCTTCCGCTTGTTGCGCAGCACGTAGTTGAAGACCTGCTCCCCGAGCGTCTCCGCGACGAGCTCGGAGCCCTCCATGTGCTCCAGTGCTTGGTCGAGGCTCGCCGGGAGCGAGCCGTAGCCCAGCGCGCGTCGTTCGGCGTCGGTCAGCGACCACACGTTGTCCTCCGCCTCGGTGGGGAGCTCGTACTCCTCCTCGATGCCCTTGAGGCCGGCGGCGAGGAGCAGGGCGAAGGCGAGATAGGGGTTGGTCGCAGAGTCCAGCCCGCGGTACTCCACCCGCGAGGACTGGCTCTTGTTGGGCTTGTACATCGGCACACGCACCAGCGCGGAATGGTTGGTGTGGCCCCAGGTCACGAAGCTCGGGGCCTCATCGCCGCCCCACAGGCGCTTGTACGAGTTGACGAACTGGTTCGTCACCGCGGCGATCTCGTTCGCATGGCGCAGGAGCCCTGCGATGAAGTGCCGCCCGGTCTTGGACAGCTGGTACTTCGCCCCCTCCTCGTAGAAGGCGTTCTGATCGCCCTCGAACAGCGACATGTGCGTGTGCATCCCGCTTCCGGGCTCACCGCTGAGGGGCTTGGGCATGAAGGTCGCGTACACGCCCTGCTCGATCGCGACCTCCTTGATGACCGTGCGGAAGGTCATGATGTTGTCGGCGGTCGCGAGGGCATCCGCATAGCGCAGGTCGATCTCGTTCTGACCCGGGCCGCCCTCGTGGTGGCTGAACTCCACCGAGATCCCGAGGTCTTCCAGCATGCGCACCGAACGACGCCGGAAGTCGTGCGCGGTGCCGCCGGGCACGTTGTCGAAGTAGCCGGCCGAGTCGACGGGCTCGGGCCCGTCCTGGCCGAACTTGGAGGACTTGAGCAGATAGAACTCGATCTCCGGATGCGTGTAGAAGGTGAATCCGGCGTCCGCCGCCTTGGCCAGGGCGCGCTTGAGCACATGACGCGGGTCTCCGACGGCCGGCTGCCCGTCGGGGGTGGTCAGATCGCAGAACATGCGGGCGGTCGGATCGATCTCCCCGCGCCACGGCAGGATCTGGAAGGTCGTCGGGTCGGGCTGGGCGAGCAGATCCGACTCGAATCCGCGCGTGAAGCCCTCGATGGCGGAGCCGTCGAAACCGATGCCCTCGGCGAACGCCCCCTCGACCTCCGCCGGCGCGATGGCGACCGACTTGAGCGTCCCGATGACGTCGGTGAACCAGAGGCGGACGAACTTCACGCCTCGCTCCTCGATCGTCCGGAGGACGAAATCCCGTTGCTTGTCCAATTCCCCTACTCTCCGTCACCCTCGGCGCCCGAGGTGCTTCCCCAGTCGTCTTCGGCTGCCTCTTCATCGGCCCAGGCCTTCGCGCGCCGACGGATGACCTCCGGCGCCTGTGCCGCCTCCTCGGCGGTGTCGAAGGGTCCGGCCCGCTCCACGGACGGCGACTGGAGCCCGTACTCGACCTCCCCCGTGGCCAGGTTGTACCAGTACTTCTCCGACTCATACGACATGTCCGCTCCGTTCCTCGGCACCTGAGTCGATCCTAGCGGCGGGGCGGGATCTGAGTAGGCTGTTCTGCATGGCACATGCGATCGGCGTCGACATCGGCGGCACGGGAATCAAGGCAGGATTGGTCGATCTCGACCGGGGCGCTCTGGAGTCGGACCGCATCAAGGTTCCGACCCCCAAGGGCGCGACGCCCGAGGACGTCCTCGCCGCTGTCATCAGCGTCCTCGACACCCTCGGTGCCACCGACTCGAACCTTCCGCTCGGCGTCGCCTTCCCCGCGATCGTGAAGGACGGCAGGGCGCTGTCGGCGGCGAACATCTCCAAGGAGTGGATCGGCTTCGAGGCCGAGAAGTTCTTCGAGAAGGGCCTGGGCCGCAACATCCACTTCGTCAACGACGCGGATGCGGCCGGTGTCGCCGAGGTGCGCCACGGCGCCGCCCGCGGCGCGAAGGGCCTGACGATCCTCACCACCCTCGGGACGGGCATCGGATCGGCGTTCCTGTACAACGGGACGCTGATCCCCAACACCGAGCTCGGGCACCTGATCCACGACGGCGACTCCATCGAGCGCTGGGCGGCGTATTCGGCGATGGAGCGCGAGAAGCTCGACTGGGAGTCGTGGGCCGCACGGCTGCAGGTCTTCTACAGCCACGTGGAGTTCCTCTTCTCCCCCGACCTCTTCGTCGTCGGCGGCGGGGTGTCCAAGCACCCCGAGAGCTTCCTTCCGCTGCTGAAGCTCAACACGCCCATCGTCCCGGCGATCCACCGCAACTCCTCGGGCATCATCGGCGCGGCCTCGCTCGCCGCCGACTGATCCTCTGCGGGGGGACGCCC
>CAYOTY010000153.1:0-4963 GCA_964406995.1 uncultured Microbacterium sp.
ATGGGCGGCGACATCGTCCCCTACTTCGTCTCCCGGGGCGAGGCCGGCTTCTACGACATGAAGCAGAACGAGGTGCCCGGCTCCTCCGCTCGCGATCGCTCCTACTGGCGCGACGTCGGAACGATCGACTCCTTCTTCGACGCGCACATGGATCTCATCTCCACGCTTCCGGTCTTCAACCTCTACAACATGGAGTGGCCGATCCACTCGCAGATGGTGAACTCTCCCCCGGCGAAGTTCGTCCGGGACTCGGTGGGCCGCATCGGCAATGCGATCGACTCGATCGTCTCGCTCGGGTCCGTGCTCTCCGGCACCCACCTCGAGCGCAGCGTCGTCGGACCCTGGACTCTCGCCGGGGGCGGCTCGACCATCACCGACTCGGTGCTGTTCGACCACGTCCGCGTCGGTGCGGGGGCGCGCGTGCACCGGGCGATCCTCGACAAGAACGTCGTGCTCGCCGACGGCGCCAACGTCGGGGTGGACCGCGAGCGCGATCGGGAGCGCGGCTTCACCATCACCGAGTCCGGGCTCACCATCGTCGGCAAGGGCATGCACATCGAGGCCTGATGCTCCCGCTACGCTCGATCGGGTGACCACTGCGCGCTTCCTCGTCGTTCTCGATGCCGACTCCACCCTGATCCAGGACGAGGTGATCGAGCTGCTCGCCGACGAGGCCGGTCGGCGCGCAGAGGTCCAGGCGGCGACGGAGGCCGCCATGCGCGGCGAGGTCGACTTTGCCGCGAGCCTGCGCTCGCGCGTGGAGGCGCTGCGCGGGGTGCCGATCTCGGCCTTCGCACGCGTGCGCGACCGCGTACGCCCCACCCCCGGCGTGCGGGAGCTGACCGATGCCGTGCACGTCCGCGGCGGCATCGTCGGCGTCGTCTCCGGCGGCTTCCACGAGATCCTCGACGAGATCGCGCCCGCCCTCGGCGTCGATCACTGGCGTGCGAACCGGCTGACCGTCGCGGGCGACGCGCTCGCCGGCACCGTCGACGGCGAGATCGTCGACGCCGGCGTGAAGGCGACCGCCCTCCGGACCTGGGCCCACGAGCTCTCCGTGCCCGCGCACGCCACGATCGCGGTCGGCGACGGCGCGAACGATCTGCGGATGATGGCCGTGGCCGGCCTCGGCCTCGCCTTCAATGCCAAACCCGCCGTGCGCGAGGCGGCCTCGCTCGTGATCGGCCCGCGCGATCTGCGCGAGATCATCCCTCTGCTGCCCTGACCGCAGCAGGAGAGGGTGCCGAATGTCGGATGCGGCCGCTAGCGTGCAGCTATGGACATCATCCTCATTCCCGGTCTCTGGCTCGATGCGCGCTCATGGGAGCCCGTGCTCCCCGCCCTGGAAGAGGCGGGCCACCGCCCGCATCCGCTGACGATGCCGGGCGTGGGCGCCCCGGCATCCGAATCCTCGGAGATCCGCATCTCCGACTGGGTCGATGCCGTCGTCGCCCGCATCGACGAGATCGAGGGCCAGGTCGTGCTCGTCGGCCACAGCGGCGGAGGGAACGTGGCGTGGGGTGCGGCCGACGCCCGCCCCGACCGCGTCGCGAGGGTCGTCCTCGTCGACACCATCCTGCCTCACCCCGGAGGGAGCATCTCCGAGTTCGAGATCGTCGACGGCGTGGTGCCCTTCCCCGGCTGGGAGTTCTTCGACCAAGAGGATGTCGCCGACCTCGACGCCGCGACGAGGGAGCGCACGGCCACGCTCACGCGCAGCGTTCCCGCGCAGGTTCCCACCGACCCGATCCCGCTCGCCGACGAACGCCGCTTCGACGTTCCCGTCACGGTGCTCTCCGGACCGATGGACCACGAGACCCTCGTCTCGGCGATGGCCGGCTGGGGACCCTATGGCGAAGAGGCCGCGGCGGTGAGGGACTTCCGCGTCGTGCGCATCGGCTCCGGGCACTGGCCGCAGTTCTCCGTGCCGGAGCGCCTGGCCGCGCTGCTCGTCGCCGCGGTGTCGGACTGAGTCGCGTCTGGCGCAGCACCGCAGCGCGTGCGGCGTCGTCGGACGCGCCCCTCAGGTCAGTGCCCCATGCCCAGGCCCCCGTCGACGGGGATCACGGCCCCTGAGATGTAGGCGGCGTCATCACCGGCGAGCCAGGTCACCACACCCGCCACCTCGTCCGCCGTCGCGAAGCGCCCGGCCGGAATGCTGGCCCTGTACTGCTTCTGCGTCTCTTCCGGCAGCTGGGCCGTCATATCGGTCTCGATGAACCCCGGCGCGACGACGTTCGCGGTGATCCCGCGTCCTCCGAGCTCCCGCGTGAGCGAACGGGCGAAGCCGACCAGGGCGCTCTTGGACGCCGCATAGTTCACCTGACCCGCCGAGCCGTACAGTCCGACCACGCTAGAAATGAGGATCACGCGGCCGAAGCGAGCGCGCAGCATCCCCTTCGAGGCGCGCTTGACGACGCGGAACGTCCCGCCGAGGTTCGTGGCGACGACGCTGTCGAAGTCGTCCTCGCTCATGCGCATGAGCAGCGTGTCCTTCGTGATGCCCGCATTGGCCACGAGGACCTCGATCGGCCCGAGCCTCTCCTCCACCTCGGTGAAGGCGGCATCGATCGCGGCGGCATCCGTCACATCCGCGCGTACGGTCAGCGTCCCCTCCGGCCCTTCGCCGGTGCGGGCGGTCACCGCCACCCGGTAGCCGTCACGGACGAAGCGCTCCGCGATCGCGCGGCCGATGCCGCGATTTCCGCCGGTGACGAGTACAACGCGACCATCGCTCATGTGAAAACTCCAGGATCGGGACAGGGGCCTCGTTCAGCCTAGCCAGAAGTGGGGTTTGACACCCCGGCTCCACCCTGAAAATCTGGAGACCTACGAGTGAAAGGCACCACCGTGAGTGACAACACCCCCCAGGGCGACGACAACCCGCCCCCGTACTCCCCTCCGGCAGCTCCGAGTTCCCCGGATGCCGCTGCGAGCCAGGCGCCCGCCTACCAGGCCGCGCCCGCACCGAGCACTCCGCCGTACGGCGCCGCGCCCGAAGCACCCGCCTACCCCGGCTACACGGCTGCGCCCGCCTACCCCGGCGGCCAGGCGTATGCGCCCGTCGCACCGACCAACACGCTGGCCGTCGTCTCGCTGATCGCCGGCATCGCGGGTCTGGTCATCATCCCCTTCATCGGCTCCATCGTCGCCATCATCACCGGCCACATGTCGCTGGGCAAGCTCAAGACCAGCGGTGAGCAGGGGCGCGGCATGGCTCTGGCCGGCCTCATCATGGGCTATGTCGGCGTCGCATTCGCCGTTCTGGGAACCCTGCTGTTCTTCGCCGTCTTCATCCCGCTCATGGCGTCGATTCCGACATATTGACACGCATCTGCCTGTGCGCCCGTCCCGGCTTCGGGGCGGGCGCACAGGCATGTCCGACGGGCGTAGGCTGGAAGCATCGTGAAGCAGTCTCGCCATGCCCCCTCGGTCACCTCCGTCCCGCGCGCTCCGCGGGACGAGAATCACGCGCGCGTGCGCACCTATGTGATCACCATGGGCATCCGGATGCTGTGCTTCGTGCTCGCCGTGCTCGTGACGCCCTACGGGTGGTACACCTGGGTGTTCTGCGCCGGGGCGATCTTCCTGCCGTACATCGCGGTCGTCCTCGCCAATGCGGGAAGCGACGGGAAGATCACCCCCGCCGAGACCCCGTCTCAGGCTCTGGAGGCATCGGCGGCGGCGCCATCGGACCCTCCGGCCACCCCGGTGATCCGCATCCAGGAGTCGCGCTCCGAGCACGGGAGCGACGCCGAGGGCGAGCCCTCGTGACGACGGAGGCCCTCTGCTCACGTGCCGACTGCCGCACGCCGGCGAGCCATCGGATCGTGTGGCGCAATCCCCGGATCCACGCCGAGGACCGTGAGAAGATCTGGCTCGCCTGCGATGAGCACCTCGCGTTCCTGCGCGACTACCTCCGTGCGCGCGACTTCCCCGTCACAGTGCGAGCGGGTGTCGGCGCGTGAACAACCGGTTCGTCCGCTGGGGCGCATACCTCGCGGTGGCGTGCGTGTTCGCGGTGACCTGCGGCTTCCTCTCCCAATGGCAGTTCGAGCGCAACGAGGAGCGTGCCGCCCAGCTCGCCCTCGTCGCGGAGAACCATGACCGCGCACCGGTGCCGCTGGGCGACCTGATCGGCCCTGACGGAGCGCTGGATCCGGCCGACGAATGGCGCCCTGTGGTGGTGAGGGGCGAGTACGCCTCCTCCGACCTCATCCTCGTGCGCAATCGCCCCCACGCCGGCACTCGCGCCTTCGAGGTCCTCGTCCCCTTCCACACCGACGAGGGCACCGTGCTCATCGTCAATCGCGGCTGGGTGCTCTCCGGCGAAGAGGACGCGCCGGAGACCGTGCCCGCTCCCGCATCCGGCCCCGCCGAGGTCATCGTGCGGCTCCGCCCCGGCGAACCTCTGCCGCAGTCCGGGCGCGGCGCTCCCCCTGGGCAGGTGCCGACCATCCACCTGCCTTCGATCGCGGCGGTCACCGGTCCGGCCACGATCGTCGGCGCGTACGGCCAGCTCGTCTCCGAGGAGCCGCGGGCCGAGGTTCCTCTGGGTGCCTTCACTGCTCCCACCGAAGACCCTGGCCCGCATCTGTCCTACGCGATCCAGTGGATCCTGTTCGCGATCATGGGCTTCGTGTTCATCGGCTACGTCATCCGCACCGAGACCGTGCACCGCCATGAGGATGCCGACGGGCGTCCCCCGCGCCAGCGCCGCCGCGATCGCGACGCCGATGTCGAGGATGCGCTCCTCGACGCCTGACGACGGCGTCCCCGCCCTCAGCGATGAACACTGTTCCGTGTGGGAGACCGGGCGTCGCGGGGCTTCTCCTACGATGCGAGGTTCATCGCTGGGAGGGAGCTCAGGCCAGCTCGATGAGGTCCTGGTACTCCTGGTTCCAGATGTCCTCGACGCCGTCGGGCAGGATGAGGACGCGCTCGGGGTTCAGCGACTCCACGG
>CAYOTY010000153.1:4973-5573 GCA_964406995.1 uncultured Microbacterium sp.
GCGCCCGGATCGTGCGAGACCAGGACGACGGCGCCCTCGTAGTGCGCGAGGGCGCCGAGGATCTCCTCGCGCGACGCCGGGTCGAGGTTGTTGGTCGGCTCGTCCAGCAGCAGCAGATTCGCCGAGGAGACCACAAGGGTCGCCAGCGAAAGACGGGTCTTCTCCCCGCCCGAGAGCACGCCGGCGGGCTTGAGCACATCGTCGCCGGTGAACAGGAACGAGCCGAGCACCTTGCGCGCCTCGGTCTCGGCGATGTCGGGCGCGGCGGACATCATGTTCTCGAGCACCGACCGCGACACGTCGAGATTCTCGTGCTCCTGCGCGTAGTAGCCGACCTTCAGCCCGTGACCCGGCTCGAGCTGTCCGGTGTCGGGCCGATCGACCTGGGCGAGGATGCGCAGCAGAGTGGTCTTCCCGGCGCCGTTAAGCCCGAGCACGACCACCTTCGATCCGCGGTCGATCGCGAGGTCAACGTCGGTGAAGATCTCCAGCGAGCCGTAGGACTTGGACAGCCCCGTCGCCATCAGCGGCGTCTTGCCGCACGGCGCCGGCTTCGGGAAGCGCAGCTTCGCCACGCGGTCGACCTGGCGCACATCCTCC
>CAYOTY010000154.1:0-5571 GCA_964406995.1 uncultured Microbacterium sp.
CTCCGCGACGACGACCTGACCCCCGCCGAGCAGGCCGAGATCCTCGACCTCGCGGTCGAGCTGAAGAAGGACCGCTGGGCCGACAAGTCCCTCGCCGGGCCGCAGACGGTCGCGGTGATCTTCGACAAGTCCTCCACCCGGACGCGCGTCTCGTTCGCCGTGGGCATCGCCGACCTCGGCGGCGTGCCGCTGATCATCTCGACGGCCAACAGCCAGCTCGGCGGCAAGGAGACGCCCTCCGACACTGCGCGCGTGCTCGAACGCCAGGTGGCGGCGATCGTCTGGCGCACCTATGCGCAGGCGGGCCTGGAGGAGATGGCCGCCGGGACCACCGTGCCGGTCGTCAACGCGCTCTCGGACGACTTCCACCCCTGCCAGCTGCTCGCCGACCTCCTGACGATCCGCGAGCACAAGGGACAGCTGGCAGGGCTCACGCTCACCTTCTTCGGCGACGGGCGCAGCAACATGGCCCATTCCTATGCGCTCGCCGGAGTCACCGCGGGAATGCATGTGCGCATCGCCTCACCGGTGGCCTATGCGCCGCGCGCCGATGTCGTGGCGGCGGCGGAGCGCCGCGCCGCCGAGACCGGCGGCTCGATCACGCTCTTCACCGATCCGGAGGAGGCCGCGGCCGCCGCCGACGTCGTCGTCACCGACACCTGGGTGTCGATGGGCAAGGAGGAGGAGAAGATCGTCCGGCTCCGCGATCTCGGCCGCTACAAGGTGACCACCGAGACCATGCGCGCCGCCGATCCGGAGGCGATCTTCATCCACTGCCTTCCCGCCGACCGCGGCTACGAGGTCGACAGCGAGGTGATCGACGGCCCGCAGAGCGTCGTCTGGGACGAGGCGGAGAACCGCCTGCACGCGCAGAAGGCGCTGCTGGTCTGGCTGCTGCGCCAGGGGTGACGACGTGGAGATCGGCCGGTCCCTGAGCTCGTCGAGGGGCCTGGCCGCGTATCTGGCGGCCCGCTGGTCCCGGCTCAACGGCGCAGACCGCATCGCCGGCGTCGATCTGGCGCGAGGACTCGCGGTGCTCGGGATGCTCGCCGCGCATCTCCTCGTCATCGCCGACGTCTGGCTGTGGTCGGATCCCGCCACCTGGGTCGGGATCGTCGACGGGCGTTCCTCGATCCTGTTCGCGACGCTCGCGGGCGTCTCGATCGGACTCGTGACCGGGGGAGAGTCGCCCCCGGCATCCGGCCGCCTGGCCGTCGCGCTCGGACGGCTGGCCGTGCGCGCGGGGCTGCTGTGGGCGCTGGGCCTGCTGCTCGTGCTCACGGGAGTGCCGGTGCACGTCATCCTGCCGGCCTACGCGATCCTGTTCCTGCTCACGCTGCCGTTCACCCGTCTCGGCAGTCGCGCGCTGCTCACGATCGCCCTGGCTCTCGGACTGCTCATGCCCTTCGCCCAGCCCCTGCTGGACGGGCTCCCGCTGTGGCGGTCGCCGGCAGGCCCCGACATCGAGGTGCTGCTGGGGTGGAACTACCCGTTCCCGGTGTGGATCGCGTTCCTGCTGGCCGGGCTCGGAGTGGCGCGTGCCGGCATCCGGTCTCGCTCTGTGCAGTGGCGGATGCTGGCCGGCGGTGCGATCGCGTCGGTGCTCGGCTATGGGCTGACCGCTCTCGGCGATCCGGTGCATCCCTACCTGCAGGCGGTGTGGACGGCGGCACCGCACTCCAGTGGGGTGGGGGAGGTCATCGGCTCCGGCGGCTTCGCGATCGCCGTGCTCGGCGCATGCCTGCTGCTGTGCACGCGCGCGGACGGCTCCGCTCTCACCGTCGTCTCCTGGCTGACACTGCCCCTGCGGGCGACCGGTGCGATGCCGCTGACGGCGTATACGATGCAGCTTCTCGTGTGGGCCGTGGCCGCATCCGCCCTCCTCGGCGACCCGGGCGACCTCTCAGGCTTCCGCGCCCTCGATCCGTTCTGGCCCCTGACGATCGCGGTCGTGTCGTTCTGCACCCTCTGGGCGTTGCTGATCGGTCGCGGCCCGCTGGAGTGGGCGACCGATCGCCTCGCCCGGCTGCTCCTCCCCGCATCCGCCATGCCCACCCCCTGAGCTCCCTCTTCTCCCGCGAGACTACGACTGGAGGCCGAGACTACGGGTGTTACCCGCTGTCTCGGCCGTCAGAAGCAGTCTCGCGGTTCAGGGGAGGTGCGGAGGCGAAGGGCCTAGACGTATCAGCGGCCCGCATACGGGTCGCTAGGCTGGAGGGATGAGCGAGGCGAAGCACGACGGCACGAACGAGGGCGCACTGTGGGGGGCGCGATTCGCGACCGGACCCTCGCCGGAGCTGGTGGAGCTCAGCCGCTCGACCCACTTCGACTGGGTCCTCGCGCCCTATGACATCGCAGGCTCCCATGCGCATGCGAAGGCGCTCGCCGCCGCCGGATACCTCGAACCCGAGGAGGAGCGGCGGATGCGCGAAGGGCTGGATGCCGTCGCCCGCGCGGTCGCCGACGGCACTCTGCAGCCTGCACCCTCCGACGAAGACGTGCACGGTGCGCTGGAGCAGGCGCTCATCGCCGAGCTCGGCCCCGAACTCGGCGGGCGCCTCCGCGCCGGCCGCAGCCGCAACGACCAGATCGCGACGCTCGTGCGGATGTACCTCATCGACCACGCACGCGTGATCGCCCGCAGCATTCTGCATCTCGTCGACGCGCTCGTGGCGCAGGCCGAGGCGCACCCGGGCGCGATCCTGCCCGGCCGCACGCATCTGCAGCACGCCCAGCCCGTGCTGCTCGCGCACCACCTCCAGGCGCACGCCTGGCCGCTCGTGCGCGAGCTCGAGCGGTTCGTCGACTGGCGCGTGCGCGCGGGCGTCTCGCCCTACGGAGGGGGAGCGCTCGCCGGATCCACGCTGGGTCTGGACCCCGGGCTCGTCGCGCGTGAGCTGGGCCTGGATCGCCCCGCCGAGAACTCGCTCGACGGCACGTCCGCCCGAGACGTGGTCGCCGAGTTCGCCTTCATCACCGCGATGATCGGCGTGGACCTCTCGCGGCTGAGCGAGGAGATCATCCTCTGGAACACCCGCGAGTTCGGTTTCGTCACCCTCGACGACGGCTACTCGACCGGTTCGAGCATCATGCCGCAGAAGAAGAACCCTGACATCGCCGAGCTCGCCCGCGGCAAGTCCGGTCGCCTCATCGGCAACCTTTCGGGGCTGCTCGCCACGCTCAAGGGATTGCCCCTGGCGTACAACCGTGACCTGCAGGAGGACAAGGAGCCGGTCTTCGACTCCGTGCAGACGCTCGAGGTCGTGCTTCCCGCCTTCGCGGGGATGGTCGCGACGCTGCGCTTCGACACGGAGCGGATGGCGGAGCTGGCTCCGCAGGGCTTCTCCCTGGCGACGGATGTCGCGGAGTGGCTCGTGAAGCAGCGGGTTCCCTTCCGCGATGCGCACGAGATCTCGGGGGCGCTCGTGCGCGCCTGCGAGGAGCGGGGGATCGGCCTCGAAGACGCCTCCGACGAGCTGCTCGCGGAGGTCTCGGGGCATCTGACTCCGGCAGTGCGCGAGGTGCTCTCGATCGAGGGGTCCGTGGCCTCCCGCGTCGGCGTCGGCGGCACGGCGCCTGAACGGGTGGCCGAGCAGCGTGTCGAGCTGGTGGGGCGCGCACAGGCCGCCGCCGCCGCCCTCGGAGTGTGAGAACGCAGTCTCCATGAATAAGTTATTTACTGATATTTAGACAGACATCAGTAATTCACTGATATTTCTCGGAATATCAGTGATACGCTTCTGACATGGCAATAGTCGTCATCGCGGACATCGTGGGATCACGCGGCATCCCGGATCGGGCGGCCGCACAGCGCGACCTGGAAGCGGCGCTCGCGCGAGTGGCGTCTGCGATTCCGGGTGCCGACAGTCCTCTCACGCCCATCGTCGGCGATGAGCTTCAGGGCATCTATCCCGATCTGGCGTCGGCCGTGGCGACGACGCTCCTGCTCCGTCTCACGCTCCCGGAGCAGGTCGACTGCCGATTCGGGGTCGGCATCGGGGATGTCGAGGCGATCCCTTCCACCGGCCCCGCGCTCTCGGAAGGACCTGCCTGGTGGGCGGCGCGAGAGGCGATCGAGACGGTCGAGGGCCTGGCGCGTCGCACGGTTCCCAGCGCCCGCACCTGGGTCGGTGCCGCCGAGGGGGCGACCTCGCAGACGCTCGAGCTCGTACGCCTCACCAATGCGGGTCTGCTGGCGCGCGACAGCGTGATCGCCCGTATGACCAGCCGCACGCGCAGGCTCACCTTCGGGCGTTGTCTCGATCACACCCAGCGAGAGCTCGCCGAGGCGGAGGGCATCACCCAGTCCGCGGTCTCGCAGGCCCTGACGACGGCAGAGGCCGCGGCGCTCGTCGAAGGCTACCGCGCGCTGCGGGGCTGACGACCGGCCCGGCTACCAGATCGCCAGGCGCACGAGGGCGCCGATCACACAGGCCCAGACGAGGCTCGCCAGCGTGCCGATGATGAAGCGCTCGCGCGCCTCGGGCTCGCCGAGCTCGGAGAAGCGGCCGATGCCCTTGACGGCGACGACGACGGCGATCGCCTCGGGGAAGCCCGCGATGATCGCGAGCACGACGCCGATCCGCTCGAGGTAGCCGATCGTCGTGCCGCCGCGCATCAGCGTCTTCGGGGCGTCGCCGTCATCGTCGCGCCGCAGCAGCACGATGCCCCCGTCCGGGGTCTCCCGCACACGCTGACCCGCGGCGATGTCGAGCACTCTCCGCGTGATCGGGTTGCCGCCGAGCACGGCCAGGCTCACCGCGAGGAGCCCGAGCCCGAGCCCGAAGAGAGCCGGAACGTTCACCGGTGAGATCGCGACGACCAGTGTGCTGGCCACCACGAGCGAGGCCGCGACGACCAGCGGCATCGTCGCGGGCCTGCGCAGGCTCACCACCACGAGCGCGAGGGCCGCGGACAGCGCCAGGAACAGGAAGATCGACAGGCCTGCGACCAGGAACGGCGAAGGGAACAGGAGCATACCGTCAGTCTGTCACGGGCATCCGACGCTGATAGCCTGGAACGCGTGTCAACTCCCGTCCTGACGACCGCTCCGCCTGCGATCGACCCCTCGTTCGAGAACGTGTGGGACGAACTGGTCTGGCGCGGCCTCGTCCATGTGTCCACCGACCAGGAGGCGCTGCGCGCCCTGCTCGCGGGAGATCCCATCACGTATTACTGTGGCTTCGATCCGACGGCGCCGAGCCTGCACCTGGGCAACCTCGTGCAGCTGCTCGTCATGCGCCGCCTGCAGCTGGCCGGGCACAAGCCCCTGGGTCTCGTGGGCGGCTCGACCGGTCTCATCGGAGACCCGAAGCCCACCGCCGAGCGCACGCTGAACGACGAGAGCACGGTCGCCGAGTGGGTCGGCTACCTGCAGGCGCAGGTCGCCCGCTTCCTGAGCTTCGAGGGCGACAATGCCGCGCGCATGGTCAACAACCTCGACTGGACGGCGCCGATGAGCGCGATCGACTTCCTGCGCGAGATCGGCAAGCACTACCGCGTCGGCACGATGCTGAAGAAGGACGCGGTCGCCGCGCGTCTCAACTCGGAGGAGGGCATCAGCTACACCGA
>CAYOTY010000155.1:0-5534 GCA_964406995.1 uncultured Microbacterium sp.
GGGATCCGGTGTCACCGGGGTGCGTCGCGTACTCTTCGATGATCGCCTTCTTGACGTCTGCTTCCAGTGCCATAGATTCGATCCCCTTTCCCTCGTTGCGCGGCGCCCGGCTCCTGATGAGCGGGCTCTCTTTATCCGCGGCCGATCAAACGGCAACCGAAACAGTCTACCAGCCCGGGCAGGATGCCGCGGACCGCCCCGGTGCCCGCAAACACCGATAGCCTCGTGGGGTGCAGTACACCGTCCGCGTGAAGCCCGGCAGCCGGAAAGGCCCTCTGGTCGAGGAGAACGACGAGGGAGACCTCATCGTCTTCGTGCGCGAGCGCGCGGTGGACGGCGCCGCGAACAAAGGCGTCGAACGAGTCCTCGCCGACCACTTCGGCGTCGCGCCCTCGCGGGTCGCGATCCTGCGCGGGCATGCCTCGCGCATCAAGCGCGTCGAGGTCGGCGAGTGAGCGACAAGCGCCGCGGCCACCTCATCGATCTCACACCGCTGAAGGAGAGCCCCGCGTTCGCACGGATGTGGATCGGCTCCACCCTCGCCGGCCTCGGCGGACAGCTGACCATCGTCACGGTCATGCTGCACGTGTTCACGCTCACCGGGTCCACCTTCGCCGTCTCGATGGTGGCCGTCGCGGGACTCGTGCCGATGATCCTCGCCGGCCTCTACGGCGGCATGCTCGCCGACGCCTTCGACCGACGCCGCCTCGCTCTCATCGCCGCGACCATCACCTTCGCCTCCACCGCACTCCTGGCGGGTCTCACCTGGGCGCAGTGGGAGACGATCTGGTGGCTCTACGGGCTCAGCATGATCAACTCCGCGGCGAACTCGGTCGGGATGGCCACGCGCAGCGCGATCGTGCCGCGGCTCATCCCCCGCAGTCAGCTCGCCGCGGCATCCGCCCTGCAGGGCATCACCTTCGGGCTCATGGTGATGGTCGGGCCGGCGCTGGCCGGCATCCTCGTCGCCTGGACCGGCTACGGGTGGACCTACACGATCGATGTGCTGCTGATGCTGGCGATGTTCCTCGGGCTCTGGACGCTGCCGGCGCTCAGGCCCGAGGGCGAGATCGTGCGTCCGGGACTGGCCTCCCTGAAGGACGGCTGGCGGTTCCTCAGGCGCTCGGCGAACATCCGAATGCAGTACATCCTCGACATCATCGCGATGACCTTCGGCCAGCCTCTCGCCCTCTTTCCCGCCCTGGGCACCGTGCTCCTGGGCGGTGGGGCGATCACGACGGGCGCGCTGACCGCGGCGGTCGCCGTGGGAGCCTTCCTGTCGAGCCTGTTCTCCGGCCGCATCGTGCGCTATCGCTGGCATGGCCGCGGCATCGCCCGCGCGGTGCAGGCCTACGGCGCTGCGATCCTCGTCTTCGGCGTCGTGCTGCTGTGCGGCCTGTGGATGCCCGAGGCCGGCGAGGACTCCCCGAACATCGCACTCATCGTCCTCGCCTGCCTGGCCCTGGCCTTCTCCGGCGCCGCCGACAACGTCAGTTCCATCTACCGCTCCACGATGATGCAGGCGGCCGTTCCCGACACGATGCGCGGCAGGCTCCAGGGCGTCTTCATCGTCGTCGTCGCCGGCGGTCCGCGCGTGGGGGCCCTCTACGTGGGGCTGCTCTCCGCCTTCGGCGCGCTGTGGTTTCCGCCGCTGCTGGGCGGCATCCTCATCATCGCGCTGGTCGCGATCATCGTCCGCGCCGGCAACGCCTTCCTGCGCTATGACGCGGAGGATCCGGTCGCCTGAGCGGATACGCGAGCGGGGGCGCCCGCCTCGTGGCGACCGCCCCCGCTGGAACGCTCTCTCCTACTGCTGGAGCGAACCCTGCAGGTCGAGAGTGATGGTGACGTCCTTACCGACGAGGATGCCGCCGGCCTCGAGCGCGACGTTCCAGGTGAGCCCGAAGTCCTCGCGGTCGATCACCGTCGTCGCCGTGGCCCCGGCCTTGTAGTCGCCCGCCGGATCCTGGCCGAAGCCGCCGAAGTCGAACGTGAAGGTGACGGGCCTGGTGACCCCGCGGACGGTGAGGTCGCCGTCGATGAGGAAGTCGCCGTCCTCGATCCGGACGCCGGTCGAGCGGAAGTCCATCGTCGGGTGGTTCTCCGCGTCGAAGAAGTCCGCCGAGCGGAGGTGGGCGTCACGTCCGGCATCCTTGGTGTTCACAGAGGCCACGTCCACCGAAGCCACGACGGTCGCCTCGAGCGGGTTCTCGGGAGCGATGATCGTCGCCTCCGTGATCGCGAAGCTCCCACGGACCTTCGAGATCATCATGTGCTTCACGCTGAAGCCGGCCTCGCTGTGGATGGGGTCGAGCACCCAGGTGCCCGCGCGATAGCCGGGGATGTCGATCGTCATGGTGTCAGTCATTCTTCTCCTCATGTAGATGCCGCGCTGTGCGGACGAGTTCGAGGATCAGAACGACGTGCGCCGGAGATCTATTCCCGCGCATGGAAAATTGTGCGGGAACCGCTCAATCAGCCGACGGCGACGAGGTCGATGATGAAGATGAGGGTCTTGCCGGAGAGGAAGTGGCCTCCGCCCGCCTCGCCGTAGGCCAGATGCGGCGGGATGACGAGCTCGCGACGCCCGCCGACCTTCATGCCGGGGATGCCCTCCTGCCAGCCCTGGATGAGACCGCGCAGCGGGAACTGGATCGTCTCGCCGCGGCCCCAGGAGGAGTCGAACTCCTCGCCGGAGTCGTACTCGACGCCGGCATAGTGCACGGTCACGGTGTCGCCGGGCTTCGCCTCGGCGCCGTCGCCTTCGATGATGTCGCGGATGACCAGCTCGGCGGGAGCGGGGCCGGTGGGAGCGTCGAACTCGGGCTTTGTGCGTTCTGTCATGGTTCCATCCAACCCGAGCCTGCCGGTGCGGTCAATGCGGCGGCGCGAAAGAGGGTCTTGACAGCTCCGCGAAGCGGATGCACCCTAGAGGTAGATTCACTCAGCGCCCGGGAGACTTGCAGGCATCGCCGCAGCACCGGGCGCTGAGTTTTGCTGCGGGGTCGGATCAATGCGCGCAGCGCGCCCGAGTCGAAACCTCTCGGCGATTGCCGACGAGGTCGACCCTCAGTAGGCCAGGAGCGCCTGGCGCGTCGCGGTGGTGCGGGCCAGCAGCATCCGTTCCCGCTCTGCGGCGTGCGGGTCGCGACCGGAGATCGCGCGCTGACGCACGGCCGCGAGTTCGGTGGCGTCCTTGATGAAGGCGGCCATGAGAGCCCGGCGATCCCCGCGCAGCGTCGCCGCCCAGGCGAGCCCTGTACGCTGCCCCGGCCTGGTGGCGAGCATGGTGACCTCCTGCGGGGTGAACCATCCCGCCTCGGCGTAGTCGCTCAGACGGGCGAACGTCAGCCGCGCCTCCTCGCGACGGAGGGCGACGATGCCCAGGATGAAGCCGATGAACAGCGGCACCTGCAGGGTCACGTAGAGCAGGAAGAAGTTCGCGTAGACGGCCGAGCCGTTCCAGAACGCGTGCAGCACGATCGCACCCAGGAGGCCGACCAGGCCGTAGGAGAAGGCTGTGGCCTTGGAGCTGCCCCGTCGCGCGGCGAGCCCGATGGCGAAACCGGTCAGCGCGGTGAACATCGCGTGCGCGAACGGCGACATGATCGCCCGCATGAAGAAGGTCGCGGTCAGGCCCGCTCCCCCGTTCTCGATGAGGCTGACGGCGAAGTACTGGATGTTCTCGGTGAAGGCGAATCCGGCGCCGACCAGCGCCCCGTAGACGACGCCGTCGACCGGTCCGTCGAACGAGGCGCGCGCGATGACGAAGATCAGGAACACTCCGAGCCCCTTCAGCACCTCTTCGACGATCGGCGCCTGCACGACCGCGCTGAACTCCTCCGAGCGCGGACCGACCACGCCGTAGAGGGCGAGGTCGATCAGCAGCGTCAGCGCCACCGCGGCGATCGCCCCCCAGGCCAGCGCGAGCACCACCAGCCCTCGGGGCTCGGGTTCCCAGCGATCGATGTGCCGCACGCCCAGCAGCACGATCGTGAGCGGGATGAGCGCGAGCACCAGCCCGACGCCTGCGGCTCCGGGGCCGAGCGCCAGGACGTAGAACGCCGCCAGCGCGATCAGTGCGAACAGCAGCACCCCGAGGATCCAGATCACTGCCGTGCGGTGCGCATGCACCGGTGCCGAGGGAACCGTCACCGGCAGCGGCGCGGGCGGCGTCTGCGGCGTCGCCGCCGGGCGGAAGTAGGTGGGCTGCTCGAACGCGGAGACGAAGGCCTGAGCATGGCTGGGCTGGCGGCCCGCAGGCGACGGCGAGGACGACGGCACGTGAGTCATAGCACCGAGCCTAGAAGATCCGGCCCTCCACGTCGTTCCCCGGACCGCCTCAGCCCCGGTAGCGTAGAAGCATGCGGTTTGCCCATCTGCTTCGATCCGACGACGCCACCCCCCATCTCGCGGTCATCGACGGCGAGGAGGCGACGTTGGTCAGCGACCTCCTCGACGCCCCGCCACCGACCCTGCAGGAGCTGATCACCGGAGGCGACGAGGCCCTCGACGCCGTGCGCGAGGCCTTCGCCCGCGGCGGCGCGGCGCGGCATCCGCTCGACGGCTTCGCGTTCGACTCCGCCGTCCTCGACCCGCCCGTGGTACTCGCGGTCGGCCTGAACTACGCCGCCCACTCCAGCGAGCTCGGGCTGAAGACGGATGCGGCCCCCACCGTGTTCACCCTCTGGCCCAACTCTCTCGCCGGCCACGGCGGCACGACCTCGTGGCCGCGCGACCTCAGCCAGGCGATCGACTACGAGGCCGAGCTCGGGGTGATCATCGGGCGCCCCACCAAGAACGCCACCGTCGAGACGGCGCTGGAGAGCGTCTGGGGCTACACGGTCGTCAATGACATCACCGCGCGCAACATCCAGTTCGCCGAGGCGCAGTGGTCGCGCTGCAAGTCCTTCGACGGGTTCACCCCGACCGGGCCCGTCGTCGTCACCGCCGACGAGATCCCCGATCCGCAGGACCTGCACATCTGGGCGGTCGTCGACGGTCAGACCGTGCAGGACGCCTCCACGAATCAGATGGTGCGCTCCGTCGCCACTCTCATCGCCCACCTGTCGCATTCGATCACTCTCCGACCAGGCACGCTGATCTCCACCGGCAGCCCCGGCGGCGCCGGTTATTCGCGCGATCCGCAGATCTTCCTGCGCGACCGCTCGACCGTCACGGTCGGCATCGACGAGATCGGCACCCTCACCACGCACTGTCGCGTGCTGGACTAGCCGCCGTCACCCGATTCCGCGGAGGATCCGGCGACGCGGGGCTTGTCCGGGTCAGCCGCCCAGTTCCTCCGCGGCGATGATCGGAATGGCGGCCGTGACCGCCTCCAGCCCCGACAGGCGCGCGGGCGAGAGCTGCTTCTCCACCTCTTCACGCGTCATCAGCTCGGCCTCGACGACCAGATCCGCGACGTTGTGCCCCGTCAGCAGCGCCGTCTTGGCGAGGGCGGCGGCGGCCGCATAGCCGATGAAGGGCGTCAGCGCCGTGACGACACCGACCGAGGAGCCGACCATGGCGCCCAG
>CAYOTY010000156.1:0-5480 GCA_964406995.1 uncultured Microbacterium sp.
GGCGACCTTGACGCCGCCGGCCTTGCCGCGACCGCCGGTCTTGACCTGCGCCTTGACGACGACCACGCCGCCGATCTTCTCGGCTGCTGCCTTCACCTCCTCGGGGGTGTCGGCGACGATGCCGGCGAGAACCGGCACTCCGTAGGATTCGAACAGGTCTCGTGCCTGGTACTCGTAGAGATCCACTGCAGTCCTTCGCTGATTGCGGCATGTGGGAGATGCGCCCGAGGGGCGAAGGCCGAGGTCAGAGCACACGGCCCGGTGAACCAGCCTACTACCCGGCGGATGCCCGAACGGGCATGGGGTCCCGCCTCCGCGCGCGGAGGTAAGGAGAGGTCGCACACGGCGCCGCAGGAGGTGTCAGCCACCGGCGCGGCCTCTAAGCTCGGAGCATGAGCGATGTCGCATCAGAATCCACCGCGCGCACCGGGGTCGTCGCCGCGGCCATCGAGCTCTTCGCCGCCCAGGGCTTCGATCAGACCTCGGTCGAGCAGATCGCGCAGGCCGCCGGGGTGTCGCGGTCGACGTTCTTCCGCCAGTTCGGGGGGAAGGAGGACGTGGTCTTCGCCGATCACGAGACCCTCACCGCCCGCGCCCGGGACTTCCTCTACGCGGGCCATGACGACCCGTGGTCGGCGATCTGCGAGTCGGCGATGGAGGTGTACCGTCACTTCGCGAAGAACCCGGAGCTCGCCCGTCGCCGCTACGAGATCGTGCGGCAGGTGCCGGCGCTGCGCGAGCGCGAGATCGTGACGGTGTTCCGCTACGAGCGGCTCTTCGACGAGTACCTGCGCGCGGCGATCCCCGACGTGGACCCGCTGGACGCCGTGGGCTTCGCCGCCCTGGTCACCGCCGTGCACAACCATGTGCTGCGCCGGCTTCTGCGCGGCGCCGAGAATGTTCCGGCATCGGTGCTGCGCAAGGCGCTCGACGATGCGCTGCGCCGGTACGGGGTGCATCCGGATGCCGCCGACGAGGCCGCCGACGACGTCGTCGTCGCCGTCTTCCCGCGCTCGATGCCCTCGGCGGAGATCACCCGGCGCCTGCGCGCCCGACTGGACTGATCGTGGCCAGGGCGACGATCGTCGGCAGCGGACCCAACGGGCTCGCCGCCGCCGCCGCCCTGGCCCGCGCCGGCTACGAGGTGCGCGTGCTGGAGGCCGCCTCGGCCATCGGCGGCGGGGTGCGCACCGCGGAGCTGACGCTTCCCGGCTTCCGGCACGACATCGGCTCGGCGGTGCATCCGGCGGCGGTCGCCTCGCCCTTCTTCCGGGCGTTCGGGCTGGATCGGCGCCTGGAGTGGCTGCAGGGCGAGATCGCCTATGCCCATCCGCTGAGCGACGGGCGGGCCGGCATCACCTGGCACGACCTGGCGCGCACCGCGGAGGGTCTCGGAACGGATGCCGGCGCCTGGCGCGCACTGCTGCGGCCGCTGAGCGAGCGCATCGAGCAGGTCGTGGACCTTACGGGATCGTCGCTGCTGCGGGTCCCGCGGCATCCGCTCACCGCCCTCCGCTTCGGGCTGCGCGTGCTGGAGCAGGGCACGCCGCTGGCCAAGCACGCCTTCCGCACCGAGGAGGCCGCAGCGCTCATCGCGGGCGTCGTGGCCCACGCCAACACCCCGCTGCCCTCGCTCGCCGGCGCGGCGGCGGGACTGCTGCTGGCCGCGCACGCGCACGCCGGCGGCTGGGCGCTCCCGCGCGGGGGCGCACAGGCGATCGCGGATGCGCTGGCCGATGACATCCGCGCTCATGGCGGCGAGATCGAGACCGGCGTGCACGTGCGCGATCTCGCCACGCTCGACTGGGGAGACGCCGCCAGCGGCGATCTGCTCCTGCTGAACACCTCGCCGCGGCTGCTGCTCTCGCATCGCGACATCCCCGCGCGGTACGCCCGGGCGGTGCGCCGCTACCGCTACGGGGCGGCCGCCGCGAAGGTCGACTTCGCCCTGGACGGGCCGGTGCCGTGGGCGAACCCGCTCGTGGCGGAGGCCGTGACCGTGCACCTCGGCGGCACGCGCCCCGAGGTGTGGGCGAGCGAGAACGCCGTCGCCGCCGGACGCGTGAGCGAGCATCCCTTCGTGCTGGCCGTGCAGCCCTCGGTGATCGACGACACGCGGGCCCCCGCGGGAAAGGCCGTGCTGTGGACGTACATCCACGTCCCGCACGGCTCTTCCCTCGACGCCACAGAGCTCGTCACGCGGCAGATCGAGCGCTACGCCCCCGGATTCCGCGATCGGGTGCTCGCCAGTCACGCCGTGGCGGCATTCGATCGCGAAGCGCAGAACCCCTCCGACATCGGCGGCGACATCCTCGCCGGCGCCTTCACCCTGCGGCAGGCGGTCAGGCGACCGGTGCTGACGCCGGCGCCCTGGCGCACCCCGATGCGCGGGGTCTACCTGGCCTCGGCGGCCGCTCCCCCCGGGCCAGGCGTCAACGCGATGGCCGGGTGGCACGCGGCGCGCACGGCGCTGGCGGATGCGGGCGAGCGCGCGACCCTGGACGACCTCTTCCCCGCCTGAGCCGACCGTTGCGCAGGAGGCAGCGGGCGTTCTGCAGGAGCGATCACCCATAACCCTCGCGGAACACGGCGTGACGATCCCGATCGATCCGATCGCTCCTGCACGACGGTCGTCGCCTCCTGCGCAAAAGCCACGATGCCCCGGATCGACTCGGCCGTCAGTCCTTCTTCGCGCGGCTCGGCTGCACGCGCGGCGGTTCTCCGGGCATCTTGGGGAACTCCGGCGGGAACGGCAGCTCCCCCAGCCCATCGTCGACATCGCGCTGCCACCACTCCATCAGGGTGCCGATGCGGCCGGGACGCTCGTGCATCCGCTCCCAGGGGTCGCCCACCGCCGCAAGCCGATCCGGGATGCTGCGCACGGTGAAGGCGGCCGGATCGATGCCGTCCAGCTCGTCCCACTCGACCGGCGTCGACACCGTCGCGCCCGGCAGGGCGCGCGGGCTGTAGGCGCCGGCCATCGTGCGGTCGCGGTTCGCCTGGTTGTAATCGAGGAAGATGCGCCGGCCGCGCTCCTCCTTCCACCAGTTGAGGGTGACCTTCTGCGGCATCCGGCGCTCCAGCTCGCGGCCCGCGGCGATCACCGCGTGACGCACGTCGAGGAACTCGTGCTCGGGGACGATCGGCGCGAAGATGTGCAGCCCGCGATTGCCGCTCGTCTTGATGAAGGCCGTAAGCCCCGCCTCCCGCAGCACCTCGCGCAGGGCGCGGGCGACGACGACCGCGTCATCGATGTCGGTGCCCGGTTGCGGATCCAGGTCGATGCGCAGCTCCACGGGCAGGTCGGTGTCGGAGGCGAGCGAGGCCCAGGGATGGAAGACGACGGTGTTCATCTGCACGGCCCACACGATCGCCGAAGGGCGCTCGAGAACGACCTGCGGATGCCGCCGGCCGCTGCTGTACGCCACCTCCACCTCTCCGACGTAGTCGGGTGCGCCCTTCGGCGGGTTCTTCGAGAAGAAGCCCTCGCCGCCGACGCCATCGCGGAAGCGTTCGAGGGAGACGGGCCTGTCGCCGTTCGCCCGGAGGAAGGGCTCGGCGACCAGCTGCGCGTACTCGGCGAGCTCCGCCTTGGTGATGCCGACGTCCGGCCAGACGAGACGGTCCGGGCTGGAGAGCGCGACCTCCCTCACCCCGTCCGGATCGGACACGGTGATCGCCATGCGCCCTGTGGCCATGCCCCGACTCTACGCGTCGCGGCGCGAGGGCAGAAGGGCATCCGCTCTCCCGCAGGCGGCTATTCCGCGGCCAGCGCGACGACCTCGCCGAGCGCCTCGCGACGGACCACGACCGAGGGTCCGGCGGGGTCGACGAGCACGCCGGAGAGCTCGGGCTGAGCGACGAGCACCTTTCCGAGCTGTTCCGCCGTGAACGGCAGCGGGCGCTCGCCACGCCCCATCGCGACGACCTCCAGCGGGTGGCTGAACACCTGCAGGAAGCGCTTGCCGTCGGGAGAGCGCATCTCGGCGACGCCGATCTGGCCGTCGGACTGCTGACCACCGGCCACCCAGAGCCTGCTGGTCGCCAGCGCGGCCGCGACGGGCGCCTCCGCGCCCCCCTCGTGCGGGACGGCGAGCACGCCCTTGAGCGTGAGATTCGGGTCGGCTTCATCGATCGCCCGCTTGAGCACCTCGGTCGGGAAGACGACGCGGTGCGGCGCGGAGGCGTTGTCGAGGACGAGACCCGTGAAGTCGCCCGCGACCACCTGGTGCAGCACGGCCATGACCGGCTGGGCGACCGCGGAGGAGTTCTCGGGAGCGGCATCCTGCACCAGGACCTTGCGCAACGCCTCGGCCGAGCTGAACGCCAGCATGAACGAGCGCTCGCCATCGCGCAGAATGCCGATCGAGAGCGACTGCCCCTTCGCCAGCTGCTCCTGCGCGTCGCCGTGCACCCGCAGGATGAGGTGTCCCTGCAGCATCTGTCGCAGCACGCCCAGCAGTTGCTCGTTCGTGGGGTCGCCGTTCAGGCGCGCGAGCGTATCGCGCAGCAGCACGTTGTCCTGCATGCCGGGAACGGTGTGCTTCTGCTCGGGCGGGGCGACGGGCGCCAGCGGCAGCGGACGTTCGGCGGGGATCTGCTGCCCTGGGACCTGGATGGCCGGCTGTGCCTGCGCGGGCGCGGCATCCGCCTCCAGCGATACCTCCGGTCCCGCATTCGCACCGACACCGCGGAACGCCTGCACCGAGATGCTCACCTCAGGGGCCGGGGATGCCGTCACTGCCTCCGCTCCGTCCTGAGCTCCGGCATCGCTGGTGTCGGCGTCGACCCCGAGGGCAGGCGCGACCTCGGCGGCCGCCGGTGCGACCTCGGACGCGGCGAATGCCGTCGGCTCTTCGGCGGGCGGCTCCGGCGCTTCGGGCGTGGGCTCGGACTTCTTGCGGCGAGAGAACAGGGCCATATCTGCCAGCCTAACGCCGCTGCCTGTGCGCCCCCGGCGAGTATCGAGGGGAGGACCACGCCTGAGGCAAGGAGATGTGACCCAGACAAGGAGCTTCTCCCCCGGATCGTCCTTGTCCGGGGCCGCGCTCCTTGTCTCGGGCGCGCCGTCTACAGCTTCTCGATGGGAGCGATCTTGATGAGCAGCTTCTTCTGACCCGCCGTGTCGAAGCGCACATGCGCGATCCGCTTGGCGCCCTCGCCGGTGACCATGTCGACCCGGCCCTCGCCGAAGTCGCTGTGGCGGATGCGGTCGCCCGCCTCCAGCGTCAGGTCGCCATTGTCGCGTACCTTGGCCGTGACCCGGTTGGGGAACCTGTCGGATGCCGTGGACAGCGGCTTCAGCGACGGCTCTCTCTTCGGCAGCGGCCGGGCGCCCCAGGCTCCTCCTCCGCCGCCGGTCCCTGAGCTCGTCGAAGGGCGCCGGGCATTGAGCGCCCGCGACTGGGTGCCGCCGCGGGAGTTGACGTCTCCCGGCGACTGCCGCCAGTCGACGAGCTCGGCCGGGATCTCCTGGAGGA
>CAYOTY010000157.1:0-5403 GCA_964406995.1 uncultured Microbacterium sp.
ACAGTTGGTCGGAATCAAATAGCGCGAGTCTCCATCAAACCCAGAGCGCTTCAGTATCCTCCCTCGAGGAGCGCTGGCTGGAGCTATCCGAGCTTCTGGGCTGAGGCACCCGGCGTCACCGGGCGCACGCCGCCCGGCCGCTCTACTCCGCGTAGGGAGGGATCGGCGCGTAGGACTCGATCTCGGCCTGGACACGGGCGAGGGCGGCCGGGTCGAGTCCGGCGTCGCCGGCGATCTGCCGCCATCCCGTCACCACGACGTCGCCGAAGTTGTGCCCGTGGCGGGCGGGCACGGCCTCGCCGCCGAGCATGTCGACGGTGACCTGCACGGCCGTGACGACCGGGATCCAGCGCATCGCCGGACTCACATCCTCCCCGCGCTGGCCGGGCTCGAGCCACTCGGGGGAGCGCAGCAGCAGCTCCGGGGAAAGCCAGGTCACCGGATCGGTCGCGTGCTGCAGGTAGAGCACGCGCGGCTCTGCCCACGGACCCGGCAGCCGGGACTCGTCTCCGGCCCGGGAGATCCAGCGCACCTCGCGGCCCTCGTGGAGCACGGGCTGCCAGACCGGGCTTCCCGCATCCCGCGCGGCCTGCAGCGCGCGCCAGAGCTCCGAGCCGTCAGGGCTGCCGACGAACATCGCCCCGTCGGTGCGGGCGCGCACCTCGGCCAGATCGGCGAACACCGCCTGGCTGCCGTGCGCGCCGAGGCTGAGACCGTAGGAGAGCAGCAGCGGCCGATCGTCCTCGGGCAGGGTCAGCCACCTCTCCTCGACGGCGGCGAACAGCACGCGCGCGGCCTCGACCGGGGCATCCGGATCGAAGAGGAACGAGACCCAGCTGGGCGTGTAGGCGTATTGCATCGCCGCGATCGCCGTGTCGCCGCCGTGCAGGTACTCGATCGCATCGACGGTCTGCGGCTCCAGCCAGCCCGAGCCGGTCGTGGTGGCGACGACGAGCACGGCCCGCTCGAAGGCCCCGGTGCGCTCCAGCTCCTCCACGACGAGCCGAGCGCGCTCGCGGGTGGTCGGCGCCGACTCCAGTCCCGCGTACACCCGGATCGGCTCCACCGTGGGAAGGCCGGTCAGCGCGGCGATCTCCTCGGCGGTGGGGCCGCCGCCGACGAAGGCCGCGCCGTGCCGGCCGAGCGTGTTCCAGGAGACGGCCGAGTCCGGCCCCGCCGAGCGGTGGGCGGATGCGGGCTCCTGCACTCCGGCGTCGGGGTGCTCGTTGCGCGCGAGGTAGATGCCGTCCACGGCGACCATGACGGCCAGCACCAACGCTGCGACGACGCTCGCCACGACGACCGTCGACGACAGGGCCGCCAGTGCGGTGCCGATCGTGCGGCGCAGGCTCCGGAACAGCCCGTGGGTGGCCTTGCCCGCACCGAGCAGCAGGAGGGTCGGCGGAAGGAAGCCGAGGAGGAATCCGGCGATGTCGGCACCGTCCAGCGGAGGCATCTCGACCAGGCGGCGCACCTCGTTCTGCCAGCGCAGGGTCAGGGCCGAGAGGACGGCGATCGCCGCCACCCACACCACGCCGTAGACGATCCACCAGCCCCGTGAGGGCGTCCATCGCTCGGTGCCGCGGCGCAGGAGCAGGCGCAGCAGCGACCAGAGCGCGACCCCGGCCAGATAGCCGATCGAGAAGGCGACGGCGGCGATCGCGCCCTGCAGGACGGCCGGTCGCGGCAGCAGCGAGGGGGTGACCGACAGGATGGCCAGCCCCAGACCCGCCAGCGATCCGACGGCGTCCGGCGCCCACCAGCGACGAGGACGGACGGCGGGACGCGCTTCGGTGCTCACGGTGCGAGCCTACTCAACGGCATCCGCTTCTCCACCCTGGAAAGGGCGTTGTGCTCACTTCGCGACGAGCGTCGTCTCGAAACTGTAGATCTCGGGGCGGTAGCAGTGCCGGCCGTGCTCGATCGCGGTGCCCGAGGAGTCGAAGGCGATGCGGTCCATGGTCAGCACGGGGCCGCCCTGATCGATGTCGAGGAGGCGCGACTCGTCATCGTGCGCACGGCGCGCTCCGATGCGCTGCTTGGCGACCCGGATCGCGACCCCGCGCCCGCGCATGAGCTGGTAGAGCCCGTGGGTCTCCAACTGCTCGGCGGTCAGGTCGCCGAACTGGATCGGCAGGTGGTTCTCGAGCACTGCCACGGCGACGCCGTCGCTCAGCCGCAGCCGCCGCAGATGCACGATGTCGCTGCCCTCGGGGACGCTGAGCGCTTCGGCGATGTCGGCGTGGGCGGGGCGGATGCCGAGTTCGAGCACCTTCGTCGCCGGTTCGTGGTGCGCCCCCTGCAGGTCTTCGTAGAGGCTGGTCAGCTCGACCTCGCGGGTGACCTGGCCCTGCACGACCTGGGTGCCGATGCCGCGTCGGCGCACCACGAGGCCCTTGTCGACGAGCTCCTGGATCGCCCGACGCACGGTCGGGCGGGAGACCTGCAGGCGCTGGGCGATGGAGATCTCGTTCTCCAGACGCGCCCCCGCGGGGATCGTGCCGTTGCGGATCGCCTGCTCCAGCCGGTGCGAGACCTGGTAGTAGAGGGGAACGGGGCCCGTGCGCTCCAGATCGACGAACAGCTCATCCGGCCATACAGTGTCACCCGCCACGTCGCAGTCTCCTCGCACCCTTTGTGCCGACAATCTTACCTGTCTCGCGCTTCTTGCCGAGAACATAATGTGTTATTGTTAGGACAAATAGCCGGTCCTGACGCGAGGAAGCTGACGCCGAACCATGACGCAACACGACATCCTGGCCCTCGGGCGCCTGGGAGTGGACATCTATCCCCTGCAGAGCGGGGTGGGCCTGGAAGAGGTCACCACCTTCGGAAAGTACCTCGGCGGCAGCGCCGCGAACGTCAGCGTGGCATCCGCCCGCTACGGCCACGACGTCGCTCTCGTCTCTCGCGTGGGAGACGACCCGTTCGGGCGCTACCTGCTCGCCGAGATCGACCGCCTGGGCGTGGACAACCGCTACATCGCGACCGACCCCGACTACAAGACGCCGGTCACCTTCTGCGAGATCTTCCCGCCCGACGACTTCCCGCTCTACTTCTACCGTGAGCCCAAGGCTCCCGACATGTGCATCTCCACCGATCAGCTCGACGAGGACGATGTGCGCGGTGCCGGCATCCTCTGGTCCACCGTGACGGGCCTGAGCGACGAGCCCAGCCGTTCGACCCAGCTGCATGCACTGCGCCTGCGCGTCGGCGCGCGCCACACGGTGCTCGACCTCGACTACCGCCCGATGTTCTGGGCGAGCCCCGAGGCGGCCCGCGAGAAGGTGCAGGAGGCCCTCGCGCATGTCACCGTCGCCGTCGGCAACCGTGAGGAGTGCGAGGTCGCCGTCGGAGAGATCGAGCCCGACCGCGCCGCCGACGCGCTGCTCGAGCGCGGCGTGGAGCTCGCGATCATCAAGCAGGGCCCCAAGGGCGTCCTCGCCAAGACCCGCGAGGAGCGGGTCGAGGTCGAGCCCTTCCCGGTCTCGCCCCTGAACGGCCTCGGCGCCGGCGATGCCTTCGGCGGCGCACTCTGCCACGGCCTGCTCTCCGGCTGGGAGATCGAGAAGACCCTCCGCTACGCCAACGCCGCCGGCGCCATCGTGGCCACACGGCTGGAGTGCTCCACCGCGATGCCGACGCTCGACGAGGTCGAGGCGATGCTGAGGGGCGAGGCCGTCTGATGGCGCGCATCGACCGGAAAGACATCGCACGTCTGCGCGACATCCGCGCCACCGACCCGGCCGCGGTCGGCCGTGCCCACGCCGCACGCCGTCGCCGCCGGATCCTCGGCGACGACGGGCGCCTGTTCATCGTCGCCGCCGACCACCCCGCCCGCGGGGCTCTGGGCATCGGCGCCGATCCGCTCGCGATGGCCGATCGCGCGCAGCTGCTCGAGCGCCTCGCCGAGGCCCTCAGCCACCCCGGTGTGGACGGCGTGCTCGGCACCGCCGAGATCCTCGACGATCTCGCGCTCCTCGGCCTTCTCGAGGACAAGGTCGTCGTCGCCTCGATGAACCGCGGCGGCCTGCGCGGTGCGAGCTTCGAGCTGGACGACCGCTACACCGCCGTCGATGCGGCATCCGCCCTTCGCGCAGGCTTCGACATGACCAAGACGCTCGTGCGCATCGATCTGGACGACGACGCCACCGCGCCCACCCTGGAGGCCACCGCCCACGCCGTCACCGCCTCGGCCGAGGCGGGCCTTCCGATCATGCTCGAGCCCTTCATGAGCACGCGGGTGGACGGAAAGGTCGTCAACGACCTGTCGACGGATGCCGTCATCCACTCGGTCGCCATCGCCGCAGGCCTCGGCGGCACGAGCTCGCACAGCTGGCTGAAGCTGCCGGTGGTCGAGGACATGGGGCGCGTCATGACGGCCACGACCCTGCCCACGCTCCTCCTGGGCGGCGACGCCGGGCCCGATCCCGACCAGACCTTCCAGCGCTGGGAACAGGCCCTCGCCCTCCCCGGCGTGCGCGGCCTGACCGTCGGCCGTACGCTCCTCTACCCGGCAGACGGCGATGTGGCGGCCGCGGTCGACACCGCCGCCCGGATGGTCCACCCGGGCCTCGCCTGAACCCCGCTTCTCCGCACCCATCACGAAGGAATCCTCCATGTCCACGACAGAACTCCCCGTCCTCTCCCACTGGATCGACGGCCGCGAGGTCGCGTCTGCGAGCGGCCGCACCGCCGAGGTCTTCGACCCGGCACTGGGCGTCGCCACCAAGCGGGTCGCCCTGGCGGACCAGGACGAGATCCAGGCCGCCGTCGCCTCGGCGAAGGCCGCCTTCCCGGCGTGGCGCGACCTCTCTCTCGCCAAGCGCCAGACGGTGCTCTTCCGCTTCCGCGAGCTGCTGGACGCGCGCAAGGGCGAGCTCGCCGAGATCATCACGAGCGAGCACGGCAAGGTCGTCTCCGATGCGCTGGGCGAGATCAGCCGCGGCCAGGAGGTCGTCGAGTTCGCCTGCGGGCTGGCGCACCACCTGAAGGGCGAGTACAGCGAGCAGGTCTCCACGGGCGTGGACGTCTACTCGACCCGTCAGCCGCTGGGCGTGGTGGGCATCATCTCGCCGTTCAACTTCCCCGCCATGGTCCCCGCGTGGTTCTTCCCCATCGCGATCGCGGCGGGCAACACCGTGATCCTCAAGCCCAGCGAGAAGGATCCCTCGGCGGCGAACTGGCTGGCCGCGCTCTGGAAGGAGGCGGGTCTTCCCGACGGCGTCTTCACCGTGCTGCACGGCGACAAGGAGGCCGTGGACGGTCTGCTGGAGCATCCGGATGTCAAGGCGATCTCCTTCGTGGGCTCGACCCCGATCGCCCGGTACGTCTACGAGCAGGGCACCAAGAACGGCAAGCGCGTGCAGGCGCTGGGCGGGGCGAAGAACCACATGCTCGTGC
>CAYOTY010000158.1:0-5371 GCA_964406995.1 uncultured Microbacterium sp.
AGCCGCAACGGCGGGAACCTCGCCGACCCGGGCAGCGTCGCCTACAACTTCACCCGCAAGGGCGTGATCGTCGTGGGCTCCGAGGGCACCACCGAGGACGACGTCATGATGGCCGTGCTCGAAGCCGGCGCCGAGGAGATCGAACCCCACGCGCAGGGCTGGGAGGTGATCACCGAGGCGAGTGACCTCGTGCCGGTGCGCACCGCGCTGCAGGATGCCGGCATCGAGTACGAGTCGGCCGATGCGGAGTTCGTCCCCAACCTCAAGGTCGAGATCGATGCGGACACGGCACGGAAGGTGTTCCGTCTGATCGACGCACTCGAAGACAGCGACGACGTGCAGAACGTCTACAGCAACTTCGATCTGACCGCCGAGGTGCAGGCCGAGCTCGAGAACGACGACTGACCCGGCAGCGAGTCAGGTCGACCGAGGAGGCGGCATGCGTGTCCTCTCCTTGCGCGCGGTGTCACCACGTAGCCTGAGAGCGTGACCACCCCACGACTGCGTGTGCTCGGGATCGACCCCGGGCTGACCCGCTGCGGCATCGGCATCGTCGATGTCGACCGCTCTCGTCGCGCCACGCTCGTGCACGTCGGCGTCGTCCGGAGCCCGGTGGAGGCACCGGTCTCCGAGCGGCTCGCGGCCGTGGCAGCCGGCATCCGCTCCGCTATCGGAGCCCATGCTCCCGACGTGGTCGCCGTGGAGCGGGTCTTCGCGCAGCACAACACCCAGACGGTGATGGGCACGGCCCAGGCCAGCGGCGTCGCGCTCCTCGTCGCCGCAGAGGCCGGTCTGCCCGCCGCCACCCACACGCCGAGCGAGGTCAAGGCGGCCGTGACCGGCTACGGCTCCGCGGACAAGCGTCAGGTGCAGGCGATGATCGCGCGCATTCTGCGTCTGGACGCCCCGCCCAGACCCGCGGATGCGGCAGACGCCCTCGCGATCGCACTCTGTCACGCCTGGCGGCGAGACGCGATCTCCGCGGCATCGGCCGAGGCGCTCACCCCCGCGCAGCGTGCCTGGGCGGAGGCCGAGCGTGTCGCTCGAACATAAGTACGATCGGCTCCCTTAGGCTGAACGCATGATCTCCTCACTGCACGGCACGGTGCTGGCTACGGCCACCGATCAGGTGGTGATCGACGTCGGCGGCGTCGGATTCGCGGTGGCATGCCCGCCGGATGTCGCGCACACGGCCCGGCCGGGGGAGAGACTGCGTCTGCACACCCAGCTCATCGTCCGCGAGGACGCCCTGTCGCTCTACGGCTTCGCCGAGCAGGAGGAGCTGGAGGTGTTCGCCCACCTTCTCACCGTCACCGGGGTAGGCCCCAAGTCCGCTCTCGGAGTCATCGCGCACCTGACGGTCGAGCAGATCGCCGCAGCCGTCGCCGACGAAGACGACGCGCCCTTCCGCCGGGTCTCGGGCATCGGACCCAAGACCGCCAAGCTCATCGTGATGCAGCTGGCCGGAAAAGTAGCCGCGCCGGCGCGGGCCGATGCGCGCCGCTCCGCGCCCTCGGCGGTGCTCGATCAGGTGACCGCCGCTCTCGTGGGCCTGGGCTGGTCCGAGAAGATCGCCGCCGAGGCCGCGGCGCAGACCGCGGAGACGGCGAGCGAGGCCGAGCGCGCCTCGGTGGCCAGGCTCCTCCGACGCACCCTCGCCGCCCTGGGTCCGGCGCAGGCGGGAGCCTCGCGTGGCTGACTTCCTCGATGCCGCAGAGCCTTTCGACGAGACCGAGCTGGCCGTCGAAGGGGCCCTGCGCCCCGCGACGCTTTCGGAGTTCGTCGGCCAGCACAAGGTGCGCGGGCAGCTGCAGCTGCTGCTGGATGCCGCCCGTCTTCAGGATCGCCCCGCCGACCACATCCTGCTGTCGGGCCCTCCGGGGCTCGGCAAGACGACCCTGGCCATGATCGTCGCCAATGAGCGCAACCGACCGCTGCGTCTCTCCAGCGGGCCGGCGATCCAGCATGCCGGCGATCTCGCGGCCCTGCTGTCGAGCCTGACGCCCGGCGAGGTCCTGTTCATCGACGAGATCCACCGCATGGCTCGCTCGGCCGAAGAGATGCTGTACCTCGCGATGGAGGACTTCCGCATCGACATCATGGTGGGCAAGGGCGCCGGGGCCACCAGCATCCCGCTGGATCTGGCCCCGTTCACGCTCCTGGGTGCGACCACGCGCTCAGGGCTGCTTCCCAATCCGCTGCGCGACCGGTTCGGGTTCACCGCTCATCTGGAGTTCTACGAGCCCGCCGAGCTCGAGCAGGTCGTCGCCCGTTCGTCGAGGATGCTCGGGGTGGAGATCCCGGGGGAGGCGCGCGCCGAGATCGCGCGTCGCTCGCGCGGTACGCCTCGGATCGCCAACAGGCTGCTGCGTCGCGTCCGCGACTACGCCCTGGTGCACGGCGGCTCCGACACGGCCGCGAGCATCCACGACGTCCATGCGGCGCTCGAGCTGTACGACGTCGATGCGATCGGGCTCGATCGGCTCGACCGCGGGGTTCTGGACGCGCTCGTGCACAAGTTCCAGGGAGGTCCGGTGGGTCTGAGCACCCTCGCCGTCGCCGTCGGCGAGGAGGCCGAGACCGTTGAGAGCGTCGTGGAGCCCTACCTCGTTCGTATCGGCTTCCTGGGGCGCACGCCGCGCGGACGCGTCGCGACACCCGCCGCCTATGCGCACCTCGGAGCGGCCGCCGCCCGAGAGGCGCTGGGCCTGGATGACCTATAATCACTGAAGGCTTCGTCTGCAGTCTCCTTCGCGTGCCGTTTCCGGCGTGCTCACCCGAAAGGCATTTCGCTCTCCATGGATTCCTCTATCTTTCTCTTCGGTGCACTGGGTCTTCTGCTGGTGTTCATGATCTTCAACACTCGCCGGCGCACTCAGCGGATGAAGGCGGAGCAGGAGGAGAAGCGCACCCAGACCGTCCCCGGCGCGAAGGTGCTCCTCCAGGGCGGCCTGTTCGGCACGATCGTCTCCTACGACTCCGAGGACCTCGACGCTCCCGCACAGGTCGAGCTCGCCCCGGGCGTGGTGGTCGAGGTGCACAGCCAGGCGGTCCTGCGCATCGTCGAGCCGATCGACGAGCCCGAAGACGGCGAGGCCGATGACGAAGACGCTCCCGCCAGCGGCATCGAGACCCCCGAGGAGACCCGGGCACGCCTCGAACGCGACGGCAACGACAGCTGACGCGCTCCTCCGCTCCTCGTAGAAACTGAACTCACGTGGCTTCATCCTCTCCGGTTCGTCATGCGTGGCGAGTCCTCCTCGGCCTTCTCCTCGTCACCGCGGCGCTGTTCGGCGTCAACGCCCTCGGTGTGCACGTGTTCAAGGAGAGCTCCTGGGCGCCTGAGCTCGCCCTCGACCTGCAGGGCGGCACGCAGATCGTGCTGAGCGCCGTCACGGAAGACGGCGCGAACCCCACGACGGAGCAGCTGGAGCAGGCGGTGCAGATCATCCGGCAGCGTGTCGACGCCGCCGGGGTCTCCGAGCCCGACATCACGACCGAGGGCGGCCGCAACATCGTCGTGCAGCTGCCGGGCGTGGTGGACGAGGAGACCCGCGCGCGCATCGAGGCCAGCGCCCAGATGGAGCTCCGGGCCGTCATCCACGCAGATGTCGGCACCAACCAGTTCATCGGGGACGACGGCCAGCCCACGCCTTATCCGAGTCCGGACCCGACGCTGAACGCGATTCCGACTCCCGAGCCCACCGACGGCAGCGACAGGGCGTGGATCACCGACAGGCTCTACGCCGAGTTCCTCGCCTACGACTGCGCCAATCCTGAGAACAACGCCGGACAGGCGCCGTCGAACGAGCCGCTGATCACCTGTGACGCCGCCGGTTTCAAGTACATCCTCGGCCCCGTGGAGTCGCGTGAGCTCAACGGCGAGATCGTGCGGCTCGACGGCTCGACGATCGAGGACGCCACGGCGGGCCGCAACCCTCAGAACGGGCAGTGGGAGGTGCAGCTGACCTTCAACGAGCAGGGCCGCATCCTCTTCGGCGACGTGAGCTCGCGGCTCTACCAGTACCGGGTCGCCGGTATGAGCCCCCAGGATCAGTTCGCCTTCGTGCTCGACGGAAACGTGATCTCCGCTCCGCGCATGCAGGCGGTGATCCTCACGGGGAACCCCTCCATCTCGGGCAGCTTCACCCAGGAGTCGGCCCAGCTCCTGGCCGATCAGCTCCGCTTCGGCGCACTGCCGCTCAGCTTCAACGTGGAGAGCACGCTCTCGATCTCCGCCACCCTCGGCTCCCAGCAGCTGCAGATCGGCCTCATCGCCGGCCTCATCGGTCTGGGGCTGGTCGCGCTCTACTCGCTGCTGAGCTATCGCACGCTGGGCGTGGTGATCATCGCCTCCCTCGTGGTGATGGCGGTGCTGACCTACATCCTCATCGCGATCCTCGCCTGGCGGATCGGATTCCGCCTGTCGCTGGCGGGTGTGGCCGGCCTCATCGTCTCGATCGGCTTCTGTGCCGACTCCTTCATCGTGTACTTCGAGCGAATACGCGATGAGATGCGCGACGGCAAGGGCATCACCGTCGCGGTGGAGGACGGCTGGGCCCGTGCGAAGCGGACGATCTACATCTCCAAGTCGATCAACGTCCTCGCCGCCGTCGTGCTGTACATCCTCGCCGACTCCACGGTGAAGGGCTTCGCCTTCACGCTCGGACTCACCACCATCCTCGACGTGATCATCTTCATCGCCTTCACCCACCCGGTCATGCAGCTGCTGGCGCGGACGAGATTCTTCGGCCAGGGGCACCCGCTCTCGGGCATGGATCCGGAGGCGCTGGGTGCCGTGTTCCACACGCGTACCGAGTATCGCAGAGTCGAGGCGGGGACCGAGGGGAAGGCCGCCAGGACGGCGCGCTCCCGTCGCGAGGCCGAGAGGCGTCAGACCATCGCAGAACGAAAACGCGCAGAAGCCGCCGGCGGCGCATCAGGGAAAGAGGGGGACGCCTGATGGGCTGGAACGAATTCGGCAACGATCTCTACACGGGGAAGCGCTCGTACCCGTTCGTCGCGAAGCGGCGCCTGTGGTTCATCATCGCCCTCGCGCTGGTGGTCGGCTCGATCATCATCCCCTTCACGAAGGGCGTCCAGTTCTCGATCGAGTTCACCGGCGGATCCCAGTTCGTGGTGGCCGCGCCCTCGAGCACGGATCAGGACATCGCATCGGCTGCGGTGCGAGAGGTGGTGCCGGCGGCGACGACGAAGGTCGTGATCGTGGGCGGAACCGACGTGCGCGTGCAGACCGACCAGATGACGAACCCGGAGACCGAGGCCGTCAGAAGGGCGCTGTCGGACGCCTACGAGGTGCCCCTGGACGAGGTCACCTCCTCCTACATCGGCCCGGCATGGGGTGCGGACG
>CAYOTY010000159.1:0-5242 GCA_964406995.1 uncultured Microbacterium sp.
CGTGAGCGCATCCGTCAGATCGAGTCGAAGACGATGGCCAAGCTCCGCCACCCCAGCCGCTCCCAGTCGCTGCGGGACTATCTCGAATGAGCGCCCCGCAGGCGAACGAGGGCAAGGATCTCGTCGCCGAGGTCGGCGGCAGCCGGTACCAGCGCATTCCGCTGCAGACGCACGTCGTCATGCCCGGGGACGACCTCGAGGAGATCGTCCGCCGCTACGCCGCCGAGCAGCTGCGCGCGGGTGACATCCTCTTCGTCACGGAGAAGATCGTGGCCATCACGCAGGGGCGCTCGTACATGCTCGACGAGATCGAGCCCCGGGCGCTGGCGCGCTTCCTGTCGAAGTACGTGACCAGGACGAGCTACGGCATCGGCCTGGGCATGCCCGAGACGATGGAGATGGCCCTGCGCGAGTGCGGCACGCCCCGCATCCTCTTCGCCGCGGGCGTGGCGGCGGTCACCAAGCTCTTCGGGCGACGGGGAGACTTCTACCGCATCGCCGGCGACAGGGCGCGTGCCATCGACGGACCGACCAAGCACACGATCCCGCCTTACAACCAGGCGGTCGTGCTGGGTCCGGAGAAGCCGCGCGAGGTCGCGACCAGGCTGCAGTCCCTTCTCCCGGTGAGCGTGGACGTCGCCGTGGTCGACATCAACGACATCGGCGGAAACATCCTCGGATCGACGCTGGACGGCGCAGGGGAGAAGAGGCTCGTCGAGATCCTGCAGGACAATCCGCTGGGCCAGCGCCACCAGTCCACGCCGATGGGCATCGTCCGTATCGACTGATACGCTCTCGCGCCTACAGGTCTAGGCCGGTCGCCTCGCGGTAGCGCGAGAGGAGCCCGGTGCGGATGCCGGAGACCGTCGGCTTCATCTGGAACACGCTCGAGTTGTGGTTGGCCTCGATGATCGCCGGACGCTCCGGCGTGATCGCCACGTCCCATCCCATGTAGGGGACCTGCGGGAATGCGCGTGCCAGGCGCTCAACGAAGGCGAGGGCCTCGGGATACATCGGCACCGAGAAGCCCGTGATCTCCACGTCCGTCACCGGGTGCCTCTCGAACACGTGACTCTGCTTGTCGACCGCGGGGTAGAGGGCGACGCCGTCATCGTCGAGCATCGTGAACATGCCCCCGCCAGCGAAGTTGTCGATCACGCCGCCGTTGCCGATGCGCAGCACCGAGGCCAACACATGGAACTCCCCGGCAGGATCGAGGAAGGTGATCAGCCGGATCGTATTGACGCTGCCGGGGTAGAGGGCGGCGAGATCCGGATGCTGGGGGAGCAGCTCTTCCAGCAGGGTCTGGTTCTTGGCGATCTGCGCCTCGCGCCAGGCGGCGACGTCGGTGATCCCCGCGGTGTCCACGGGATCGATCCCGCCGCCTCCGAAGCCGTCCGCAGGCTTGGCGAGCACCCGCTCATGCCGCTTCAGGAATGCCTCGAGCTCGGCGAGCCCGACATCGCGGACATCGACCCACTCGCGCTGGATGTCGTCGGCGAAGTCCCGGTAGAAGCGGCGCTTGTCCTCGACGAGCTCCTTCGCCTCCGGGCTGTTGAGCATCTTAGTGATGCGGAAGGACTTGGGATGGGTCATCCAGGTCGCGCGCTCCTTGCCCTTGAGAAGGCGGATGTCCCAGACCGCGTAGTCGCGAAAGCCCATGTCGTAGCGGATCGAGCACCACAGCATGTCGGCGATGATGACCGGCGTCGGTGCCTTGGAGACGCGTTTGACGTGCCCGGTGAACTCGGCGAGATTGGCGGGGCTCAGACGCCGGGCGCGCCCCAGAAGATAGCGCACGCGCACCGAGAGTTGACCCATGGACTCGAATTTATCACGCGGCATCCGGGTCGCCGGCCCGTCCGTGACCCGGGGTTCGCGAGGGCCCTCACGGCTATACTTGAGAGGTCCCGTGGCGGCCCCACCGCCGCCTCCGCACCGAGGAAGCCGAGCCACGCCACGATGAAGATCGACCTTTCCGCACGCGCGAAGTACCTTCGTGGTCGTCTGCGTCGCTTCTCGCCCTCCCGGGTCACCACGCTCGCCCGGCAGATCGCCGATGAGCAGGGGCGCTCCATGCCCCTCGTCGCGCTGGACATGATGTGGTGGGCCGCCTTCCACGACACCGCGTTCATCGACTACTACGAGGCGGACTTCGCCGCCCTCACCCCGGCCGAGCGCAAGACCTTCATGACCTCTCTGATCCAGCACCATCTGGCCGTCAAGCTCAACGACCGCGAGGCGGCGCGTACGCTCGAGGACAAGCGCGCCTTCCACCGCCGCTTCGCGGAGTTCGCCCGGCGCGAGTGGATCGACCTCTCCGAGGCGGGTGCGGCCGAGCTGGAGGACTTCGCCACCCGGCACCCGGTGCTCATCGCCAAGGAGCCGGTGAGCCGCGAGGGCAAGGGCGTCTTCCGCTATCAGGCCGATGAGATCGCCGACTGGCCGGCCTTCTACGAGGAGCTCGTCGCCAAGGGGCAGCTGCTGGTCGAGGAGGCGATCGTGCAGCATCCGTATCTCGCCGAGTACTGCCCGGGAACCGTCAACACGACCCGTGTGGTGTCGTACTTCGACGGCGAGAGGGTGCACATCCTCTCCCGGGTGCAGAAGTTCGGCCGCGGCGCGGTGAGCGACCAGTTCACCTGGGGCGGGTTCTTCTCGATGCTCGATGAGGACGGGCGCGCGGTGGGCCAGGGGCACTCCGGCAAGAACAGCACCTTCTACCCCACGCACCCCGACTCGGGGAAGTCGGTCCCGGACTTCCAGGTGCCGCTGTGGGACGAGGTCCTCGAGCTCATCGACCAGGCGGCACGGGTGCTTCCCGACGTGCCTTACGTCGGCTGGGACGTGGCCGTCGGCCCGGAGCGGCCGATCCTCATCGAGGGCAACTGGATTCCCGGTCTCTACGAGACGCGCGTGACGGCGACGGGCATTCGCACCGGCACACGGCCGGCACACGAAGCCGTGATGACCTGGTAGCGGAGCCGCAATGAGCGATCGGAGCCATCCGGTGCAGGCCCGGATCTCGCGCGAGGCGCTCCGCGCGAACGCGGGGCTTCTCGCGAGGCGGGCGGGCCGGGTCATCGCAGACCTCCGCTATGACGCCTGGGGGCACGGAGCGGCCGCGTGCGCCCCCGTCGTGACGGCCGCAGGGCTCACCGTGCTCGTGGATCACGCAGACCTGCCGGGGCTGTCAGGCATCGAGGAGAAGCTTCTCACGACCGATCCCGCCGCCCCTCTCGCCTCGGCGGAGACCCTCTGGGGTCTTCCGGGCGGTGCCGGGCGCCCGGTGATGTCGCTCATCGGCAGCGTGCTCAGCGTGAAGTCGCTCCGGGAGGGCGAAGGCGTGTCCTACGGCTACACCTTCCGTGCCGAACGCGACACGACCGTGGCGCTGATCTCCGGCGGGTACGCTCAGGGGGTCCTGCGGGAACTCGGCAACCGCGCGGTCGTCGGCATCGAGGGGCAGGAGGCCCCGATCGTCGGACGCGTCGCCATGGACGCCTGCGTCGTCGACCTCGCCGCGAGAGAGGTCGCCCGAGGCCAGGATGCCGTGTTCTTCGGCGACCCCGAACGGGGAGAGCCCTCGTTGGCCAGGTGGACCAAGAGCACAGGGATGGATGCCGCCGAGATCGTCAGCCTCGTCGGTGCGCGTGCGCAGCGGAGGTACTCATGACCGCCGTCTTCGAGGTCGATCTCGCGGCCCTGGGGAGCAATCTCCGCCGCATCCGGGAGGAGGTCGCTCCCGCGGAGCATCTGCTCGTCGTCAAGGACGACGCCTACGGACACGGGCTCGCACGGATCGTGCAGGCCGCGCGGGCGGAGGGCATCACCTGGTTCGGGACGTTCGACGTGGCCACGGCCCTGGAGGTGCGGCGCGTCGCGGGTGCCGAGGCCCGCGTGCTCGCCTGGACGGTCTACCACGGCGACGACATCGATGCGGCACTGAGCGCCGGGCTGGACCTCGGGCTCGGCACCCGCGAGCTGATCGCCCAGGTCTCCCGCCGGGCCGCGGAGCGAGGGCTCACCGCCCGCGTCCATCTGAAGATCGACACGGGTCTTCGCCGCAACGGCATCCTGCCCGAGGAGTGGCCGCAGGCGGTGCAGGAGGCGCGGAGCGCGCAGGAGCGCGGCATGCTCCGTATCGCGGGCGTGTGGAGCCACATCGCCGAGGCATCCGACGAGGAGGACGACCGGGCGCGCGAGGCCTTCCTCGTCGCCGCAGCCGCCCTTGACGCTCCCGGGGCACTCCGGCACCTCGCCGCGAGCGCGGCCTCCTTCGCGCGGCCCGAGTTCCGCTTCGACCTGGTGCGCATCGGCGCCTTCGCCTACGGGATCCGGCCCGCCGGCGGACCCGGCGACGAGGAGCTCGGCATCCGGCCGATCGGCACCCTGCTCGCTCCCGTGACCGCGGTCGGAGCAGACAGGGTGACGCTCGGCGTCGGCAGCCTGGACGGCCTGGACTCACGTCTGGCGGGTCGTCTGGAGGTGGTGACCGAGGCGGGTCCGCGCCGCGTCCTGTCGATCACGCAGACCGAGACCGCGGTCGAGGTCTGGGACGGCGCTGCGGCCGGCCAGGAGATCCCGGTGCTCGGGGAGCGTGCGGTTCTCACCGCGACGGATGCCGCAGAGATCCTCGGCACGGTCGGCGAGGAGGTCGTGCTGCGCTTCTCGCCGCGTCTGCCGCGGCGCTACGTCGCGGGTGGTCAGGCCCCGGGGCGGTCCTCGTAGAGACGGGCGCTCTCGTCGTGCCAGCTCGTGGCGATCGCACGCAGCTTCTCCTCGTACTTGCGGGCGTGGTGACCGCAGAAGAGGAGCTCGGAGCCGTTCACATCGGCTGCGATGTACGCCTGCGCGCCGCAGGAGTCGCAGCGGTCGGCGGCCGTGAGACGGTACGAGGCGCCGACGGCCTCACGTTCAGTCGTTGCGTTCATGTCACTGCCCCCTTCGTGTCGGCTCTGCGTGGCGTGTGCTCAATACAACCACGCCACCGCTGGGGGAATGCCCGTGAGAGGGCGTGTTTCGCTCACCGCGTACGAAAGAGGTCCGAGGCGCGTGCCGCAGGGAGTGTCTCCGGCTCTCCGCACCGCCGCGCAAATAGAATGAATCCTTGTGACTGCTGAATACTCCGCCCATCACCTCCAGGTTCTCGAGGGGCTCGAAGCGGTCCGCAAGCGTCCGGGCATGTATATCGGCTCGAACGGCTCTCCGGGGCTCATGCACTGTCTGTGGGAGATCATCG
>CAYOTY010000160.1:0-5235 GCA_964406995.1 uncultured Microbacterium sp.
GGGTCGCGGCGCTTGTGGATGATCGCCAGCGGCGCCGCGACCCGAAGGTCGCCAACCAGGTGACCGTGCATGAGATCGTCGGCACGGTCGAGGGGCGCACCTGCCTGCTCGTGGACGACATGATCGACACCGGTGGCACGATCGTCAAGGCCGCGCAGGCGCTGAAGGCCGATGGCGCCCGCAAGGTGATCGTCGCGGCGACGCATCCGATCTTCAGCGACCCCGCCTCCGAGCGCCTGCAGGACTCCGCGATCGACGAGGTCGTCGTCACCGACACGATCCCGCTCTCGGAGTCTCGCCGGTTCCCGGGCCTGACGATCCTGCCGATCGCGCCGCTGCTGGCCCGTGCGATCCACGAGGTCTTCGAGGACGGGTCGGTCACCAGCATGTTCGGCGGCGACGCCTAGGCGGCCCTCCTGGGGCGATCAGGCGGCCGAATTCTCTGCCGAGGCACAGGACAGCCATAAGCTGCATCCCTACGCTGAGGTCCAGGACATCCGCCGAAGGGAGCACCGAGATGACAGTGAACACGTCCGTCCGCAAGGGCGCCGCGCTCGCCTCCGTCGCGGGCATCGCCGTGCTGGCCGGCTGCTCCGCCCCCGCCGAGATCGAACCGCAGGCCCCGGAGGAGCCCGGCGGCTACGCCGACGGCACCTACACGGCCGAGGGCCTCTATCAGACCCCCGAGACGCTCGAGCGGGTGACGGTGACGATCATGCTCGAGGAGGGCGTGATCGCCGATGTCGAGGTCGTCGGCGACCCGCAGGCGGCGGAGAGCCGTCAGTTCCAGGGGGAGTTCATCGGCGGGATCTCCGACGAGGTCGTCGGCAGATCGATCGACGAGATCTCCGTGCAGCGGGTGGCCGGCTCCTCGCTGACCAGTCGCGGCTTCAACGAGGCGGTCGAGGCGATCAAAGAGCAGGCCTCATCCCGGTGACGCCCTGGCGCTTCGAGGCGATCGGCACCGGCTGGGAGGTCGAGACGTCCGTGCCGGTGCCGGATGCCGTACGCGAGGCGGTCAAGGGCCGCATCGCCGCCTTCGACGCGGACTGGTCCCGCTTTCGCGCAGACTCGACGGTCGCCCGTCTCGCCGAGGAGGGCGGTGCGGTGCCGGCTCCGCCGGACGCGGCCCCGATGCTCGACGCCTATGCAGCGCTGTCGGCGGCGACGGGCGGCGCGGTGAACCCTCTCGTGGGGGAGAGCCTGGTGCGGCTCGGCTATGACGCCGCGCCGTCGCTGCGGCCGGGGGAGCCCGTCGCCGCCCCGGCCGACTGGGAGGCGCTGCTGCGCTGGGACGAGGACTCCCTCGCCCTCGCGGAGCCGGCGCTGATCGATGTCGGCGCGCTCGGCAAGGGGAGGCTCGTCGACCTCGTGATGAACGAGCTGGCAGGGCTCGACGGCAGCATCGTCGTCGATGCGAGCGGCGACCTGGCGGTGCGCGGCGCCGAGGTGCGGGTGGGACTGGAGCACCCCTACGACCGGACCCGGGCGATCGGCATCGTCGAGGTGCGCGATCAGGCGCTGTGCGCCTCGGCGACGAACCGGCGCGCCTGGGGGGAGGGGCTGCATCACGTCCTCGACGCGCGCACCGGACTGCCCGTGCGCGCGATCGCGGCGACCTGGGCGATCGCCCCCACGGCGATGGCCGCGGATGCCGTCGCCACCGCCCTCTTCTTCGACGGCGGCCCGGCGCTGGCGGCCCAGTGGGACGTGGAATGGGTGCGGCTGACGACGGCGGGCCGGGTCGAATGGTCTCCCGCCTTCGCCGGTGAGCTCTTCACCTGAGACGGGTCTGTCAGACACGCCCTAGGCTCGAAGGATGGCACTCACCCTCACCGCGATCCGGCAGCGCGTCCTGGCGCTGCTGGGCGCCGTCTCGATGTACCGGCTCGTGCTGGCTGCCCTCGGCACCCTCACCCTCGTCGCCATGGTCCTCTCCTTCTTCGACCTGGTCGGGCCGGACCCCGTCGAGATCGCGGTGACCTTCGTCGTGCTCTCGCTGGTGACGGCGGCGACCGACGCCGCGGCGCACCGGATCCTGCACCTGCCGAACCGCATCGAGTCCGCCCTGGTGACCGCGGCGATCCTCCTGTTCGTGCTGCGCCCGAGCCTGGAGCTCTCGGGTCTCGCAGGCATCGCCGTCGCGGGTGTCGTCGCGAGCGCCTCGAAGTATCTCATCGCGTGGCGCGGCCGGCACATCTTCAACCCGGCGGCGTTCGGGGCGGGGGTGGTCACGCTCACGCCACTGGCCGACTCCTCGTGGTGGGTGGGCACCCCGGCGCTCTCGATCGCGGTGGCGGTGCTCGGGCTCGCGGTGCTGTGGCGCACGGAGAAGCTCCGGGTCGTGCTGGTGTTCGTGCTCGTCGCCGTCGGCACCGCCGTCGTGCGGCAGGCCTTCCAGGCGGAGCAGGCGGGAATCGCCTTCGACGTCTGGGCGGCAGGATACCTCGCGCTCGTGCAGTCGCCGTTCCTCTTCCTCGGCGCCTTCATGCTCTCCGAGCCCCTCACCCTCCCGCCCCGGCGTGTGCAGCAGTTCGCCGTCGCGGGTCTGGTGGGCGTGCTGGCCGGCTGGCCGATCCAGGTCGCGGGGCTCTTCAGCCTCGGCGCCGAGCGCGCCCTCCTCATCGGAAACCTCCTCGCCTTCGCCTTCGCCCTCCGCACCGCCGTGCGCCTGACCTTCCAGAGCCGCGAGCACGTCACCCCGACCGTGCTCGCGCTCACCTTCCGGGCCAAGGGCGCGCTGTCGTTCACCCCCGGTCAGTACCTCGAGCTCGACGTTCCGCACCGCCGCCCCGACGCGCGCGGCACCCGCCGCGAGTTCAGCATCGTCTCCACGCCGCAGGATCTGCCGACGCTGAGGATCGCCTACCGCGACGGCGGGCAGAAGCATCCCTCGAGCTTCAAACGGGCGCTCGCGGCCACCGAGCCCGGCGACGTGCTCGCCGTCACCGGGGTGTGGGGCGACTTCGTGCTGCCCCGCAACGACCTCCCGGTGCTGCTGGTCGCGGCCGGCATCGGGGTGACGCCCTTCGTCTCCCAGCTGCGCGATGCGGCTCAGCGCGGGCAGGCGCGCAACGCCGTGCTCGTCTATGTGGCGTCCGAGGCGTCCGAGCTCGCCTTCCGCGAGGAGCTGGAGGCCACCGGCGCCGAGGTCGTGGTCTTCACCCGCGACGCCCCTGCGCACCTCGCCGACACGTGGCGCTGGGCGGGCGGGACGCGGCTGGATGCCGAGGGGCTGCTGCGCACGGTGCCCGATCTGGCCGAGCGCCACGCCTACGTCTCCGGTCCGCCGCGGCTGATCGCGGATCTTGCGCCGGCACTGCAGCGTGCGCGGTCGCTGACGACGGACGCCTTCGCCGGCTACTGAGCGACCCGGAAGCCCGGTCCGCGCGAGAAACCCCGCGCGGAAACGGGCTCATGCTCCGGAAGGTGGCTCCGCCGCCGGGATCCGCACGATGAAGGTCGTGCTGCCCGGGTCGCTCTCGACCTCGATCTCGCCGCGGTGGCCGTCCACGATGGCCTTCGCGATCGCCAGGCCGAGCCCGGTGCCGCCGGTCCTGCGCGCCCGGGAGGCGTCGCCGCGGGCGAAGCGGGAGAACAGCTCCTCGCGCAGCGCCGGGTCGATCCCCGGGCCGTCGTCGTGGACGCGCAGGATGCCGGCATCCGCCTCCTCGCTCACGCTCACCGTGATGGTCGTGCCCTCCGGGGTGTGCGTTCGGGCGTTGGCGAGAAGGTTGGCGGCGACCTGATGCAGGCGGCCCGCATCGCCCCTGACCGCGACGGGCTCGTCCGGCACCTCGATGATCCAGTGGTGCGCGGGACCGGTCGGCCGGGCGTCGGCGAGCGCCTCCAGGGCCAGCCGGCCGAGATCGACCGTGCCGTAGACGAGCTCCTGGCCCTCGTCCAGGCGTGCCAGCAGCAGCAGGTCCTCGACGAGCCGGGTCATCCGCAGCGACTGCGCCTGGATGCGCTCCAGCGCCATGCGAGTGCTCTTCGGATCGGAGGCCTCCTTCTCCAGCGCCTTCAGCGAGAGCTCGGAGTAGCCGCGGATCGACGCGAGCGGGGTGCGCAGCTCGTGGCTGGCGTCGGCGACGAAGCGCCGCATCTGCTCCTCTTTGTGCTGACGGGCCGAGAGGGAGGCGTCCACGTGATCGAGCAGGGTGTTCAATGATGCGCCCACCGCGCCGGTCTCCGTGCGGGGGTCCGCCTGCTCGGCCGGCACCCGCTCGGTGATCGACACCGCACCGGATGCCAGCGGTTGGTTCGCGACGCGCGCAGCGGTGGCCGCGACCGCCCGGAGGGGCCTGAGGCTCACCCGGACGGTGATCGCCGTCGTCGCCGCCAGCAGGATGAGCCCGCCCAGGGTGGCGAGGGCGATGGTGGTGAACAGGCTCCCCAGCGTGCGCAGGTTCTCGGTGCGGGGGAGCCCCACGACGATGACCCCGACGCGCGTCTCGGCGACCGTCACCCGGTAGGAGCCGTGATTGCTCAGGAGCACGGTGGCGATCTTCTCGCCGCGGCCGACGGCGGCGTGGATGGCCCGCAGGTCCTGGACGTCCAGGGCCACGATCTGACCGGTGTCCGCGCTCGTCGGCTGGACGACGGCTCCGCTGGCTCCGCCCCAGGCCGTCGCGATCGCCAGGAGCAGTCCCGGCGGCACCGAGCGCCCGGAGAGCACGTGGGCCGCGGTCACCTCCTCGCCACTGGGGAGGAGCCCTTCGCTGGCGATCAGCGCCTCGGTCCAGTGCGCGACGTCGTTCGTCGCCGAGTGCAGCTGCTCGTCGAGCCGGCTCTCCAGCGTCGTGCCGAGCGTGGCGCTGGTGACCGCGGCGACCACGACCAGGATGAGGCCGACGATGCCGATGACCGCCGCCATCAGCCGCGTCTGCAGCCGGAGCGGGCGATGCCTCGTCGGCGGAGAGGTCACTGCGGCGCCTTGATCATGTAACCGACACCCCGCACGGTGTGCAGCAGCGGGGTCCTGCCGGCGTCGATCTTCTTGCGCAGATAGGAGATGTAGAGCTCGACCACCGAGGACTTGCCCCCGAAGTCGTAGCTCCAGACCCGATCGAGGATCTGGGCCTTGGAGAGCACGCGGCGCTCATTGCGCATCATGTAGCGCAGGAGTTCGAACTCCGTGGCGGTCAGCTCGATCTCGGTGCCGGCACGATCGACCTCGTGGCTGTCCTCGTTGAGGGTGAGGTCGCCGACGCGCAGGATCGACTGGGCGTCGCC